>CAZQUP010000018.1:14052-24692 GCA_964596545.1 uncultured Desulfatibacillum sp. | reverse complement strand
TACACTCTTTCCCTACACGACGCTCGATCGGCCGCATGGCTGCCCGCCGCTGGAGGAGTTGTTGCTCACCCGCCGTCCACGCGCGATCGCCCTGGTCGTGCCGGACGAGACCCGGCCGGCGCCGCTGGCGGAGATTCTCCCGCTCTTGGTCCACAGGATCGAGAAAACTCTGGCCTCCCCCCTCGAAGACCGCCTGACGGTTTTTGTCGGCGGCGGGCTCCATCCCCCTGCCGGCGCGGAGGCCCTCGAGCGCATCCTGCCGGCGGAGATCCGCACCCGTTTTGCGGTGGTCGCCCACGACGCCCGGCAGGCCGCGTTTCACGACTACGGGACGACCCAACGCGGAACCCCGGTTCGGATCCACGAGGCTTTCGCCGCGGCGGACTTCAACATCGTGATCGGGCAGGTGGATCCCCACCAGTTCGTGGGGTTCACCGGCGGCGCCAAAGGGGTCGTGATCGGGCTGGGTTCTCCCGAGACCATCGAAAAAAACCACAGCTTGATGGCCGAACCCCAAGCCAGGGTGGGACTGCTCGAGGAAAACCCTGTGCGGCAGGATTTGAACGAGGCGGGCCGTTTGATCGGAATCGACTTCGCGGTGAACTTCGTCCTCGACCCCGACCGCCGAGCGGTCGCCCTCGAGGCGGGGCATCCCGAGGAAGTCCTCGGCCGGCTCGCCGGGGTCTGCGCCCGGGTTTACGGCGTAGGCATCCGGGAAAAGTTCGACATCGTCGTCGCCTCCTGCGGCGGCTACCCCAAGGATATCTGCCTCTACCAGGCGCAGAAAGGCTTGAACCTCGCCTCGCAGGCCCTGCGTCCCGGGGGTCACATCCTGTTGCTGGCCGCCTCGCCCCAAGGGGTGGGCGACGACATCTACTTCGATTACGTTTCGCAGTTCACCTCGCCCGAAGAGGTGATCCGCGATTTTCAGGCCGGCGGCTTCCGCATGGGGGCCCACAAGGCCTACCTCTTCGGTAGAACCCTTGTCAGTTACGATGTCGCCGTCTGCTCGGAGCTCGACCCCGGCATCCTGCGCAAGTGCCACCTGCGGGCGGCCGATCCGACCCGCGTGCTCGCCGAATGGGTCGAGGCGCTTCCCGGCAGACCGCGGGTGGCGATCATCCCCAATGCCAATACCACTTACTTTTATCCGATGTGATCCCACATCGCCCGGAGGACAAGGAAAAACAAACCAAGGCCAAGAATCCGGGACAAAACAGCCGACCGGGCGGTTGCGCTCAAAGCCCGTCTCCCGTCGGTCGACGGCAGAGCCATCCGGGAGTCAAGACCGGGGGCGGTCTTTCAGCGCAGGCGCCCCAAACCATCAAGGAGGAAAGGCAGATGATCCATTTCCTGGTTCACGAGGAAGCCGACAACGTCGGCGTGGCCACCGTCGACATCCAGGCGGGCGAGACGGCCACAGGGCTGTACATGGACAGCCAGAAGAAGATCAAGGTGAAGGCCCTGCAGGACATTCCCTTGGGGCACAAGATCGCGCTCACCCGGCTCAAGGTCGACGACAGCGTGATCAAGTACGGACACGACATCGGACGCGTGGTGGCCGACATCAAAGCGGGCGAACACGTGCACATTCACAATCTGAAGACGAGGAGGTGGTAACCATGGCCAAGATGAAGAACCCCAAGGTCCTCGCCTACCGCCGCGAAAACGGCCGCGTCGGCATCCGCAACCACGTGATCATTCTGCCGCTCGACGATCTGAGCAACTCCGCCTGCGAGAAGGTGGCCTACAACGTCAAGGGTTGCAAGGCCCTGCCGCACGCCTACGGCCGGCTGCAGTTCGGAAAAGATCTCGAGCTCTTCTTCCGCACGCTGATCGGCACCGGCGCCAACCCCAACGTCGCCGCCGCGGTGGTGATCGGCATCGAGCCCGAGTGGACCCAGCGCGTGGTGGACGGCATCGCCAAAACCGGCAAACCCGTGGCCGGCTTCAGCATCGAGCGTCACGGGGAGTTCAAGACGGTCGAGATGGCGAGCTGGAAGGCCAAGGAATACGTTCACTGGGCAAGCGAGCTCCGCCGCGAGCCGGTCGACCTGAAGGAGATTTGGGTGAGCGTGAAGTGCGGGGAGAGCGATACGACCAGCGGCCTGGCCTCCAACCCGACGGTCGGAAACGCCCTGGAGAAGCTCGTCGCCATGGGCGGCACCTGCTCTTTCGGTGAAACCAGCGAGATCACCGGCGCGGAGATGGTCTGCAAGGAGCGCGCCGTAAACGCCAAGGTCGGTGAGCAGTTCATGGCCGTCTTCAACGCCTACCAGCGGATGATCGAGGCCAACAAGACCGACGACCTCTCCGGCTCCCAGCCGACCAAGGGCAACATCCGCGGCGGCCTGACGACCATCGAGGAGAAGGCCTTCGGCAACCTGCAGAAGATCGGAAAGAAGATCAAGTACGTCGGTGTGCTCGACAAGGCCGAGGCTCCGACCAAGCCGGGTCTCTGGTTCATGGACACCTCGAGTGCTGCGGCCGAGGCCGTGACCCTCTGGGCGGCCGCGGGTTTCGTCGCCCACTTTTTCCCCACCGGTCAGGGCAACATCATCGGCAATCCCATCGAGCCGGTGATCAAGCTCACGGCGAACCCGCTCACCGCAAAAACCATGGCCGAACATATCGACTACGACTGCTCGGCCATCCTGCGCGGGGAGATGACGCTCGACGAGTCGGGCGACAACCTGATCCAGATGCTGATCCGCACCTGCAACGGAAGGCTCACGGCCCAGGAAGTCCTCGGCCACGAGGAGTTCGTCCTGACCAAGCTCTACGAGAGCGCCTAACGTCCCCAAGTGCGGGCGGGGAGAAGTCTCTCTCCGCCCGCCCGGTTCGGGTTCGACGGGGGTGAAGCCCTCGCCCGCCAACAAGGAGGAAGACCATGAAGATCGGATTCATCGGTGTCGGCCAGATGGGCGGCGGGCTCGCCCGCAACCTCATCCGCGCCGGCAAGACCGTTTGGGTCTACGATTTGAACCCGGAGGCGGTGAAGAAGACCCTCGCCGCCGGAGCGACCGGCCGCGCCGCGAAGGGGACGGCCGAGCTCGCCGATGCGGAGGTCCTTTTCACCAGCCTGCCGCTTCCGCGCCACCTGGAGGAGGTGATGCTGGGAGCCGGCGGCCTGCTCGCCCGCATGAAGGCGGGCGCTGTCTACATCGATGTCAGCACGATCGATCCCGGAACCGCCCGCAGGCTCGAGGCGGCGGCCCGGGAAAAGGGGATCGGCTTTCTCGCCTGTCCGCTCGGCAAGACCCCGGCCCAGGCCGAAAAGGCCGAGGAGCCCATCTTCGCCGGCGGCGAAAAGGCCCTCTTCGAGAAGATGCGCCCGCTGCTCGAGATCATCGGCAAGCCCGTCTATTACCTGGGCGGAGTCGATGCCTCCTGCGCCCTCAAATTGATCAGCAACCTCATCGGCATGACCAACCTCGCCGTCCTCGCCGAGGGCATCCGCATCGGCGAGAAAGCGGGGATCGAAACCCGCTTCCTCCTCGAGTTGTTGAGTGACACCGGCGCCAAAAGTTTCCAGATGGATGTCCGCGGGCCCTGGATCGCCGCCGGCGACTTCCAGCCTCGTTTCGCGGTGGACCTCGCGCTCAAGGACGTGCGCCTGGGTTGCGAGATGGCCCGCGCCTGGGGAAACGAGGCCCGCACCATGGAAATCGCACTCGACTACCTCAAACGGGCCAGCGAGTCGGGATTCGGAAAAGAAGACTGCAACGCCGTGTACAAGGTCATCCGCTGAACCCTCCGGGTTCGACCCGGGAAACCCTCGTCAAGAGAAAAGGAGGAGTCGCATGAGGAAGACCGTCATCCGCATTCTGGTCATCGTCGCCGTCCTCGCCGGCCTCGGCCTCGCCCCTCTCGCCTGGGGCGCGGAGCTCGTCGTCAAGGCTGCAACCGCCAACCCGCCCGGAAGCTATCACGTGGTCTGTCTGGAGAAGTTCAAAGAGCTCGCCGAGAAGTACTCGAACGGCAAAATCCAAGTGAACGTCTACATCGGCGGCCAGCTCGGCTCCGAGGAGGACAACGTTCAACAGTGCTCGACCGGGATGACCCATGTCAGCATCATGGCCGTGAACAACGTGACCCCCTACAGCAAGGCCGTCGGCTTCATGACCTTGCCCTACATTTTCCCGAAATTGGAGGACGCCTACAAGCTCTTTCAGAGCGATTACGTGAAAACCACCCTGAACGACCTCATGGTGAAGCAGGCAAACGTGCGCGCGCTCGCCTGGCTGGTCGGCGGCTACCGCGTTTTCACCAACTCCAAACGCGAGGTGTTGACCCCCGACGATCTGAAGGGCCTTAAAATCCGCGTACCGAAGAACAACATCATGATCGCCGCTTACAAGTCCTGGGGCGTGGACCCCATCCCCATGGCCTGGACCGAGGTCTTCAACGCGCTGCAGCAGGGGGTCATCGACGGCCAGGACAACCCGCACTTGGTGAACGCCTCGATGAAGTTCTTCGAGGTTCAAAAATACATCACCGACATCCACTACATCCTCTGGACCGGTCCGATCCTCGCCAGCGAAATCTGGTACCGCAAGCTCACCCCCGAACAGCGGCAGGTGATCGACCGCGCGGCGCGGGAGGCGGCCGAGTTCGAGTGGAAGTGGGTCGAGGAAAAGGAAGCCGATGCCCTGAAAGAGTGCCTGGACAAAGGAATGAAACTCTCCAAGCCCGCCAACAACGAAAAAGAATGGATCGAGAAGGCGAAATCGATCTGGCCGCAGTTCTATGAGAGCGTCGGCGGAAAAGAGATCGTCGACAAGGTGGTCGCCGTCATGGCGAACTGAGAAGAACCCGGAGGCCGCGGGGGGGGCATCCCCCCGCGGCCTCCGGGTCCACCCCATCCTGTTTCGCTCGGCTCCCTGCCGGGGGCATGTCGAGGGGAGGAGGCGATGGCCGGCCGCATCTGGACCTGGATCGACGAGCACTTTGAAAACCTGGTTTGCGCTTTTCTGCTCAGCCTGCTGGTCGCCTGTCTGGGCTGGCAGATCTTCGTGCGCTACGTGTTCAAGGCGGGGGTGACCTGGGCCGAGGAGCTCAGCCGCTTCGCCTTCATCTGGACCATCTATTTCGGCATCTCGCTCGCCGCCAAAAAAGAGCAACACGTGCGGGTCACCGCCCAGTACTACCTGCTCCCCCTGCGCCTGCGCCCCTGGGTCTGGCTCTTCGCCGATCTCGCCTGGATCTTCTTCAACATCGTTTTTGCTGTTCAGGGGATCGGGCTGGTGGCCCACGCCTTCGAATTTCCCGAGACCACCCCGGCCTTTGGCTGGTCGGCCGCTTACGTCTACCTGATCATCCCGCTCGGCTTTTTCATGATGACCGTGCGTATTCTGCAGGTCTATTTCCGCGGCCTCCGGCGGGGGACCTGGCGGGAGATCGCCAAGATCGGAGGGACGGAAGCATGAGCACGCTCGCCATTTTGATCCTGGTCCTGATCCTGGCCTTGCTCCTCGGCCTGCCGATTTTCATGGCCCTCGGAGTCTCGACCTGTGTGGCGCTTCTCGTGACCGACGTGCCGCTCTCAATGATCCCGATGACCCTCTTCCGCGGGGTGGACCAGTTTCCGCTGCTGGCGATCCCCTGCTTCATCCTGGCGGGCTCGCTTATGGAATATTGCGGGGTGACGCGCCAGATCATCGATGTCGTCCGCCAGCCCGCGGGCGTGATCCACGGCGGGCTGGGGGTGGCGACGATCCTCGCCTGCATGTTCTTCTCGGCCATCTCCGGCTCAGGGCCGGGAACGGTGGCCGCCGTGGGCTCGCTCATGATCCCCTCGATGATCCGCGCGGGCTACGACCGCGCCTACGCCGGAGCGGTCGCCTCCTCCGGGGGGACGCTCGGGATCCTCATCCCGCCTTCCAACCCGATGATCATCTACGGCGTGATCGCCAGCGTTTCGATCACCGGCATGTTTCTCGCCGGCATGATTCCGGGCCTGATGATCGGCCTCGCCCACTGCTTCGTCGCCTGGATCGTGGCCAAGCGCCTGAAGTTCATCGAGCGGCCCGAAAAGTTCCGGATAGGGGAGTTCCTCAAGACCTGCTGGCGCTCCAAGTGGGCGCTCGCTTCTCCCGTAGTCATCCTGGGCGGGATCTATGCCGGCGTCTTCACTCCCGTCGAAGCCTCGATCGTCGCCGTCTTCTGGGCCCTTTTCGTCGGGGGAGTGGTCAACCGGCAACTCACCCTCGGCAAGCTCTACCAGGCCCTGCAAGACGGCGCCATGATCGCCGGCACCGTGCTCGTGATCGTCGGCACCTCGACCCTCTTCGGCCAATTGCTCACCTTCGAGCAGGCGCCGACCCGCATGGCGAACTTCATCCTGGGGATCTCCGACCACTGGTTCGGCGTGCTGCTGCTGCTCATCGTCGTCTTCTACATCCTCGGCATGTTCATGGAGACCCTCTCCACGATCATCATCCTGACCCCGGTTCTCCTGCCGGTCGTGACCAAGCTTGGGATCGACCCGATCCACTTCGGGATCATCTTCGTCGTGACCAACGAGGTCGCCTTTCTCACCCCGCCGCTCGGCGTGAACCTGTTCGTCGCCTCCAAGATGGCCGACGTCTCTCTCGAGCGGCTTTCGATTCATGTGTTGCCGCACATCGTGGCCATCTCGGTGTGCATTCTGCTGCTCGCCTATTTCCCGATCTTCAGCACCTGGCTGCCGCACCTGCTCGGCTACGGCAAATTTTGACGCGGGGGGAACGCGACCCGCGCCGCACCCTCTCGAAACTCAAGAGGAGGACCTCACCCATGCCCTTCGGTTACAATGGCAAAATTGTTCATGTGGATTTGACCCGCGGAACCGTCCAGGTCGAGGAGCCCGAAGAGAAGTGGTACCGCACCTACATGGGGGGGACCGGTTTCGTCGGTTGGTACCTGCTTCGGTACCTCTCCCCCGGCACCGACCCCCTCTCCCCGGAAAACCCCCTGATCTTCGCGACCAGCGTCGTGGTCGGAGCCCCCCTTTCGGGGTTCAACCGCTATGTCGTGGGAGCGAAATCCCCCCTTTCGGGGGCTTTCGCCGAGACCGAGGCCGGAGGGTATTTCGGCCCGGAACTCAAGTTCGCGGGCTTCGACGCTCTCGTCGTCCACGGCCGCGCCGAACGTCCGGTCTATCTCTGGATCCGGGACGGGCACGTGGAGATCCGCGACGCGGCGGGCCTGTGGGGGCTCGACAATTGGCAAACCCTCGAGCGCCTGCAGCAAGAGCTCGGCGATTCCCGCGTGCGGGTGGTTTCGATCGGGCCGGCGGGCGAGCGGCAGGTGCTCTTCGCCTGCCTGCAGAACGACCTCGAGCATTTCAACGGCCGCACCGGCATGGGGGCGGTGATGGGCTCCAAGAACCTGAAGGCGATCGCCGTGCGGGGCAGGGGCAAGCTCGCTCCGGCTGACCCGGACAAGGTCAAAGAGATCGCCCGTTGGCACAACGAGCGGATCAAGAGCCATCCCCCGAACGTCGGGCTGACGAAGTACGGCACGCCCGGGCTGCTGAAAAGCATCAACGACGCCGGTTTCCTCCCCACGCGCAACTTCCGCGAGGGCTGGTTCGAAGGAGCGGAGGACCTCTCCGCGCCGGTCTACCACCAGACGATCTTCCATTCGAACAGCACTTGCTGGGCCTGCGCCGTGCGCTGCAAGCGCCGGGTCGAGCGCCAGGAGGGGAAATACCCGCTCGACCGCCGCTTCGGGGGCGCCGAATACGAGTCGCTCGCCGCCTTGGGCTCGATGCTCGGAAACCGCGATCTCCTCTCCGTCGCCTACGGCAACCAGCTCTGCAACCTCTACGGACTGGACGTCATCTCGACGGGTGCGGTGATCGCCTTCGCCATGGAGTGCTTCGAGGAGGGCATTCTCACGACCGCGGACACGGATGGGCGGGAGCTTCGCTGGGGCGATGCGGAGGCCATGATCGGACTCATCCAGGATATCGCCGCCCGGCGCGGGCTCGGCGACACGCTCGCCCTGGGCGTCAAGCGCGCCGCCGAGCGGATCGGACGCGGAGCGGAGCGCTTCGCCTTCCACATCAAAGGCCAGGAGCTCGCCTTCCACGACGGCCGCGGCAAGACCGGCATGGCCATGGGCTTTGCGCTCTCCCCCACCGGCGCCGACCACATCGAAACGCCCCATGACGTCGCCTTCCAGGGAGACGGCATCGCCAAGCTTTACCCCTTGGGCCTCTTCGAGCCCGTCGACCCCCTCAAGACCGACGAGGCCAAGGTGCGCTTCTTCTTCCTCGGCCAGAAAGCCTGGGGCATCAACAACGTGCTCGCGCTCTGCAACTTCACCTCGGTCCCGATCCATGCCATGACCTTCGGCCGTCTCGTCGAAGCCGTCGCTGCGATCACCGGGTGGGATGTCAGCCTCTACGAACTGATGAAAGCCGCCGAACGGGCAAACGTCATGGCCCGTCTGTTCAACAACCGCGAGGGGTTCACCGCTGCGGAGGACACCCTCATTTCGCGCTGGTTCGAGGAAATGCCTTCGGGACCGCTCCGGGGGAAACGGATCGATCCCGTGCGGTTTGCGGAACTCGTCCGGTTGTATTATGAGATGTCGGGGTGGGACGAACAGGGACGTCCCACTCGGGGAAAACTCGTCGAGCTGGGACTGGATGGGTTGGTCGGAGGCTGAAGCCGGAATGGAAATCGAGGTTCGACGCTACGGGGCGGGCGGCCGCCCCGTGGCGCAACAAGTCGAGCTTCCCGCTGGCTCCCGGATCGTCGATCTGCTCGCACGGCTTGAGCTCTCCGAGGACGATGTGGGCTTTCTCCTCGTCAACCGGGGGGACGGCTCCTTCGAGCGCATCTTGCACGACGGCGACCGGGTGACGATCATCCCGCCGATCGCCGGCGGCTGAACATTTTCCGATTTCGAAAAAGAAATCCCGCCATGATCACCGACGTTGAGCGTTACGCCGTTTCCCGGGCCTTTCCCGACGGAACCCCTTACCGGGCGATCGGCATGCAAGATGTCGCCGCCGTCGCCGTCGCCTCCGGCCTCCCCCTGCGGCAGGTCGAGCTTGCCGCCCTGGAGCGTGAGATCCTGCCCGAACGCTATGCGCGGAACTTCCGCAGTTTCTCCTTCGCGGAGCAGGCGGCTTTGCTCCGCGCGCAGATTGCGGTGGTGGGCTTAGGCGGTCTGGGGGGCGCGGTGAGCGAAATCCTGGCGCGCCTGGGCGTCGGGCGACTCACCCTGATCGACGGCGACCGCTTCGAGGAAAGCAACCTCAACCGCCAGCTCTTCAGCGCCGTCGGAGTCCTGGGAACCCCCAAGGCCGAGGCCGCCGCCGCGCGGATCCGGGCGATCAACCCCGCAGTCGAGACCGATCCCCGCGTCGCTTTCTTTACGGCCGAAAACGGCCGGGCGCTTCTCGCCGGCTGCCAGGCGGCCGTCGACTGTCTCGACAACCTGCCTTCCCGTTTCGTTCTCGAGGATGCCTGCCGCTCCTGCGGCATCCCCCTCGTCTCGGCCGCGGTGGCCGGATCCTCGGGTCACGTGACGACCGTATTCCCGGAGGACCGCGGCTTGCGTGCGATTTACGGCGAACCCGAGCGCGCGCCCCGCAAAGGGGCCGAGGCGGCTTTCGGTACGCTTCCCTTCGCGGTGTGGTTTCTCTCCTGCCTGGAATGTGCGGAGGTGGTGAAGCTGGTGTTGCGGCGCGGCGCCCCGCTGCGCGGCCGTCTTTTTCTCGCCGATCTGCTGGAGGGGCTCTTCGAACCCGTGCGCCTCGGCGCCGCCTCTGAAGAAGACCCCCCCCTGAAAGATCCGCTAACGAATCCGCACGCTTGACAGCCCGAGCGGTTTCCGCGATAGTCGGCGCGGGTTTTCCCGAAAACTTCAAGGAGGCTTCATGTCCGCGCGGAGAAAGATTCCGTCGTGGGCGGCGGTTTTCGCCGCAGCGATCGTGTCGTTTTCGTGCGCGACCGGATCGGTGTTGAACGTGACCTATCAGCTCCCCGGATCCGGGGCACCCCTTTCCCTGCCCGAAATCGGCCTTGCCGTAGAGGATGCCCGCAGCGAACGCACGCTCTTCACCCCCCGCGCGCGTCAGGAACTGGAGGAGGTGAGCGAGGTCTTTGCGCTTACCGTCGCCGCACCGGGGCGGGAAACGGAGCTGCGGGGCGCTTTTCCGCTCGAGCCTCTGTTCCAGGAAATTCTCCGGCTTCGCCTCGAGCAGGCCGGAATCCGTATCGCGCGGACCCCCGTCCCTCAGGCGAGGCTTGTCCTGGCGCTGCAGGAATTTCGGCTCGATTTCGGGGACCGCCGTTGGACCGCCTCCATCGCCTTCGAGACGCGTCTCGAACGGGGGGCGACGGTCGCCTCGCGGCAATCGGTGCGTGGCTCGGCCGAGCGCATGATGCTGCGTAGAAAAGTCGACGCCGAGAAGGTCCTCAGCGAAATCTTGACCGACGCCGTCAACCAGCTCGACCTGGCCGGCCTGCTCCGCCAGGCCGGCCTGTAAAAGAGGCCACGGCGATGAAAACCGGCGGAAGCTCCGGCATGCGGCTGGACGTTCTGGCGAGGCTCTTCGAGCGGATCGAGGCGCTTCCCCGGGACCAGCAGTTGCTCCTGCTCAAACAGCTCCTGGGGAATCGCCTCAGGACGCGGCTCCT
>CAZQUP010000018.1:4890-14036 GCA_964596545.1 uncultured Desulfatibacillum sp. | reverse complement strand
CTCCTCCAGCTGATCCTCGATCTTTCCGAAGAAGAAAAAGAGCGGCTTCTCGAGCAGTGGGTCGCCCCGCGGGAATGGGAACCGCCGTCCACGACCCTCACCCTGAATGAAGACGAAGCCGGGATCCGCCGCATCCCGCGATCCTCCTGCCGGTTGCGTGCGATCTGCGTCGTCGAGGCCACGACCTTCGACGGGGTTGTCACCGACATCAGCCCCACCGGCATGTTCATTCAGAGCCCGCGTTCGCCCGCCCCCGGAACCGCGATCCGGGTCAGCGTGCGGCTTCCGGGAGCGGAGCGGGCGATGATTCTGAGCGGCACGGTCCAGCGCGGCGAGGACACCGGATTTGCGGTCCGCCTGCGGGGACTTCCGCCCGATCAGGAAAAGGCAATCCACCGTTTCATCGACGAAACCCCCTGAGTCGCGTCTTTCGTTTCACCGAAACGCCCCCCGCCGGTAGAGCCTCCAGGAAAGCACGCACAAGGCGACAATCGGGTGCCTCCGCAGCCGAGGCGGCACTTCGACGGTGACTCCCGTGTGGCGCTCGATCTTCCAGAGGATGTAGTCGAGTCCTCCGGCGAAGGTGAAGGCTCCTTTCGCCAGACGCAACACCGAAAGCAGTTTTCCCTCGAGGACGCGCAACCGCCAGCCGAACCGACAGAACCGCCGACGGGTCGCCGGGATCCGGCTTTCGTATTCCCCGGGGTCCGCCCCCCGCGGACGGACCGGAAAGGGCAGCAGCGGCAGCGCGGCGTCGGTGGCCGCGGCGAAATGCCCCCGCCACGCCTCGAAGAGGCCGGCGATCTTTTCCGGCCTTTCGGCGCGCAGCTCGGCGCGGTAGCTCAAGGAAAGGCCCTGGAGCCAGAGCTCCCGCAGCGTGAAGCGCTCGGACAGGCAGGGGATCACCCGCTCGAGAAAGGTCAGCAGCGCGCGGGCAAGCATGCCGCACACCCGTTCTTCGGCCTCCGGGGTTCGTGCGTAGACCAGGGCGGCCGGCTGGGCGAAGCGTCCCCAGACATAGGAATGGAACCACGCCGGCGTCACCGCGCGCGCGAAGTCGGCCATGGACAGCAAGGCGTACTTCGCCCGCACCCGCCGTTCGGCGACGGGGACCTCGAGATAATAGACGTTGGGGGGCAGCAGCCGGTTGATCACCGCCCAGATCCGCCGGCGGTAAGCGTCCCGGTAGCTCGAGACCAGAGCATAGAGGTCGACCATGCCGCCGCGGTCATCGCCCGATCGCAGGCAGGAGCCGTAGAAAACGATCGCCTCGACGGCCCCGGGATGAAGCGCCAGGATGCGCTCGGAAAGTGCCCCGACGGCCTCCGGGGAGGAACGCCGGATGTTCGCACGCAGCAGATCCAAAAGGCGTTCCCGGGGCGTCATCGGATGATTCTGAGAAAGCGCACGGTGCCGCCGGAGCGGAGCCTGATGCGGTGACCGCCCCGCGGCGGCGGAAAGAGCTCGCCGTCCAGCGCATAGCCGCCGTCGAGCTCGACTTCGACCTCGCAAGCCCTTAGGCTCCAGTACCCGTTCTCCGGCGTGAGGCGGGGGTCGCTCGTGCCACGGAGCAGCGCGGGAAGGGCGTCGGGAATCCAGACGGGCGGCGCCTGGACCAGGGTCAGGCGCAAGGGCGCCGTTCCTGGGCCCCAAAACGGCCGCCACCCCAGGATAAGCCGATCGAGCGTCGTCGCGAGAAGCAAAAACGCGGGGCGGCTTCCCAGATCCCGCCCGTCGGCCGCGAGGCGGACCGTCGCCGGCGAGAGCAGTTCGTCTGACCGTCTGAGCAGCGCCCAGAGAAACCGCCCGAACACGACGAGGTGGGCGGCGTTTCCCCGCAGGCCGACCCGGCGGATGCGCGCCTGAAAGAAGCGGATCCCGCGGTAGACGGCGGCGGCGCCGAAAAAGAACCCAAAATGGGGCGTTCCCGCAGGCCCCGGATCGACCCGCAGCACCGGCCGCCCGACGATCCGCCCCTGTCCTTCCCCCCGTCGAAGCCAGGCGAGAAGCCGCCGCAGAGCCTCGAGCGGCTTTCCGGGCAGGCCGAGATCCCGATGCGTCATGTTGGTCGTTCCGCCGTGGAAGAGCGCCAAGAGCGGCAGTTCCGATGCGGGCCGGAGGCGCAAAAACTCGCTCAGGACCGCCTGCACCGTTCCGTCGCCGGAGTTGACGGCAAGCAGATTGATCCCGTGTCGGGCGAACTCCGCCAGAGCGGAGGCCGCCTGCGCCGGGTCCCGGACTTCACGGCAGGGAATCCGCCCCTCGCCCTCCAGAAGGCGGCGGAACTCCCTCAGCCCGGAGCGGCGGTTTTCCCCGCTCTCCGGGTTGCAGATCACCCCCAGCCGCCAGCCGGCGTCGGGGAAGGCGGGTTCCTCGAGCGGCGCCGCCGGATCCCCCTCCTCCGGAAGGCCGTGCCTGACCACCATCCCGGAATTCCTGATCGCTTCGCCGGGACCGCTTGCGCCCCGGGCGATTGAAAACGGCATGCCTGAGCGTTATATAGACCCGCATGGATTTTGTAAACCGCAGCCGAAGCCGCTGCGAGCTCACGCTGGCGCATCTCTCCGATCTGCATCTGTGCGCCCTCCGCGGCGCCCCGCTCTCCGCCTTTCTCGGAAAGCGTGCCCTCAGCCTGGTCAGCTGGCTGCTGCGCCGCCGCCGCGATCATGCCCCGGCCGTCCTCGAGCGGCTGGTGGCCACGCTCGCCGCGGTGGAAACCGACCGCAGGGTGGTCACGGGCGATCTCGTTCAACTGGCGCTTCCGGCCGAGTTCGAGCAGGCCGCCGGGCTCCTGCAGCGGCTGGGCGGCCCGGAAGAGGTCTTCGTCGTCCCCGGAAACCATGACGCCCTCGTGCGCACGGCCTGGCGGTCGCGGGCCCGCCTGTGGGACGGATATGCCTCCGGAGACGGGGGGCGGGAGGCGTTCGCCGCGGAAGGCTTTCCCGCCGTGCGCATCCGCGGACCCGCCGCCCTGATCGGCGTCTCGAGCGCCCGGCCCACTCCGCCGCTTTCCGCCGCCGGCAGCCTGGGAGAGTACCAAGCCCGACGGCTCGAGGCGGTGCTTGCGGAAACGGGGCGGCAGGGACTGTTCCGCATCGTCCTCATCCATCACCCGCCGTTCAACCGGGGGCTCTCCCCCCACAAACACCTGCGGGACCTGCCGCGTCTGCTGGCACTCATCCGGCGCCGCGGAGCGGAGCTCATCCTGCACGGTCACACCCACCGGATTTCGCGCCGGGAAATCCCCGGCCCGCGGGGCCCGGTGCCCGTCCTGGGGATTTCCTCCGCATCCTGCAGCAGCGGCGACCGAAAGCGGCGAAGCGCCTTCCGGCTGCTGCACATCGCATCGCGGCGCGGGAACGGCCGGGTCCAGGTGCGGGACTTCGGCTGGGAACCCGCCGGGCGGACCTTTCGCGCGCTTGCAGAGTACTCGCTTCCCTGAAACACCAGGCACACCCGTTTTCCGCCGCGGGCGGCAGCAGGGCGCACCCTGCCTCCCCGGGGATTTTCCCTCCGCCCTCACGATTTAGAAGCTTTTCTTGAGGATCCGGAGGGCGATCCCCCCCGTGACCAGCGCGGGAACCACTGTCGTCATGAGCGGCGGCCAGCCGTAGAGCAGCCCGAGGTGGCCGAGGATCTGGGAGAGAAGACTGAAGGCCACCCCGGTCAACATTCCGGCGAAGATGCGCTGGGCCGCGGTGCGGGTGCGGGTCGGGCCGAAGACGAAACTGAGCGCGAGCAGCATCAGAGCAGCGGTCGTGAGCGGCTGGCAGACCTTCTGCCAGAAGGCAAGCGCGTAGGGCTTCGCGTTTTCGCGCCGGGCCTCGAGGCCGGCGATCAGCCGCCGCAAATCGGAGAGCGACAGGCTGTCCGGCGGAAGCTCGAGCACCGCAAGCTGCCGGGGGAGCAAAACGGCTGCGAGGCGGAGCTCCTGCTCCTCTTCCTCCACGATGCGATCGTCCTCGAAACGCTTGATGCGGACTTCGTGGAGAACCCAGTCGCCGGAGGGCTCGATCGCCGCCCGGGGGGCATGGAGAAAACGCACCAGGCGGCCCGAGGCATCGATCTCGTAGCGCTCGATCTCCGCCGCCCGCCCTTCTCCCGGACCGGTCCGCCCCACGCGGACATAGGCGCCTGCGTGGCGCAGCCAGAATCCCTGCTTTTGCAGCCACACCTCGCGCCCGGCGATCGCCCGGGATTTGAGAAAGCGCGCCTCCTGATCGAGGGGGGGCGAGACGAATTCGAACCAGAGGATTCCCCCCGCCGTGAGAAAAAGACCGGTGGTCAGGACCGCCGCGGCGATACGGCGCGGGGAGACCCCCGCCGCCTGCATGGCGGTCAGCTCGCGGCGGTCGGCGAGCAGTCCCAGGGCGACGATGCCCCCGAGCAGCGCAGCCATGGGCAAAAGATCCCCCGCCCGTCTGGGCAGGGTGAGTCCGACGTAGCGGAAGGCGTCGGCCAGGCGGTAATTCCCCTTGCCGATGTCGTTCACCTGGACGAGAAGTTCGAAGAAGCTGAAAACGACGAGCAGCAGCGAAAGGACGAGAAAGAAGCCCTGCAGCGTCCAGCGGCCGAGGTACCGATCGAGGATCCGGCCTTTCCGGTTCATCCGTAGAGCACCCCCTTGCGCAGACGAACCAAGAAGCCGACCAGCAGCAAACCGAGCAGTGCCGGCACCCAGGCGATGCCCGGCAGCGGTGGGACGAGGGCTTTTTCGACCCAGGTCTTGGCGATGACGAAGGCCTGGTAGTAGAAGGCGAAAATGACGATCGCGGTTCCCAAGCGCGCGTATTTTCCGCGTCGCGGGTTGCTCCGGGCGAGCGGGACACCGAGCAGCGCAAGAAGAATCGTCGAAACGGGGGTCGAAAGCCTCCACTGCAGCTCGGCGATGTCCTCAAGACGCCGGGAGCCGAACAGCGAAACCGTCGGGGCGGCCTTGCGGCGGTAACGGCCGGTGTCGGAATCCTCCTGGGGCATGGGGTATTCCGCTTCCGCAAAGCGGATTAACTTTCCCCCGGCTTCGCGGGGATGAAACTCGTAGACCGCTCCTTCCCGAAAAGACAGCCGTCGGATCCCTTCCCGGTCTGGCCCCGTCTGGATCATCCTCTCCGCCTGGATCACGCGGCGGCTCTCCCCCTCCTCGATGCGGATGAAGACGTCGCGGGCCCCTGCGCCGCGTCCTTCCACCTGCTCGGCGAAGAAGACGATCCTTCCGTTCTGCACGGAAAGAAAATGGTCGGCCTCCAGGCGCGAGATATCGAAGCGGGCTTGGGCTTCATCCTGGAGGCGATAGATGTTCACGTAGGCCTCGGGCCGGATGAACAGCGAGGCGAGCCCGGAGAGCACGGCCAAAGGAAGCGCGATCCGGAAGACCGCCTTCAGGATCTCCGCCGGCCCGACGCCGCAGGCCGCCAAGGCGGTCATCTCGGCATCCTTGTACATGCGTCCCAGGGCGATGATCACCGAGAGATAAAGGGTCACCGGAAGGAGCACCTCGAGCGCCATGCCGATCCGCAGCAGAATGAGGATCCCGACCGTGGTCACGGGGAGCGATCCGGCGACAGCCTGGGCGAGGTAGGTGACGGCGGTGTAGCTCGCGAAGATGAGCACCAGGACGAACAGGATGGCCCCGGTCGGCTTGAGGATCTCCAGGGCGAGATATCGCCGGAGGGTCATCGGCCGCTTTCGCCGCCGCGGGGCTGAAGCCGCCCCTCGGCGATGGCCGCGGCGAAGCGCCAGTCGGCTTCCGAGTCCACGTCGATCGCCGCCTCGGGCTGGGGCAGAACGACCGCCCGGACGCATAGGCCCATGCGCCGCGAGATCCGCTCGAGCCCCTCCTCCAGGGAAAGCCGCCCGGCGGCGTAACGCAACAGCGTCCCCCATCCCAGCCGGCGAATGATCCGCAGCGGGTGCTTGCGCTCGGCCTCGACCTCGCGCCAAAGCAATGCCGCACGGCGGCTCGGCGGGGTCAGGAAGGCGAAGAGGTTGCAACCGCAGAAGGGACCGTCTTGAAACCGCGTGCGCGTGCGGCGCGTGCCCGGGTAGGCCTGCATCACCGCCTTCCAGGAGGCCAGTCCGGCCGCGAGATCCCCACCGCCGGCGAAGGCGGCTTCGCAGAAAGCATCCACCATGCCGCGTGACAGCAGGGCATGGTCGCCGGTCGTGACCAGGACGGGAAAGGCGCCGTCCAGCCGATCGAGGGCGGAAACCACGCTCCGGCTGGGGGATCCTTCAGGCGGCGCCCATGCGATCCCCCCGCCCGTGAAGAGGGCGCGCAGCCGGGGTTCCCGCTCGACGACAGATGCGGCCGGACCGCAGACGAGGCACGAAGAGACCCATGGGGAAGAGCGCAGCGCGTCGAGCACCCGCTCGAGCATGGGTTTCCCGCCGACGGGGGCGAGGACCTTGCAGGAGACGCCGGCGGCGCGGGCGACCGGGTCGCCGGAGCCTCGGTCGCCGGCAAGCACCACGGATGTAAACGGAACGAGAGGTGAAGACGTCTGAGACTCCATGGTTTCCTAGGCGGCCGGGAAACGACCGCCTCTCCCAGCCTCCCATCAGGATCCGGAAGATGCGTTCGGGTTCATTTCACAGATCGGCGGCCTTTTCAAGGATCCCGTTGTGGGACAGGAACACCTTGCAATTCCCGGAAACATGATTTAACTCTACCCGCGCCGCGGGGCGGTGGCGTTGCGGCGATTGTTAGGATATAATCAAGATCTTGAACGAATTCCCCACGGCTGGGTTTGACATTCCACAAGGGATGGGATAGAAGTTCCCAATTTCCTACGCCGGAAGAGGTCCGGGCGGGTGAGGGTGCTGAGCATGCGGTGTTCTCATCTGCGCTGAGACGGCGGTCCTCATGAGGACGGAGTTCGAATCCTGACGAGAACCCGAAAAGGACAGACGACCATTATGGAGGCGACACCGACCGAACACAACTTGCCGTTGCGATCCGGCGACTTTGCGACCCTGTCGGAAGCGTTGGATTACGCCGCGAGAGGTAAGACCGGGGCCAACTTCTATAATGGAAGGGGACATCTCGAAGCGGTTCTGCCGTACGCCCAGTTGCGTGATGAAGCCTTGGAAGTTGCCGCGCGCCTGACCGGGCTCGGGCTGGCCCGCGGCTCGCGGGTCGCTCTCGTTGCCGAAACCTGCCCCGATTTTTTACGCTTTTTCTATGCCTGCCAGTACGCCGGGATGGTGCCGGTCCCCTTGCCGGCCTCGATCCACTTAGGGGGCCACAAAGCCTACGTCGCCCAGCTTCGCCGCCTGCTCCTGAACTGCCGCGCCGAGGTCGCCGTCGCCCCCGAGCTGTTCATGTCCTTCCTGCGGGAGGCCGTCGAGGGTCTCGAACTCCGGTTCGCCGGGACCCCCGAACAGTTCCGGGAGTTTCCCAAAGCGCGGACCCCGCTTCTCCCCTCCGGTCCCGAGGAGCTCGCCTACCTGCAGTACACTTCAGGGAGCACGCGTTTTCCGCGCGGGGTGATGATCACCCAGAAAACGGTGATGAGCAACCTGGCGAGCATCATCCGCGACGGCGTAAAGGCCCGGCCGGACGACCGCAGCATGTCCTGGTTGCCCTTCTATCACGACATGGGTTTGGTCGGGCTCGTCTTATCCCCGATGGCTTCTCAGGTGTCGGTCGATTATCTTAAAACCCGTGATTTCGGGATGCGGCCGCGCCTGTGGCTTTCCTTGATCTCGCAAAATCGTGCCACGGTCTCCTTCGGTCCCCCGTTCGGCTATGAACTCTGCGTGCAACGGCTGCGGGGCGAGACGGAGGGACAGTTCGATCTTTCCTCCTGGCGTCTGGCGGGGGTGGGCGCGGAGACCATCCGTGCCGAACCGCTGATGCGGTTTGCACAGATGCTCGCCCCCTGCGGGTTCAACCCGAAAGCCTTCACCGCCTGTTACGGCATGGCGGAATGCTCGCTGGCGGTCAGCTTCGCGAAGCTCGATCTCGGGCTCCAGCTCGACACCGTGGAACCGGAGGCCCTCGCTCTGGAACAACGCGCCGTTCCCTTCTCGCCCTCGCGATGGCCGGGCCGAGGTCGCGCAAAAACCTTCGTCAATTGCGGCACGCCGCTTCCGGGGTACGAGGTGGAGGTGCGCAGCCCCGAGGGGGCCGTGCTGCCCGAGCGTCATGTCGGCACCCTCTTCGTCCGCGGCCCGAGCGTGATGTCCGGCTATTTCGGGGAAGAGCGTCTCACCCGAGAAGTGCTTTCCCCCGACGGCTGGCTCAACACGGGGGATCTCGCCTACCTCGCGGAAGGCGATCTCATCATCACCGGACGTCAAAAGGATCTGATCATCATCAACGGCCGCAACATCTGGCCCCAGGACCTCGAGACCATCGCCGAGAACCAGCCCGAAGTGCGTACCGGCGACGCCTCGGCTTTTTCCTTCACCACGGACAACGGCGAGGACCGCGCGGTGCTCGTGATCGAATGCCGGGATGCGAATCCCCTCCGTCGCGAAGAGTTGAGCACGCGCATCCGCTCGTTGATCCGACAGGAGCTGGGGATCGACTGTTTCATCGAACTGGTCTCCCGCAACACCCTTCCCCGCACCACCTCCGGCAAGCTTTCCCGGTCGGGGGCGAAAAACGATTTTCTCAAACGGGTGCAGGAAGGCCGGACCGAATGTCCCGGTCTCGAGGAGACACGCCGCGTCGGCTCCGTTGCCGGCTGAAGCGTCCCTTTTTCCCCTCCGGCAAGGGGGATTTCATGCGCCGGCGCTCTTTCCGCAAGACGGGCGGAAAGAGCGCCGGTGTTTCCTTTCAGGACCCATGCCGCAGACCATCGCTCTCACCGGGGCCACCGGCTTCATCGGCTCCGTGCTCCTGCGGCGTCTCTCCCAGCGGGGCTGGGAGCTACGCGCGCTCTGCCGCCGGCAGCCTCCGCCGGAGCGTCCCCCGCAGCCGCAATCCGGGGCGGTCCGCTGGCTGCGGGGGGACCTCGAGGACGCCGCCGCCCTCGCCCGCCTCGTGGAGGGGGCGACGGCGGTGGTGCACGCGGCCGGAGCCGTCCGCGGGGCGCGGGCCGTGGATTTCTTCCGCCCGAACGCCGAGGGGACGGCTCGGCTGGTCGACGCCGTTCTGCGGACACATCCGGCACCGCGGGTGTTGCTCCTTTCCTCGCTCG
>CAZQUP010000018.1:2388-4811 GCA_964596545.1 uncultured Desulfatibacillum sp. | reverse complement strand
GAGGCGAAGGGATCGACTGGATCGGCCTGCGCCCCCCCGCCGTTTACGGCCCGGGAGACCGCGAAACGCTTCCGCTCCTGCGTTGGATGCTGCGGGGCCTTGCGCCTACGGCGCTGCCGGCCGGGGCGCGGTTTTCGCTTCTTCATGTCGAGGACCTCGCCGATGCCGTCTGCTGTCTGCTCGAGATCTCTCCCTGGAGGCCCGCATTTTACGAAATTCACGACGGGCGACCGGGGGGCTACAGCTGGCCGGAAGTCTGCAGGACCGTCGCCGCCGTTTTGGGGCGCCCGGTCCGAAGCGTGCGCATTCCGCGCGCCCTTCTCTGGAGCGCCTCCTGGCTGAACCAAGCGGCGGCGCTCGCCATCGGCGGACGTCCGATGCTGAACCCGGGCAAGGTCAAGGAACTCGGCCACACGGACTGGGTCTGCGACGACGGGCCGCTTCGCTCGCTCACGGGATGGGCGCCGCGGCTTTCCCTGGAGGAGGGCATGCGCCGGACTTTTTCCCGCATCCGCGGCGGCCGCTGGCTGCCCCCGGAAGACTGAGCGCAGGAGGCGAGCTCGCCTTCGGAACCCCCTCCGTCCCCGGGGAGGAGAAACGATGAACGCCTACGAAGAGATCCTGAATGAGGTGATCGCCCTGCTCACGCCGCTTGCCCCGCCCGGCCGACGGGTCACGGAGGAAACCGACTTCGTGGCCGATCTCGAATTCGACTCGCTCAAGGTGATGGGCTTCGTCGAAAAGGTCGAGGACCGCTTCGACATTTCGGTTCCCCTGAACCTCCTGCCCGACATCCGCACGGTCAGGGATTTCGTCGTTCAACTGCAACGGCTGCTCGGAGAACGGTAGTCATGGCGATCTTCGACAAGTTCCGCGCGCTCGCCGAAACCCGCCGCGCACTCGCCGCCAGCGGCATCGATTCCATTCACGTCGTGATGGATCGCGTGGTCTCGGCGACCGAAGCCTTCATCGACGGCCGTCCGGTGATTCTCGCGGGCACGAACAATTACCTCGGCCTGACGTTTCATCCCGACTGCGTCGCGGCCGCCTGCGAGGCCGTGCGCACCTCGGGGACGGGGACCACCGGCTCGCGGGTCGCCAACGGCAGCTACGCCGCCCACGAGGGTCTCGAGCGGGATCTGGCCTCCTTTTTCGGCAGGCGCGCCGTGATTGTTTTTTCCACGGGTTACGTCGCCAACCTCGGCATGCTCTCCACCCTCGCCGGACCGGGGGATGTCTTCGTGATCGACGCCGACTGCCATGCCAGCATCTACGACGGCGTCCGGCTGAGCGGGGCGGAAATTCTGCGCTTTCGGCACAACGACCCTGAGGATCTCGACAAGCGCCTGCGGCGTCTGGGGGCGCGCGTCGAAAACGCCATCGTCGTCGTCGAGGGGATCTACAGCATGTTCGGCGATCGGGCCCCGCTCTCCGAAATCGTCTCCGTCAAGCGTAGCCACCCGGGGGCGATGCTCGTCGTGGACGAGGCGCATTCGCTCGGAGTCCTGGGCGAGCGGGGGCGCGGCCGCGCCGAAGAGGCGGGCGTCGAGGCGGACGTCGATTTCGTGATCGGGACCTTCAGCAAGAGCCTCGGGGCGATCGGCGGCTACTGCGCCAGCGACCACCCCGAGCTCGATCTCATCCGCTACGCGAACCGCCCTTATGTCTTCACCGCCTCCCCCTCCCCCGCAATCGTCGCTTCGACGCGGACGGCCCTGAAAATCCTCGCCTCGCAGCCCGACCTCCGCGAGCGGCTCTGGGAAAACAGCCGTCGCCTTTACGACCGGCTGAAAGGCCTCGGCTTTCGGCTCGGCCCCGAGCCGAGCCCCATCATCGCCGTCCGCTTCACCAAACGGGAGGAGGCGCATGCGGCCTGGAGGCGTCTCATGGAGCACGGCGTCTACGTCAACCTGGTGCTCCCGCCGGCGACCCCGGACGGGGGGTCCCTGTTGCGCTGCAGCGTGAGCGCCGGTCACAGCCATGAGCAGATCGAGCGCATCGCCGCGGCCTTCGAAGCGCTCGCCGTCTCCGGCTGAGTCGGCCGCTGCATTTGGATTTGAGCCCTTGTGGAGAATCTGTTATGAGAAACCGTTTTCGTCGTTCTCTCCGTCCGGACGAAATGGACGAGCGGCCACACCCGCACCGGCGGAACTTCCGAGACCGGCCGCTGCAGCCTTGAGGCCGCGGCCGGTCCGCATAAGGAGGATTGTTTTTCCATGAGACGCCTGACGATCCAGAACCGGGTCATCGACGATGTCTCGGACTGTTACGTGATCGCCGAGATTGGCCACAACCATCAGGGGAAGCTCGAGACCTGTTTGGAGATGTTCAAAGTGGCCAAGGATTGCGGAGCCGATGCGGTGAAACTGCAGAAACGCGACAACCGGATGCTGTTCACGCGCGCGGCTTACGAGCGCCCCTAC
>CAZQUP010000018.1:0-2378 GCA_964596545.1 uncultured Desulfatibacillum sp. | reverse complement strand
AACGAGAACAGCTTCGGGGCGACCTACGGCGAGCACCGCGAGGCGCTCGAGTTCGGGGAGAGCGAATACCGCGAGCTGAAGTCCTGGGCGCAGGAGATCGGGGTGACGATGTTCGCGACGGCCTTCGATTTTCCGAGCGTCGACTTTCTGGCCAAGCTGGAGATGCCCGCTTACAAGGTGGCCTCGGGGGATCTGAAAAACATTCCGCTGCTCAAGTACATCGCGCAGGTGGGCAAGCCGATCATTCTGAGCACCGGCGGCGGGACCATGGAAGATGTCCACCGGGCCTACGATGCGATCATGCCGATCAACCCGCAGCTGTGCATTCTGCAGTGCACGGCGGGGTATCCGGCGGCCTTCGAGGAGCTCAACCTGCGGGTGATCACGACCTTCCGCGAGCGTTTTCCGCAGACGGTGGTCGGGCTCTCTTCGCACGACAACGGGATCGCCATGGCGCTGGCGGCCTACATGCTGGGGGCGCGGGTGATCGAAAAGCACTTCACCCTGAACCACACCTGGAAAGGGACCGACCACGCTTTCTCGCTCGAGCCGATCGGCTTTCAGAAGATGGTGCGTGATCTGCGCCGGGCGCGGATCGCCCTCGGCGACGGGGTCAAGCGCGTCTACCCGAGCGAGGTCGCCCCGATGGTGAAGATGGGCAAGCAGCTCGTCGCCGCGCGCGATCTGCCCGCGGGCCATGCGCTGCGGCCCGAGGACATCGCCATCAAGTCCCCCGGAGGGGGGCTGGAGCCCTACGAGATCGACAAGGTCATCGGCCGAACCACCCGGGTGGCGCTTCAGCAGGACCAGGCCATCTCCTTCGACATCCTCAACGGCGCCGAATCCTGGAAACAGGTCGCCTGATGGATCTTTTTCGTCTGGACGGGGAAATCGCGGTCGTCACCGGCGCTCTGGGCAAACTCGGGCCGGTCTGGGTGGAGGCGCTCCGAGAGGCCGGCGCCCGCGTCTATGCCCTCGACCGGCCGGGACAGCCGGTTTCCGCCGCGTTCTGCCGCCTGCAGGAGATGCACGGACCGGCGGAACTCACGCTGGGGGCGGCCGACATCCGCCGGCGCGACGAGCTCGAACAGGCCCTGCACGACTGCCGCACCCGCTACGGCGTTCCCACCGTTCTGGTGAACAATGCGGGCATCGACGCCCCCCCCCTCGGCCGTCGGGCGAGGTCGGCGGATCGAGGAAATCCCGATCGAGGAAACCTTGCGGATCTTCGAGGTGAACGCGGCGGGGCTTTTTCTCTGCAGCCAGGTTTTCGGGGCGGCGATGAAGGAAGTCGGCCGCGGTTCGATCATCAACATCGGATCCCTCTACGCCGTGGTCTCCCCCGATGCACGCTACTACGACCATCTTCCCTGCGATCCGCCCTTTGTCAAACCGCCGGGTTACGGCGCTTCGAAAGCCGCCGTAATCAACCTGACGAAATACCTCGCCGCCCACTGGGCGCCTTTCGGCATCCGGGTCAACGCCCTTTCCCCGGGCGGCGTGCGCGGCGGCCAGGACGAGGAATTCCGACGCAAGTTCTGCGACCGCGTGCCGCTTCGACGCATGGCCGAAGCCGACGATCTCCGCGGCCCGCTTCTTTTTCTCGCCTCCCGGGCCTCCGCTTATGTCACCGGCATCAACCTCCAGGTCGACGGGGGATTCACGCTCTGGTGATTCGCGAATCCCCCGCCGTGAAGCAGGTTATGCGCCCCGAACCTTCCTGCATCGCCCTGATCCCCGCCCGGTCGGGATCCAAGCGCGTCGCCGACAAGAACATCCGGCCCCTCGCCGGGCATCCGCTCATCGCCTACACGATCGCCTCCGCCCGCCGAAGCGGAGTTTTCGGGGATGTGGTCGTCTCCACCGATTCGGAGCGCTACGCCGAAATCGCCCGATACTATGGGGCCGAAATCCCCTTTCTGCGGCCGGCGGAGATCTCCGGCGACACTTCCCCGGACATCGAGTGGGTGGACTATACCCTGCGCCGCCTGGCCGAAGCGGGACGCCGCTACGACTGCTTCAGCATCCTGCGGCCGACGAGCCCCTTTCGCCTCCCTGAGACCATCCGCCGGGCGTGGTCCGAGTTCCTGGCCGAAACCGGGGTCGATTCGTTGCGCGCCGTCGAGAAATGCAGCCAGCATCCGGGCAAGATGTGGATCGTCCGCGGCCGACGGATGGTGCCGCTTCTGCCCTTCGGGCCGGAAGACCGTCCCTGGCACAGCAGCCAGTACCCGTCGCTGCCCCTGGTTTATGTGCAGAACGCCAGCCTCGAGATCGCCGGGGTGCGCACGGTGCTCGAGCATGGCACCATCGCCGGCGAACGAGCTTCGCCGCAGGCCAGGTCGACCAGGAAGCGGATGCCGTTGGTCGGATCGACA
>CAZQUP010000017.1:37581-44893 GCA_964596545.1 uncultured Desulfatibacillum sp. | reverse complement strand
CAGCTCGGCCTGGACGGCGTTTTCGTAGGCTCGGGCATCTTCAAGAGCGCCGACCCCGCGCGCCGCGCCCAAGCGATCGTACTGGCGGTCGCCCACTTCAATGACCCGCGTCGGTTGGCCGAAGTGAGCACGGGGCTGGGCGAGGCGATGGCCGGGGTCAGCGCTGGCTCGCTCGCCCCGTCGGAGCGCCTGGCCGCACGCGGCCGCTGAGGGGGGGCGTCTTGCGTATCGGGGTCCTGGCCCTTCAGGGCGGGGTGCGAGAGCATCTCACGCTCCTGCGGCGCCTGGCGATCGACGCCCGCGAGGTGCGCACCGTGCCGGAACTCGAGGGTCTGGAGGGGCTCATCGTCCCGGGCGGGGAGAGCACGGCGATCGGCCGCCTGCTCACGGCGGGGGATGGGGTCGAGCCTCTTCGTGCCTTCGCGCGGGATCATGCCGTCTGGGGGACCTGCGCCGGCATGATCCTCATGGCGCGCGAGGTCTCGGGCGGACGGCCACTCCTTGCGCTCCTCGACATCGCCGTCGAGAGAAACGCCTTCGGCCGCCAGATCGAAAGCTTCGAGGAGCCGCTTTCCGTCGCGGAGATCGAAGGCGGCCCCAAGGCCCCTTTTCCGGGCGTTTTCATCCGCGCCCCGCGGATCACCGCGTTCGGCGCCGGCGTTCACATCCTCGCCCGGCTCGCGGACGAAACACCGGTCGCGGCGCGCCACGGGCGGCTTCTGGCCACCGCGTTCCACCCGGAGCTGACCTCCGATCTCCGTTTTCACGCCTTTTTCGCCGACCTCGTGCGCCGGCGACGGCCATGAGGGCCTCCGCCTTCGCCCCATGGCTCCTCCCGGAGCAAAACAAAATCCGGGAGAGAGGTCGCTCCGGTCGGCGATCACGTGTAGAGTTCTTCGAAAACCTCCCAGAAGCCGGGAAAAGACTTGGCGACACAAGCCTCGTCCAGGATGCGCACCCCGGGGGTCTTCAACCCGGCGACGGCGAAGCTCATGGCGATGCGGTGGTCGTCGTGGCAGTCGATGGCAGCCCCGTGCGTCCGCCCGCCGACGATGGAGAGATCGGCGCCTTCCACACAAGCGGCGATCCCCATGCGGGACAGCCCTTCGCAAACCGCGGCCAACCGGTCGCTCTCCTTTTCCCGCAGGTGCCCCACGTTCCGGATCCGGCTTTCCCCCCGCGCGTAGGCGGCGACAACGGCAAGCGTCGGCACGGCATCGGGCAGATCCCCGAGATCCGCCTCCACGGCGCGGAGCTCCCCTCCGCTGACGCGGATCCCGGCATCGGTTTCCTCCACCCGGCAGCCCATGGCCTCGAGCACCTCGAGCAACCGCACGTCCCCCTGGAGCGACCCCCGGCGAATGCCGCGCACGGTCACGGCCGAGCCGGTGATCGCCGCCGCCGCCCAGAAATAGCCCGCCTGCGAACAATCGGCCTCGACCTCCAAACGGCACGCCCGGTAAGCGTCGCCCCCCGCGACCCGGAAACGGCCGTAGCCCTCCCGCGCGACCCGGACGCCGAAGCGTTCCATCACATCGACAGTGATGTCGATGTAGGGCCGCGAAACCGGCCCGCCGATGACCTCGATCTCGATGCCTTCCTCGCTGTAGGGCGAAACAAGGAGCAGGGCGGAGAGAAACTGGCTGCTGCGCGAGCAATCGAGCGCCACACGCCCCCCGCGAAGACGGCCGCCGACCACGCGCACCGGCGGACAGCCGTTTCCCCGCAGGCACTCCGCGTGGACCCCGAGGACGCCGAGCGCGGAGACGAGATCGCCTACGGGGCGCGCTTCGAGCCTCGGCCTGCCCCCGAGCAGGCTTTCGCCGGGAACGAGCGCGGCTACGGCGGACAGAAGCCGCATGGAGGTGCCGGAGTTTCCGAGATCGATCGGAGCGGCCGACGGGACAAGCCGTCCTGCGGTGCCCCGGACGGTCCAGAACCCGTTCTCCTCGGAAAACCCCGCGCCCCAGTTGCGGAGCGCCTCACGGGTCAAATCGGTGTCCTCGCTGGCGAGCGCCCCCTTGATCCGTGAGGTGCCCGCGGCCAGGGCCGCCGCGATGAAGGCGCGGTGAGTATGGCTTTTGGATCCCGGGACGCGCACGGTGGCTTCCCGGGGAGCAAGCGGCCGAATCTCGCGCATGCAAAGGCCCTTTCGTTCCCGTCAGCCGCGTGCGGCAAGCTCGGTTTCGACCGCCATGCGCATGATGTCGAGGGGGGCTTCAAGCCCGGTCCAGAGTTCGAACTGCCGCGCCCCCTGGTAGACGAACATCGAAAGCCCGTCCACGGTCACGCAGCCGGCGGCCTCGGCTTCGGCGAGCAGTCGCGTGTGCAGCGGCGTGTAGACGATGTCCATGACGACAAGTCCTGGCCGGAGTCGGTCCCGGGCAAGCGGGGTTTCTCCTGCGTTCGGGCTCATGCCGACGGGGGTGGCGTGGATGAGGATGTCGGCGTCGGAAGGGTCGAATTCTTCGAGCGTCCGAAAAGAGACTTCCAGCGCCGCAGCCAGGGCTTCCGCCTTCCGGCGCGTGCGGTTGTAGACGGTGACCTCGGCGCCTTCGCGCCGGGTGCCGAATGCGGCCGCACGCGCCGCCCCGCCCGCCCCGAGCACGGCGACCCGTTTGCCGGCGATTTTTACCCGTTCCCGGAGGGCCCGCACGATTCCCTCCCCGTCGGTGTTGTAGCCCTTGAGAACCCCGGCCTCGTTCAGGACGGTGTTCACGGCCCCGATGCGCCGCGCTTGGGGGTCGATGTAATCCAAGCAGGAAAGGACGGCCTCCTTGTGAGGGAGGGTGATGCTCGCCCCACGGAAGCCGAGCGCCCGGACCCCGGCCATGGCCGGCCGGATGTCCGCCGCCCGGATCGCGGCGTAGATTCCAGGGAAGCCCGTCGCCGCGAAGGCCGCGTTGTGCATGACCGGGCTTAAGCTGTGCACCACGGGGTTTCCGAACACGGCGAAGAGCGACGGTGTGCCGAAGCCGTCGGCCGCATGGGGGCTGCCGGACTGGACCTCGCGCGCCGCAGCCATCAGGGCGGCGAAGACCTGCACGAGGTAGCGATCGGCGAGCAGGCTGCCGCGGTTCAAGCCCGCAAGCCGCCGGAAGATCTCCGATTCGCGGCGGGTGTCGCGCACCGGAAGCCCGAGTCGCCGTTTCACCTCCCCCACGGCGCGCGCCGTCTCCAGGCGCTCGTTGAAAAGCCGCAGGATCTCGGCGTCCAGCCGGTCGATGACCCGGCGGAGTTCGGCCAGACGTTTTTCGTCGTCGGCTCGCTCCGCGGCCGAATCCCCGGCAGGTGGGGTCTCCTTCACGGTTTTGGCCATACCTTTTGTCCCTGCGGCGAGCTCCGCCAAGAAAGGAAAAGCTCCCGCAGCTCCTCCAGTCCCATTTCGGCGGCGACCGCCTTCCCGATGCGCTCGAGAAAAACGAAGCGGATGCGGTCCGCCGCGCGCTTCTTGTCCCGGCGCAGCCCCTCGAAGACGCCGGCGGGGTCGGCCTCCGTCCTGCGCGGAAGCCCCAGGGCGTCGAGCAGCCGGAGAACCCTTTCGGCCTCCTGCGGGGCGAGCATGCCGCGAACGGCCGAGAGGCCGGTTGCGACCGCCAGACCGACGCTCACCGCCTCGCCGTGAGGCACACCGGTCGCCTTTTCCAAGGCGTGGCCGATGGTATGCCCGAAGTTGAGCAGCCGCCGTTCGCCGCTTTCGAGCTCGTCTTTCTCGACGATCGCCGCCTTGACGGCGATCGAGTCCTCGACCAGACGCGCGGCCACCCGGGGTTCGAGCCCGGCCGCCGCCGAGGCGTTTTCCTCGAGGTAGGCGAACAGCCCCTCGTCGGCGATCAGCGCGTGTTTCAGGACTTCGGCCAGGCCGTTCTTTCTCTCTCGGGGCGGCAGGGTTCCGAGCAGTCCGAGATCGCAAAGAACGAACTTCGGCTGGCGGATGGTGCCGACGAGATTTTTGTAGCCGTGCAGGTTGACGCCGTTTTTGCCGCCGATCGCGGCGTCCACCTGGGCGAGAAGCGTGGTCGGCACCAACCCCACGCGAAGCCCCCTCAGGTAGGTCGCGGCAACGAAGCCGGTCACGTCGCAAACAACCCCGCCGCCGATCCCCACCAGAAAGGTCTCGCGATCGGCCTCCAGCCGGAGAAGCTCCTCGTAGAGACGACCCACGTTGGCAAGCGACTTGGCCTCTTCGCCCGCGCCGACAACGACGACCGGGCCCGGCGGAATGCGGCCCCCGTAAAGGCGAAGAACCGTTTCGTCGGCGAAGACCACCCGGTGCGCCCCCGGCGCGAGGCGGGCAAGATCTTCGAGCCGCCCCCCGATCACGAGGCGGCAGGAGCTACCGAAGCTTGGGAGAAGGCGTTCTTTCATCGGACCCGCTTTCCGCGGCGACGGAACAAAAGCCGCGGGCGGGAAAACCGTTTCCTCCGCGGCCGACATCCTTCCTCGATCGACGGCTTCTTCTCCATCCCTTGGCCGGCTGTCAAGTGTTTTCTCGCTCCGCCCGCAGCCTCCGGGCACAGGCGGAAAGGCTTTTTTCCACGGCGGTTGCGCCGGCGGCGTAAAGCTCCGCTTCCGTGCAGAATCCGGTGGTCACGCCGATCCCGCAGGCACCCGCCGCCCGGGCCATGGCCATGTCCTCCGCGGCATCGCCGACGAACGCGGAGCGTTCCGCGGCGATCCCCATTCGGCCGAGGAGAACCCGGAGCGCCTGCGGCGAGGGTTTGGGCAGGGGAGCCTCCTCGAAAAAGAGGCTGGATTCGAAAAGCCGGGCGAGCTCCGGGGGAAAGTCGGCTTCGAAAAGCTCGCGGAAAGTGTTGGAAACGAGCCCCAGACGGAATTCCCGCGCCAGTTCCTTCAGGACAGCGGCCGTGTCCGCAAAGAGGGGCGCGCCCTGGGCGACAAGATCGCGGTAGAGCCGCCGTCTGCGGTCGAGGATGTTCTCCCACTGCGCCACGGATACGGCGTCCCCGAGAAGGGCCCGCCGCTTGGCCGAAGGCGGAAGCGAGACCGCCCGCACGATCTCCTGCCGCGCGACCGCAAAGCCCGCCTCGCGGATCGCCTGATGGTAGGAGGAGACCACGAGCGGGAGGTCGTTCACCAAAGTGCCGTTGTAGTCGAAAACGACGACCTCGATGCGCACGGCGCCCTACCGATCGGTCAGCGCGGCGACCCCGGGGAGAACCTTGCCCTCGAGGAACTCGAGCGTAGCCCCTCCGCCGGTCGACACATGGGTGACCTTCGCGGCAAGCCCCGCGCGCTCGAGCGCCGCCGCCGAATCGCCCCCGCCGACGATGGTCGTCGCCCCCGCCGCCGTCGCCGCGGCAAGCGTTCGGGCGATCGCGACCGTCCCTTGGGCGGCGGCTTCGATTTCGAAGATCCCCATCGGGCCGTTCCAGAGCACGGTCTTCGCCTCTTTCAAGAAGGTCCCGAAGCGCTCGAGGCTCTGCGGACCGATGTCCACGCCGGTCCAGCCGGGGGGGATTTCCCGGCAAGCGACGGTTTGAAGCTTCCCCAACGTTCCCGCCTTCAGATCGAGCCGGTCGGTGACCAACACGTCAGAAGGAAGAAGCAGCTTTTCCCCGCCCTCCTTGAGCAGCCTCCGGGCGAGCTCGACGCGGTCTTCCTCGACAAGCGAGCCGCCCACCTCAAGACCGAGGGCCTTGTAGAAGGTGAAGGCCATTCCGCCCCCGACGATCAGGCGCTCCACCCGGGGCAGAAGGCGGGAAATGACCTCGATCTTGCCCGAGATCTTCGCCCCCCCGAGAACGGCGACGAAAGGCCGCAAGGGGTTCTCGAGCGCGGCCCCGAGGTAGTCGAGCTCCTTTTTCATGAGCAGCCCGGCGGCGCACTGTTGGAAAAACCGCGTCACCCCCTCGGTCGAAGCGTGAGCGCGGTGGGCGGCCCCGAAGGCGTCGTTGACGTAGAGCTCGCCCAAGCGCGCGAGTCTTCGCGCGAACTCCGGGTCGTTGGCCTCCTCTTCCGGGTGAAACCTGAGATTTTCGAGCAGGAGCGCCTCGCCGTCTTTCAGCGCTTTCGCCTTCGCCTCGGCCTCCGGGCCCACGCAGTCGGGGGCGAAGCCGACCGGGCCTCCGAGATGGGCGGCGAGCACGTCGGCGCAAGGCCGCAGCGAAAACTCCGGGGCGGGTTTTCCCTTCGGGCGCCCCAGATGCGACATGAGGATGAGCCGCGCCCCGCGATCGAGCAGCCCCCGGAGCGTGGGCAGGGTCGCCCGGATGCGGGTGTCATCGGCGACCCGGCCGTTCTTGAGGGGAACGTTGTAATCCACGCGCACCAGCACCCGACGGCCGCGGACCTCCAGGTCTTCGATCGTGAGCTTTCGCATCGCCTGCCTCCCGTGGGTCAAGTTGACAATCCGCTGTGGGGAGAAATGAAGTTACGCTTCATTGTAGGCCCCGGGAGGCGGCGAAGACAAGAGCCTTGCCGACGTTGACTTCGTCTGCGCCCCGTGTTGAAACCCTCCCATGCGAACCTTCCACCGTGTCTATTTCCGGGACGCTGCGGACCTCTCCCCGATTCCGGCGGCGAGCGTGGAACTCGTGCTCACCTCCCCCCCCTATCCCATGATCGCCATGTGGGACGAGAGCTTCCGCCGCGCAAACCGTAACATCGCCGCGGCCCTGAAGACCGGGGAGGGCTGGGCAGCCTTCCGTCTGATGCACAGGGCGCTGGATCGCACCTGGCGCGAGGTCCATCGCGTGCTCCGCCCCGGCGGTTTCGCCTGCATAATCATCGGCGACGCTGTGCGCAGCCTGAGAGGCCGCTTCGTCCTGTTTCCCAACCACGTGCGGATTCTCCAGGCGCTGCTCGAGATCGGCTTCATACCCCTGCCCTCGATTCTCTGGCGCAAGCAGACCAACGCGCCCACGAAGTTCATGGGCTCGGGCATGTATCCTGCGGGAGCCTACGTCACCCTCGAGCACGAACACATTTTGATCGTGCGCAAGGGCGGGCCCCGTGAGTTTTCGTCCAGTGAGGAAAAACGGCGACGCCGTGAAAGCGCCCTGTTTTGGGAAGAACGCAATCGCTGGTATTCCGATGTTTGGATGGATGTGAAAGGTACGCGCCAGGAGCGACCCGGCCGTCACGGCCGCGCCCGAAGCGGGGCCTTTCCCTTCGAGCTCGCCTTCCGCCTTGTCTCCATGTACTCGATCCGCGGCGACACCGTGCTCGATCCCTTTCTCGGCACGGGGACGACCCTGCGCGCGGCGGCCGCGGCCGGACGCCACAGCATCGGCTGCGAGATCGATCGGACGCTGCGCGAGGCGATTTTTTCCGCTCCGGCGACGTGGAT
>CAZQUP010000017.1:3342-37518 GCA_964596545.1 uncultured Desulfatibacillum sp. | reverse complement strand
CGAAAGCCGACGCGCCGCAGGCGAGCCCTTACGCCACGCGCACCGCCGCTACGGTTACCCGGTGATGACGCGCCAGGAGATCGACCTGGAACTTGTCCTTCCCGAAAGCCTCCGACACACGGAAAAGGAAACGCTCGAGATCAACCACCGCCTCCTGACGCCTGCGGCAAACGATATCGAATCTGAGAAGCGGCCGGCTGCACCCGTCGCCGGGAGGGGGGAAGGTCGTTTGATCTTCAGCCGGGCTGAAAACGGCTGAACTTCGCCCCCTTGAGCGAAATGTCGGCCATCAGCCCCTTCACGTCGAAGACGAAGCCGACGATTGGGTCCTTCATCTTCGTGAAATCGACGCGCTCTCCACCTCCCAGGTTGATCAAGGCGACGTTGCCGTCGATGCCGACTTCCCAGCCTTCACTCGCCCGGAAACCTCGCAGGGCCTCTTCGGTCATGAAAAGGATGACGATGTCCTTCGCCTGACCGCCGATCTGCAGCCCGATCGAGCCCGAGGCGAGCCGGTAATAGCCGGCAGTTTTTCCCCCCACCCGCAGGGCCCCCTCGCCGTATTCGCCGCCGATGATGAACCCGGCCTTGACCACGCCCGGCAGGACGAGGATGCCCTTGGCTTGCCGGGCGAGTTCCCGAGCGCCGTTCACCTGTTTGTAAAAGCGCTCCAGACAGGCCTGCACCGCGGCCTGGATCTCGCCTGCGCTTTTCGCCGCCGCAGGCGGCGGCGCAGCGAGGAAAAGGGCGAGCAGAAGGCCGCCAAAACCGAGTGTGCCGATGACCGTCCGCTTCCACCGTCTTGCCATGATTCCTGCTCCTTTCGTCGCCCGGGTTTTCCGACACCGGATCATTGAAAGTAATTCAGGTTGGGCAGCGGGCAACGCTCCTGCGGCACGGTGAAAAAGGATTCGAGCGTCTCACGCGCCGCTTCCATGTCGCATGCGGCCTGGACCTTGCGGTAGAGCTCGTGGCCGAAGCGGAAATTGGAGGCGAAGTAAAACACGAAGCGCCGCAGGCGGATGAGCGCATCCCTTGGGGCGAAATGGCGCAAGAGAAGATCGTGCAGCCGAAAGGCCGTGTGACGACAGAAATCGTCATTCTCCGCCGCATAGTCTCCGCTCCAGAGAGCGAAAACCCACGGCCGGGCGACGGCGATACGCCCCAGGGCGACCCCGTCACAGCCGGTCTCCCGCAACATGCGCAGGCAGCCCGCGGCGTCGACGACCCCGCCGTTGCCGAAGACCGGGATGCGCACCGCCTGCTTCACGCGGCCGATGTATTCCCAGCGCGGCGGGCGCGCCCGGCGGTCCGGCGCCACCCGCGGGTGGAAGGTGAGCGCATCGGCTCCGGCGGCCTCGAAGGCGCGCGCCATTTCGACCGCCCGATCGCCGTCGTCGTACCAGCCCACGCGAAACTTCACCGTCACGGGGATCCGCACGGACCGACGAACGCTCTCGAGGATCTTCAGGGCCTGCTCAGGACGGCGCAGGAGATCCGCGCCGCAACCCCGCCGGCAGATCGTGGCCGCCGCGCAGCTGAAATTGAGGTCCACCCCGAAAAACCCCTCGGCCTCGATACGCGCCGCGGCCCGGGCCATCGTCGCCGCATCCGATCCCATAATCTGGCAGACCAGCCGCGGCAGCTCCTCGGAGCGCCAACGGAAGTGTTTCGAAACCTTCGGATTCTCGGTGGGGATGGTCGCCGCACTGCACATCTCCGAAAAAAGCAGGGCGCAGCCGCCGAACTCATCGAGAAGCTCGCGAAAGGCGACATGGCCGAGGAGGCTCATCGAAGCGAAGACGAGCCGTCCCGGGATGGTTTGACCCCCGATCTTCAGCTCACGGGAAAGAAGAGCCGGAAGCTCCCCCGGCATCGTGGGCGGGTCCAGCGGCGGTTTCGGCTGCGGCTCCATGTCCAATCCAGACTCTTTCTGTTTCGTGTCACGCTTTGGGAACGGACTGGATCCGGTCCTTCGGTCATGCTATACGCGGAGGCGTTCCGGTTCAACCGTCCCGCCCGCTGGAGGGGAAAATTCCGTGTCCATCCGTCTCCTGGCCCGCGAACTCTACCGGCGGCAACAGGAGATCGAACGGCTGCGCCGCGAGATCGACGGGGCATCCCCGCAGCGACGGCCCGAACTCGAGGCTTGTCTCCGCGCGGCCGAAGCCGACCGTGACCGGCTGCGCGCTGCGCTGGAAGCAAAAAAGGAGCGCTCCACGCCCTGAAGCGCCGGAGAGAAATCCATGTTCCGCCCTCCGCCCGCGGCGACGCGGCTCAAGCGCGCCGTGGTCGCAGGATCGATCACCCTGGACATCAACCTGCTGGCAGCGGCTCGCCTCTTCAAGCCGGGCGGAGTTCCCTGTTATGCCGGTCTCACCTATCGCCGCTTGGGCCTCGCCGTCGGCGTGGTCAGCCGGCTCGCCCCGCGTGACGGCGGTCTGCTTGCGCCTCTTGCCGCCGCGGGGATCGACGGTTTCGCGGGGCCGAGCGAAACCACCACCGTCTTCATCAATCTTCCCCGGCAAACCCGACGCCTCCAGCGGGCCCCTTCGCTCGCCGCGCCGCTTTCGTCCCGGGAGATTCTGGAGGCGGCCCGCGGAGCGCAACTCCTGCACGCGGGTCCCCTGCATCCGTACGATATCGATCCGGACTTTTATCGCCAGGCGCACTCGTTTCCCGGGCTGGTCGCTCTCGACATCCAGGGACTGGTAAGGCGTGTGGAGGGCGGCTGCATTACCGCCCAGGCCTGCCCGCACCTGGCCGAGGCTCTGGAGACGGCGGCGATCGTCAAGTCCGATCTGGAGGAGTACGAACTCGCCTGCAGGCATCTGGGCTTTGCGCCGGAAACGCTGCTCGCGCGGTTCCGGATCGCGGAATGGGTCGTGACGGCGGGGGCGGAAGGGGGATGGATCGATCTCGCCGGCGGGGGCCGGCTGCACTACCCCTCCGCACCGGCGACTTGCGTGGCCGATCCGACCGGAGCGGGGGATGTCTTTTTCGCGGCCTACCTCACCTACCGACTGCGCGACGGCATGGCCCCCCGGGAAGCCGCAGAACGAGGGGCCGAACTTGCCGCCCGGCAGGTTTCAGGCGCGTTCCTGGCGCTGCCCGATGCGCGGCCGCTTTTTTCCTCGCCCCTTCCGAATGCCGTTTCCCCGGATCTCACTTGACCGTTACCACAGGACAGGGGGCGTTCAGAATGACGAATTGGGCCGTCGAGCCGAGCAGGATCTTGCTTACCTTGGAGCGCCGTTCGATGCCGACGATGATCTCATCGCTCTGGTGCTCGCGGGCGAAATCGACCAGGTCCTCACCGGGGGTGAGCCCGCGGATCAGCAGATGGGTGTGACAGTCGATTCCCTGCTCCGCAAAAACGCTTTTCGCCCACTCGAGGGCGCGTTCGGCCTCGGCGATGGCCTTCTGGTCGCTTTCGGAGCCTTTTTCCATGGAGGTCACCACGTCGACCGAGGCCCCGAAGGCGCGTGCATGCTTCAGAGCCGTCTGCAGAGCCTGCTTGGCGGAATTGCTGCCATCGTAGCCGACCAGGATCTTCATCGTCCGCTCCTTCGGTTTTTGGGGAAAAAGGAGAACCCGCCACGGGCGCCGAGCATCGCCGCGGCGCTAATGTACCAGAACCGCGGCCACTGTCAAATCCGGCGCGGAATCAATATTTCAATTCGGATGGCTCTACGAGTGGTAGCGCATTAGGCTGAACGGCCGCGCAACCCATGGTGTTTTCACGTGAAACGCACGGCATCCCGGTAAGTTGCGCTTCCTGCCGACCGTCTCCCGCTTGACAGTTTTCCGCTTTCCGGCCTACCTAGCTCCGGCGGCGCGATGGTCCGGATCCCAGCCATGCCCCGCTTCAACGATAGCCTTTCGTCCACGGAGCCCCCAGCTGATGGCCTCACCCCTGGTTCTCCCCTTCAAACCCTCCTTTCGCATCGGAGTGATCTCCGACACCCACGGCGTTCTTCCCCCCGGGCTGGCCGGACGGTTTTCCGGCGTGGATGCCATTTTGCACGCGGGGGATGTCGGAGAGGGCGCGTTGCTCGACAAGCTTTGCGCCATCGCCCCGGTGCTCGCCGTTCGCGGTAACATGGACTTCGGCCCGTGGGCCCGCGAGCTGCCGCAAACGGCGTTTCTCGAGGCAGGAACGGTGCGCGTCCTTCTGATTCATGACCGGCAGGATCTCAGAGGCGCCAACCACCCGCCCCGGGTGCAGGTCGTGGTGAGCGGGCACACGCACCGGCCGGAGATCGAGGAAGCCGGGGGCGTTTTGTACCTGAATCCAGGCAGCGCGGGGTTTCCCCGCCGGGGGGAGCCGGCGAGCCTGGGATTGCTCCGCATCGCCTCCGGTAAGGCCGAAGCGGAGCTGATCTACCTGCCCGATTGAAAGTCTTGTTCCGCCGGCCGAGGGACCGATCGAGTGACGACGCATACCGCGCGCTCGGCCCGCATCCCGGGGAGGCGGTACGAATGACGTTCGGCCCGCCAGCTCTCCTTTCCGGCGATCTTCACCAGCACCTGCTGAAGGCGCGCGATTTCGAGCTCCGCGCCGGAGCCTTTCAAGGCGATCAGGCGACCGCCGGCGCCCACCAGGCCGTGTGCCGCGGGCACGAAGCGCTCCAGCCCGGTCAGGGCCCGGCAAATCACGACGTCGAAGGCCCCGCGGTTTTCCTCCCGGGCGGCGAAACGCTCGAGCCGCTCCTGCTCGGCACGGATGCCCGAAAGCCCAAGCGTCCGCAGCAAGTGGCGCAGGAAGCTCACCTTCTTGCGTGCGGCCTCGAGCAGCACCGTCTCCAACCCCGGAAGAGCGATGTGCAGCGGCACCCCCGGGAAACCTGCGCCGCTGCCGACATCCAGAAGACGTGCACGGGGGGGGATCCAGCGGGCGGCGGCGAGCGAATCCAGGAAGTGATCCCGGGCGACGGCCCCGGGCTCGGTGATCGTGGTCAGGTTGGTGACCGCATTCCAGCGGAGCATCTCCGCCGCGTGTCGGGCGAAGAGCTCGAGACTGTGTTCCTCGAGGACCAGCCCCCAGGCGGAGGCCCCTTCGCGGATGCTTCGCCGCCAGGCTTCGGCGCCGAGTTCCATCATTTCAGTTGATGCATACGCGGCGGACTTCGGAGATGTCGGTTTCGCCTTGAAAGACTTTCAGGATCCCGTCCTGTTTGAGGGTGCTCATCCCCTGCCGCATCGCCATGTGGAAGATCTCCTCGGTGTTCGCCTGCTTTTTGATCATGAGCTTGATTTCGGGGGTTCCCTCCATCAGCTCATGAATCCCCATCCGGCCGCGGTAGCCGGTCTTCGAACAGGCATCGCAGCCGACCGGCCGGTAGAGCTTGAGGGTCTCGCTGTATTCGATCCCCGTGCGATCGAACCACGAAGCCCCGTAATCCTGGCGCAGTTCCTCGAACTCGTCTTTGCCGAGAAAATACTCCCTGCGGCAGTTGGTGCAAAGCCTGCGGGTCAGACGCTGGGCGAGGACGCCCAAAAACGCGTCCGAAAAATTCAGCGCATTCAAGCCCATGTCCAGCAGCCGGGTCACGGTTTCCGGAGCGCTGTTCGTGTGCAGCGTGGAGAAGACGAGGTGACCGGTGAGGGAGGCTTCGATCGCAATCGAGGCCGTCTCTTCGTCGCGCATTTCCCCGATCATGATGACGTCGGGGTCGGCCCGCAGGAAGGCGCGCATGACCCGGGCGAAATCGAGTCCGATCTTGGGTTTGACTTCCACCTGACGCAGCCCCTGCTGGGTGATCTCGATCGGATCCTCCGCCGTCCAGATTTTGATCCCCGGCTTGTTGATGTAGCCGAGCAGGGCGTGCAGCGTCGTCGTCTTGCCCGAGCCGGTCGGGCCGACGGCCAGGATCAGCCCGTAGGGTTTGAGGACGATCTTCTGGATGATCTTCAGGTTGCGTTCGGTCAGCCCCATCTCGTCGATCTTCATCGCCCCCGAGGAGGCGAGGATGCGCAGCACCACGTCCTCGAAGCCTCCCGCCGTGGGAAGCGTCGCCACCCGCATTTCGAAGGCCGGCACCCCTTTGCGCCGGAACTTGATCTTGCCGTCCTGAGGCAGCCGCCGCTCGGCGATATCGAGATTGGCCATGATCTTGATGCGCGAAACCACGGCGCGCACCATGGCGTTGGGGATTTTCATGTACTCCTGGCAGACGCCGTCTAAACGGAAGCGGATCGACGTCGCCTTGGTGACCACCGAAGGCTCGATGTGGATGTCGGAGGCGTTCTTGCGGTAGGCGGCGATGATCACCTGATCGACGAGCTTGACGACCTGGCTGGAGCTCTCGTCGACTTCCTCGGTGTGGATTTCCTCGCGCTCCTCCTCGAAGGTAATGTCGGGGATCTCGATGTCGTCGGTGGCTTCCTCCGGCGGCGTTCCGGTCTCCTGCTGTTTTCCCGGGTCGAAAAAGAGATGAATGAAGGCCTGGATGTCCTCGCGGATCGCCACCGATACGAGGATCTTCGAGGTCTTCATCAGCGCCTTGATGTTGTCGGTCTTGTTCAGGTTCCGTGGATCGTCGACCAGGACCTCGATGCCGTCCTTGCTCCAGCCGATCGGCACCCAAAGTTCGTTCAGGAGAAAGGCTTTCTTCAGGTTCTGCAAAAGCTCGACCGGCGCCGGAAGCGCAGGATCGAAGGCGAGGAACCGGCAGCCGTAGTGCAGCGAGAAGGATTTGCCGATCGCCTCCTTGGGAACCTGGAAGCTGTCGATCAAGATCTGCTCCACGCTGCGGTTGGACTTGCGCGCAAGGCCGAAGGCCTTTTGCAGCTGATCGGCCGTGACCAGTTTCTCGCGCAGGAGATAATCGTACTTGGAGCCGGAGGCGAAGCTCGCGGCGATCTCCTCGAGGCGTTTGCGGACCTCGGGATCCTGCGGCAGCCGCTCCGCGGCCGCTCGGTAGAGATCGTGCGCCTGGCCGCGGTGTTCCCGTTTTTCCATTTCGATTCCGGCGAGGAAGCGGATGCGGCCCGCAACGTTCGGGTCGGAAACGGATTTTTCAAGGATGGCCTCGAGCTCGGGAATGAACCGCGGCAGCGGATGCAGCCGCAGAAGACAGGCGACCACCCCCGGGACGGCCCTCTCGTGAAGCGAGGGCTCGGCCAGGGCTTTCGTGTATTCGCTCAGCGCCTCGGCGAAAAGGCCCATTTCTTGGAACGCCGAGGCGCTGTCGAGAAGCGCCGCTTCGTCATCGGCGGCGGAAATGGCCTCACGGATCCAGGAGATCTCCTCGGCGGAAACCGCACCTCCGCCCCCCGATTCCTCTTTGGCGATCTCCTGGCGCAGCAAGTCGATGCGGCTGCGGATGCGTTCCTGGAGGTCGCCCGCCTCGGGGGGGACCAGGGGCAGGACCTTCTCGTAGATCGCCAGCGACTCGTGAAACAGGCCCATGGAACGGCAAACTTCGGCCTCGTTGATCCGACTCTCCATGTCCGTCTTCATCATGGCGACACGCCTTTCGCGAAATCGCGGGGCTGGAGGAGCCCGACACCCGCCGCAGGATGGGCGAAGTCCACCTCCCTGACCCCGCGCTTGGCCGCAAGGGCCCCCTCCACCTCGGCCAGCAGGACGGCCCCGCTCATGCGGATCACGGCCGAGGGGGCGACGAGCCCCGCCGCAACCACGAGCACGGCGCCGTCGGAGCGAAGCACGTAAACCCGACCGCGTTCGAAGAGGATCTCGGCCTCCCGGGCGTTGCCGAGCGCAAGGGCCAGCGCAAACCATTCCGCCGGAGAGGCCCCGTTCATCAAAACGGCTGTTTTTTGGAACAGCAGATCCCCCCCGGAGCGGTACAGGAGAACCCCGCGCACGCCTTCGACGGAAAGCAGAGCCGCCAGCGGATCGGGCATCGTCGTTTCGCCTCCCTCCTCAACCGCCCGCCACGCCGAAAAGGGCGTCCCGCGGGCTTCCTTTGCGGACCTCCGCCACCCAAGGGTCGTCTCCCCCGCGGAGAAGAAAATCGCCCTCCTCCCCGCGGTCCAAAAAGGTTGCGATCATCCCGCCGAGCCCCACCCGTTCCCCCGCGCGGGCGAGACGCCGGGCGCGCTCGGTCCACTGCGGGTCCCGCCGTACCGCCCCGATCGCCCCCCCGCCTCCCAGGGCCTCCTCGAGGGCGCGCCGAACGGCCTCCAAATCAGCCGCCGCGTCGCGCTCCCTCCCGCCTTCGCCTTCGACTTCCGCTCGCTCGTCGCGACGGCATGCGGCATCGATCATCAGCCCGTGAAGATCGCGCCGGATCGTCCTGTCGCGCAGGGGGCAGGCGTTCTCGATCGCCAGGACGGCCTGATCCCAGGCGAGGATCTCCCGGGCCGCGCTTTCTCCGCGCATCGCTCCCAACCGGGCATCGAAGAGTTTGCCGCCCCGGAAAAAGAGAACGCCCCGTCGTCGCTCGGCTGGTCCGCTCAAGCGGATGGTGCAGGTCTTTTCTTCCATTTCCACGACCTGCAGGAAAAGCGAAGGGGAAATCCCGCGGATCACCCCCCCATCGGTCTCCCGCGCAAGGATCTCCCGGATCCGCCCGGCTAGCTCGGAGACGAGAAAGGGCTTGGCCAAAACCGCAGAGGCCCCCTGCTCGCGCAGCCGCTCGACGGTCTCGGGGGTCGCGTACCCCGTCATCACCACCACCGCGACATCGGGGAATTCGGAAGTCGTGCGCTGCAGCAGCTCCCAGCCGTCCATCCCGACCATCTTGAGATCGGTGACCAACACTCCGACCGGCTCCCGTTGCAGGATTTCCAGCGCTTCCCCGCCTTCCTCGGCGAAGAGGACCCCGGCCGCATCCTCCCCGACCCGCCGGGCAAGGAGTTCGCCCAACTCGCGCAACATCTCCCGGTCGTCATCCACCAGGAGGACACAGGCCCGAGCATCCCCGACGGCGCCTCCGGAGGTCATCGGCCGGCCTCCCGCGCCTCGAGCAGCAGGCGAAGAGAACGGATTTCGGCGAGCAGCTGCTCGCGCAGCTCGGCGAGCGCGCGGGCGAGAGCCTCGGCGGTCAGGGGCCGCTCCCGTTCCCCTGCCTCCGCCCGGCGCGCCGTCTCCTTGGGCGCTTCGGCGGGACGATGCGGCCGTCCCTGGGCGATCTTGGCGCGCAACTGCTGGTAGGCGTTGATCTCCGGTTGGATGCGGCGGCGGCGCTCGGACTCGGGCCTGTCGGTCAGGACGACCACCTCCTCGAGCCGGGCGAAGACGGCGTTCAACACCGGAAAGGTCCAGGGGTGCACCTGGCTGCGACTCGACTGGATGTAGTAGCCCAGGGCTCCCAGCATATTCAACAGCACGCCGGCCACGCGGTCTTCCCGCAAGGCCTCGCGAAGCAGGCGCACCTGGTCGAGGAAAGAGGCGACCGCCTCGGGGGTGATCTCCCAGTCGATCGCCAGCACGACCTTTTTCAACTCGGACAGCAACGCCCGGTCCGATTCCCGCCGGGGCGTGAAGTTCGTCTCCGGCCTCTCCCCCTCTTCGGGGAAGAGCTGCTCCAAGCGGCGTTCAAGCTCGCTTTCCAGGGCGTCGCTGGGCATTGCTTCGGCCATGGGCGGCCTCCTTCTACATCATCTCGTCACGGATGGAAGTGACGGCGAGCGAGAGAATCTTTTTCAGCGTCGCCGCCACGTTGACCCCTTTCAGGGCGCTCGCCGGAAACGAGGGTCTGCCGTAGCCGCGGTTCAAGTCCTGCTCGAGCTGCTTTACGGAGAGCACCGGGATGCCCTGTTCGGCGAGATCGATCTTGTTGTATTGCAGCACCCAGGGCACGCTTTCCAAACTTTTGCGGTAGGCGGCGAGATTCTCCTGCAAATTCTTGAGCGATTGCACGTTGCTTTCCCGACAGATCGCCATCGAGTCGGCCACGAACACGATCCCGTCCACACCGCGGAGCACGAGCTTGCGGGTCGCGTTGTATTTCGGCTGCCCCGGCACGGTATAGAGCTGCACCTTGATCTGGTAGCCGTGGATCAGGCCGATGTCGAAAGGCAAAAAATCGAAAAAGAGCGTCCGGTCGCCATGGGTCTTCACGGTCACCATCTCGGCGTGGATCCGTTCCTGAAAACGGCGATGGATGTATTCCAGATTGGTCGTCTTCCCACCCCGGCCCGGACCGTAGTAGACGATCTTCACCTGGATGATCTTGTTTTTGAGGTTGATAAACGCCATCGCCTCGATTCCGTCGCCCCCGTTTTTTCCGGCGCGGAAACGAACGGTCAGCCGTCGGTCGCGGGGACGAGCGGTTCGAGGACCTCTTTCAACTGCTCGACCGACTCGGCCACCTTCATCCGCAGAAAACCGAGCGAGATTTCGTTGCCGAAAATCGTGATCAGCAGGAATTCGGAGGAAATCTTGTTGAAATGGATGTTCTCCTTCTTCCCTTTGTGGAAGAGCAGCGAAAATTCGTTCTCCCCGATGATCTTGGCCATGGCGCTGACCGCCCCGAAGTTTCCCGCCGCGAGCGCTGCCAGGGAGTAGATGTCGTGCTGCTTCTCCCCGTTGTCCAGGTGGGTGATGATGTTCCCGGCCATGTCGATCAGGAACACGCAGCGCACGCCGTTGTCGACCAGGTCGGCCTTGAGGATGTCCTCGATGCGGTCGAGCTGCCTCTGGTCCAGGGTATAGGACACGGCTTGGGCCCTCCCTCGAAAGAGTTGGCAATCCTTTCAATACGGTATTTTCGGCGAACGAGGGGAAAAGCTTGAGCGAAGGGGATCCGGGGGTCAGGAGCCGGAGCCTCCGACGGCGGAGGCAGGGGGGGCCCCCCTCTCCTCGGGGCGGGCGTCGGCGAAGTTCATACGCACGAGCACCTCGCTCCCGCCGCCGAAACGTACTTCACAGTTCGGGTAGCGCTTGCGGAAAACCTGCAGCATGGCCGTGTTTTCCTTGAGCACGGTCGCCGAAAAGCTCTTGAAGCCGTTCAGGCGGGCGACGTATTCCAGCCAGGCAAGCAGAAAGGAGCCGACCCCCATCCCCTGGTAATCCTCGCGCACGACGAGCGCGACCTCGGCGCATTCCTCGTCCTCTTTGGCGTAGGAGCCGATGGCGACGATTTCCTTATAGCCGCCCTTCTGCGCCAGCCCGATGATCGAGATGTTTTGGCGGTAATCCTGGCTCGCCCACTGTTTCTGCACGACCTCGTGGGTGAAATTGCGCATCTTGTAGAAGAAGCGCATGTAGATCGTTTTGTCCTGAAGCGAGTAAAAGAAATTGCGGTAGGCGAACTCGTCGGAGGGCAGAAGCGGTCGAAATTCGATCGTCTTGCCGTTGCGGGTGACGAAGGAACTTTTGTAGGCCTCGATGAAGATGAGATCGTCGCTGGAGGGCGGCAGCTGATCGGCGAAGATGTAGTGCCGTTGCCGGGCGATTTCGATCAATTCCTCGCGGAATTTGGGATGCGCGATCTGGGCGAGCTCCATGACCCGCTGGTAGATGCTCTTTCCGGCGAGCTCGGCGATTCCGTACTCGGTGACGACGAAGTTGACATCCCCTCGGGTGGTCGCCACCCCGGCCCCTTCGCTCAGCACCGGAACGATGCGCGAGACCTTGCCCCCGTGGGCCGTGGAGGGTAGCGCGATGATCGAGAAGCCCCCTTTCGACATCGCGCTGCCGCGCAGGAAATCGACCTGGTCGCCGATCCCGCTGAAGAACATGTTGCCGATCGAATCGGAGCAGACCTGCCCGGTCAGGTCCACCTCGAGCGCGGCGCTGATGGAAATCAGACGATCGTTGCGCGCGATCACAAGGGGGTCGTTCACGAACTCGGAAGAGCGGAAGTAGAAGGCGGGGTTGTTGTCCACGAAATCGTAGAGCCGGCGCGAGCCCATGCAGAAGGAGGCGACGGTGCGGTCCGGCAGAAGGGTCTTGCGCTTGTTGGTGATCGCTTTCTTTTCAAAGAGCGGCAGAAAGCCGTCGGTCAGCACCTGGGTGTGCAGACCCAAATCCTTCTTTCCTTCGAGGTGCTTGATGATGTGATAGGGGAGGTTCCCGAAGCCGACCTGGAGGGTCGAGCCGTCGTCGACGAGCTGGGAGATGTAGTGGCCGATGCGGCGGGTCACCTCGTTGTCGGGCAGGCTGGGAAAGGATTCGACGAGCGGCTCCTCGTAAGGCACAAGAATGTCGATTTCGTCGGTGTGCACGAAGCTGTCGCCCCAGGTGCGCGGCATCCGCGGGTTCACCTGGGCGATCACCAGGCGTGCCTGTTCGAGCCCCGCCCGGGTGATGTCGACCGAGATCCCCAGGCTGCAGTAGCCGTATTTGTCGGGGGGACTCACCTGGACGAGGGCGATGTCGAGCCCGATGCGGTGGCTTTCGAAGAGACCGGGAATCTGCGACAGATAGGCGGGGATGTAGTCGATCTTGCCTTCGAAAGCGGCCTTGCGCATCAAGCGGCTGATGAAGAAGTTCTTGATGGAAAATCGCTTGAGAAACTGCTCGTCCTCGATGAATTTCGCGAGCGTAAAGGAGAGCATCTGGTAGATCAAAATGTCCTGGAGGTTCCAGTCCGCCGCCATGGCGCGGATCAGATGCTGGGGCTCGCCGCAGCCGGTGCCGATAAAGACCCGGCTGCCGCGCTTGATGTGGGAAACCGCCTGAGCGGCGTTGAGAATCTTGGAAGCGTAAGTTCGAGTCCAGTCGTCCATGCGTTGCGGTCCTTTTCCGCCGGCGGCAGCCCGGCTCCGGAGACGAAGTGAAGCCGACTTTATACCAGCAAAGACGCCTCGTGGCGAGAGCCGGTTGACGGAAGAAGAGACCCGCCGGTAAGATGAGCTGTCCCGCAGGGGAGGTTCGATGAAGCCTCGGGTTCACGACGGGTTTCACCGCCCCTTCGCCGGTCTTGCGGAGCGGCTGCGCGAACACCGGATGCCGCTGAGCCCGTCGGCTCAGCCGTCCGGAGCACCCTTCACGAAGACGGTGGAGGAGGATCTTCCGGAAGAGGAGCTTTTCCGTCGGGCCACGGCCGACATCCGGCCGCTGAAGTGGAACCGCCTTCCCGGGGATGACCTTCCGCTCGCCCGCCGCGAGGTCTCCGATCCCGACCCCGAGGACGAGACCGCCCCCCTGAGGCGGCTGGTCGAAAAGGGCCAGGGCTTCGAGGTCCGCTTCACCTCCGAATTCATCGCCGGCCCGCCGGACGGGGCGCCGGAGTGGCTGATCGAACGGCTGCACCGCGGCGCCTTCGCCGTCCAGGGTCATCTCGACCTTCACGGCTTCGCCCTCGAGCAGGCGCGCATCCGCTTCGACGGTTTCATGCGCGAAGCGGTGCGCGAGGGGAAGCAGGGGGTCCTGATCATCCACGGCCGTGGCCTCTCCTCCCCCGGGGAGCCCGTGCTCAAGACCGAGCTTCTCCGCTGGCTGAATACGTCCCCCTGGCGCCGCTGGGTGATCGCCTACGCCAGCGCCCGTCTCTGCGACGGGGGGGCGGGCGCAACCGCGGTTCTCCTGCGCCGGAATCCCTCCCGCCGCGGCCGCGCCACCCGCCCTCCAAGGTATTCGCGGTAAATTCTCTTGACTCCATCCAATTCTTGTATATAATGGCTGTTTACGGTCAACCTCTGTCAGACCCCCGATCCGTTTCGGACCGCCCGAGGCGGTTTTTTTTTTTCGGACTCTCAAGAATCCATCCCGGGCAGGAACCATGAAGAAGGACATTCGCTTCGTACGCAACATCGGCATCAGCGCCCATATCGACTCGGGCAAAACCACGCTCACCGAGCGCATTCTGTTTTACACCCACCGCATCCACGCCATGCACGACGTGAAAGGCAAAGACGGGGTGGGGGCTTTCATGGACAGCATGGAGCTCGAGCGCGAGCGGGGCATCACCATCGCCTCGGCGGCGACCTTCTGCGAGTGGAAAGGCCACGAGATCAACATCATCGATACCCCGGGCCACGTCGACTTCACGATCGAAGTGGAACGTTCGCTGCGTGTTCTGGACGGCGCGATCCTCGTTCTCTGCGGGGTGGGCGGCGTCCAGTCCCAGTCGATCACGGTCGACCAGCAGATGCGGCGCTACCGGGTTCCTTGCCTGGCCTTCGTCAATAAGCTCGACCGTTCGGGGGCGAACCCGCAACGGGTTCTCGACCAGCTGCGCGAGCGTCTGGGACACACGCCGGTCCCCTTGCAGCTGCCGATCGGCCTGGAAGCCGATTTCCAGGGGGTGGTCGACCTGATCCGCATGAAGGCCCTCTACTTCGACGGGGACAAGGGCCAAACGGTGCGGGTGGAGGAGATCCCCGCAGACCTCCTCGAAGAGGCCCGCGCCCGGCGCGAGGCGCTGATCGACTCGGCCTCCCTCTTTTCCGACGAACTGACCGAAGCGATTCTCGAGGAGCGTCCCGTCTCCGAGGAGATGCTGCTTTCCGCCCTGCGTCGCGGCACGCTCGAGCGCCGCATCACCCCGGTTCTTTTCGGTTCGGCCTACAAGAACAAGGGAGTCCAGCCGCTGCTCGATGCCGTCTGCGCCCTGCTCCCCTGCCCCGAGGACATCGCAAACGAGGCCCTGGACATGGAGCGGGGCGAGGCTCCCGTGCGCCTTTCGAGCAACCCCGACGAACCGCTCGTGTCGCTCGCCTTCAAGCTCGAGGACCGCAGTTACGGCCAGCTCACCTATGTGCGCGTCTACCAGGGCACCCTCGCCAAGGGGGACACGGTCATCAACGTGCGCACGGGCCGCAAGATCAAGATCGGCCGCGTCGTGCGCATGCACTCCGACCAGATGGAAGAAATCGACGCCATCCCGGCCGGCTACATCGGCGCCCTCTTCGGCATCGAGTGCGCCTCGGGCGACACCTTCGTCTCCCCCGGTCTCAGCTTGACGATGACCTCGATGTTCGTCCCCACGCCGGTCATTTCGCTCGCCATCAGTCCCCGGAACCACAAGTCCGAGATCGGACTTTCCAAAGCCCTCAACCGCTTCACCAAGGAAGACCCGACCTTCCGCACCCACACGAACCCCGAAACCGGCGAGACCATCATCTCGGGCATGGGCGAGCTGCACCTCGAGGTCTACGTCGAGCGCATTCAGCGCGAGTATGGCGCGGAGGTCACCGTAGGCGCGCCGCGTGTCGCCTACCGCGAGACCATCACCCAGCGGGCCGAATTCGACTATCTGCACAAGAAGCAGACCGGCGGCTCCGGCCAGTATGGCCGGGTGGCCGGGTGGATGGAGCCCTTGGCCGAGGGGGATTTCGAGTTCGAAAACCAGATCGTGGGCGGTGCGATCCCCACCCAGTTCATTCCGGCCTGCGAGAAAGGCTTCCGTGAGTGCCTGGCCAAGGGGCCGAAGATGGAGTTCCCCGTAACCGGGGTCCGGGTCGTCGTGAACGACGGGGCGAGCCACCCGGTAGACTCCTCTGATCTGGCCTTCCAGCAGGCCGCCCGCGGCGCCTTCCAGCAGGCCTATTTCAAGGCCAAACCCGTCATCCAGGAGCCGATCATGAAGGTCGTGGTCGAAACGCCGACCGGCTTCCAGGGCGCCGTCATGGGTTCACTCAACCAGCGCCGGGGGATGATCGTCGGCTCCCAGGACGAAGGGAACTTCTGCGTGATCGAAGCCCAGGTTCCCCTGGCCGAAATGTTCGGCTACTCGACGGTCCTGCGCTCGCTCACCCAGGGCCAGGCGCAGTTCACGATGGAGTTCTTGGCCTATCGCCAGGTGCCGCAGGCGATCGCCGAGGAGCTCGAGAAGAAAACCGCCGCGCAAAAGAAAAACGTCGCCTGATTTCCGGATGCACCCGGAGGGCAATCCCAGAGATCCGGCCCCAGGCCTGCCGGAGAGTCGACCGCGGACCCGGCCGGCGGCCCGCCTGATCCGCCTCCAAGAAAGGATGTGGTCCATGCTGAAGCGCGAGTTGATCCTGCGCAACCCGGTTCAATCGCTTGCCGGAGAATCGGAGTCCATCCTTCGCGCCGGCCACTTCGGGGGGATCCTCGCCCGGGCGGGAGTGGGCAAAACGGCGCTCATCGTCCAGATCGCGCTTCATGCCATGCTGAACGAACGCAACGTTCTCCACGTGAGCCTGAACCAGCCCGTCACGCGCACCAACCTGTGGTACCGGGAGATCTTCGGCGACATCGCCCGACAGGTGCAGATCGAACGGGCGGAAGCCCTCTGGGAGGAAATCCTGCCTCACCGCTTCATCATGACCTTCCGCACCGAGGGCTTCAGCGTCCCCAAGCTCGAGGAGCGCCTCACGGATTTGATCGAGCAGAAGATCTTCCTGCCGCGCCTGGTGATCATCGACGGGCTTTCCTTCGATGAACCGCAGCGGGAAGCCCTCGCCGGCCTGAAGCACTACGCCCGGTTGAACGAACTCGGCGTCTGGTTCTCCATCCGCACCCACCGCCACGAGGCTCCGGGCCCCGGGGGGTTGCCCCGGCAGATCCTCGACGTGGAGGACCTCTTCGAGGTGGCCCTCAGCCTCGTGCCTGCCGGCGAAGAAATTCACGTGAACGTGTTGAAAGGGATCACGCTTCCCCCCGAGCACGCTCACCTCGCCCTCGATCCCGCCACGATGCTGGTCAAAAGCCGCGTCCCCTGACGGGGACTCCCATCGCCGGCAACGGCCTCCGGCGGGGGGATGCGTCCTTGGGCCGAGGCGTCCACCCATGAGCCGTCGCCACATCATTCAGACCGCCCTGGGGATGCTGATCGCGGGAGGCTGCATCGCCTTCGCCCTGCAGGGGGTGGAATTCGAGCGCATGCGCGCCGCCTGGGCGCTGGTTGATTGGCGCTGGATCGCGGCTGCGACCGCCGCGCTGCTTCTCGCCCACCTCCTGCGCGCCGTGCGCTGGCGCATTCTGCTCGCCCCGACGTGCAAGGCCCCCGTGGGAGGGCTCTTCTCCGCCCTGCTCATCGGTTACGCGGCGAACAGCGTACTTCCCGCGCACCTGGGCGAGTTCCTGCGGGCCTTCGTCGCCTCCCGCAAAAACCCCGGACTCTCGTCTTCGGCCGCCTTCGCGACGATCGTCGTGGAGCGGATCCTCGATGTCCTCTTTCTGATCGCCCTGTTGGCGGCGATCGTCATCGTCCATCCCTTCCCCGACTGGGTGATGACGAGCGGTTGGATCCTGCTTGCGGGCGCAGGCGCGCTTTCGGGATTGCTGCTTCTGGGCAAACGTTACGAGACCCGCGCCGCCGCTCTTCTCGGGGGATTCCTTCGCCCCCTTCCCGCCACCTGGCGGGAAAAGGTCGAGACGGCGGCGCACCGCTTCCTCTCCGGCATCGCCCCGCTGGGCTCGGTCTCCGGTTACGTCGCCGCCGCCGGTCTCTCGATCGCCCTCTGGCTGGGCTATGCGGCGATGAACCATGCCTGCCTCGAGGCTTTCGGCCTGGTCGATCAATATCACCTCCCCTGGACGGTCGGGCCGGTGGTCCTCGTCTTCACCACGATCGCCGTGGTTATCCCCTCGACCCCGGGCTACGTGGGGACCTACCATCTGCTCTGCCAGCTCTCGCTTGCTTTCTTCGGCATCCCCCCCTCCGAGGCGCTTTCCTTCGCCGTCGTCGCCCATCTCGTCAACATGGTCCCCGTCATCGGGCTCGGCCTCGTTTGCGCCCAACGCGAAGGGGTCGCCCTTCTTTCCGCCGCGCACAAAGAAAGGCCCGCCTGAAGCCAAGCGGGCCTCCTTCCGGCGTAGCGGGCTTTCAGAAATCCTTGAATTCCTGCTTCTCGAGCGGGATGATCCGCTCCGCCCCGCGGGAGGCGTTTTTCATCTCAGGCACTTGGGGCGTCTTTCGGGGCCGGTTCGATTCGCCCGCCTCACGGTGCGTACCGAGCGCATGCCCTGCGGAAGCACTCGGAGCCTCCCTTGCGATCTTCACTTCGCTCCCTTTTCCGCCGATCAGGTCCAGCAGCCGTCCGACCATTTCCTGCATCCGGCCGGCCTGGGAGGAGAGCTCGACGGCCGCCGCGGCGGACTCTTCGGCGTGGGCGGCGTTTTGCTGCGTCACCTTGTCCATGTCGCCGACGGCCTTGTTGATCTGGTCGATCCCCTGGGACTGCTCCCGCGAGGCGGCGGCGATTTCGGCCAGAAGATCGGCGACTTTGCCTGCACTCTGGACGACCCGCGAGAAGGACTCGCGGGTCTCGTCCATCAGCCCGGCGCCGCCCTTCACCTTGCTCACCGTCCCCTCGATCAGGGCGGCGGTATTCCGCGCCGAGTCGGCGGCCCGCATGGCGAGGTTGCGCACCTCGTCGGCGACGACGGCGAAGCCAGCGCCCGCCTCTCCGGCCCGGGCCGCTTCGACGGCGGCGTTCAGCGCGAGAAGGTTGGTCTGAAAAGCGATCTCGTCGATCGTCTTGACGATCTTCTGCGTCTCCTCGCTCGCCTTCCGGATCTCCTCCATCGAGCCGGAGAGTTTCTCCATCGAACCGTTCGCCTCGCCGACGAGCTGCGCCACCTGCTTCATCAGGCCGTCGGCCTGGGAGGCGTTCTCCGCGTTGTGCTTCGTCATGGAGGCCATCTCCTCGAGCGAGGAGGAGGTCTCCTCGATCGCGGCGGCCTGCTCGGAGGCGCCGTCGGAGAGCATCTTGCTTGTGGCTGAAACCTGGCTCGAAACGCTCGCCACCCGGCCCGTACTCTCGGCCAAGCCTCCGCTCACGCGCTGGATGGGTCCGGCGATCGAGCGGGCGATGAAAAAGGCGCCGATCGCCATCAGGGCGATCACGACGGCGACCACCGCGGCGACGGTCAGAATCATTTCCTGTCGCGCCTGGACGACGGCATCGCGGTCCTTGCCGATGAAAAACATGCCCAGGATCTTCCCTTCGAGGTCATGGATCGGCCAGTAGCTCGTGTTGTATTCGCGGTCCAGGATGCGGTTTACGGTCTGGAAGCTCTTTCCCTGGCGAAGCACCGTTTCGATCACCGCCGGATTGTCCATGCGCGTTCCGACCGCGCGTTTGCCCTCGCGAACGAGGGTCGTGGAAACCCTCGTGTCGCCGTGGAAAAGGGTGCATTCCACACCCAGGATTTCTTTCACCCGATCGACGAAGCGCGTATCCCCCGAGAGGTCGATCCCCGCCGTCACCGAACCGATGACGGCGTCGCCGCGGCGGATCGGTTGCCCGGCGCGCATGGAAAACTTGACCACCGTTCCTTCCTCGATCCCCGCGGTCGCCTCGCCGGAAAGGGCTTTCTTGACGTTCAACTGGTTGAGGACCGAATCCCCCCTTTTGTCGGCATGACCCCGTGCCAGCACCTTGCCGTCCGGCCCCGCCACGGTGAGGACATTGACAGCCCCCGAGGCGAGAAAGGTCTTGGCGATCTTCTGCAGGGCCTCGCCGTCGCTCTGTTTTACGGCCTCCGCGACATCCGGCCGGGAGGCGAACTGAAAGGCCGCCTCGCGGCAACGTTCTCGTTGCATATCCATCAGATCCTGAGCGGCGGTCGAAAATTTCTGGACATCCATCTGCGCCTGCCGCTCGAAGCCGCGAAGCAGCATGAACGAAGAAATGACCGCGGCACTGCTTCCGATCACTGCCGATACCAGAACCGCCGAGATGACACGTTGGGACAGCGAGAGTTTCATGAGGTCCCTCCCCAGACGGCCGCAGCCGATTTTTTCTTAGATCGACTTTTCTTCGGGTATTCGATCGGCATATCGGCATCCGGCCTTGAGCCGAAAGGCCAACGCCGATCCTTTCGCCTGCTGACGGTCCGCCGTCCTTTGCCGGAAGCTTTCCTTTTTCCGCCGCCTGGAGTATGGCCGGTCGCGGGGCATCCCGCTACAGGGCGGTAACCCTTCGGCCGATAGGAGGAAAAACGGGAACGAAGGAGGAAGGATGCTTTCACTGATCATCGTCGGCGCGGTTCTCGCCGCGGTCGTTCTCTACGCGGTTACGCTTTACAACCGCCTGGTCCGCCTGCGGAACACGGGGGATGCGGCCTGGGCCGATATCGACGTACACTTGAAAAAAAGACGCGATCTGGTCCCCAACCTGGTCGAGACGGTCAAAGGATACGCCGCCCACGAGCGCGGGCTCCTCGAGAAGCTGACCGCCGCACGGGCGCTCGCGGCGCAGGCCGCCGGACCGGCCGAAGCCGGCCGCGCGGAGGGCGAACTCACCCGCAGCCTGAAGAGCCTCTTCGCCGTCGCCGAATCCTACCCCGACCTCAAGGCGAACCGGAATTTTCTCGAGCTCCAGAAACAGCTCCAGGGGATCGAGGATGGGATCGAGGCCGCCCGCCGCTACTACAACGCCGTCGTGCGCGACCTGAACACCGCGATCGAGCAATTCCCGGCGAACCTGTTCGCGAAGCGACTGGGCTTCACACGCCGCGAGTTTTTCGAACTCGAGGCGCCCGCCGAGGAGCGAAAACCGGTCGCCGCCCGATTCTAGGGAGACTCCGGCGATGGACGGCCGTGCCGCAGCCCGCTCGCCCTTCACGGACTCCCCATGGGGGCTCGCCCCCCAGGGGCTGGCCGGACTGCTTTTGGCTCTCTTTCTTGCGCTCCCGGCTTTCGCGCAGGACGAACGGATCCTTTTTTTCGAGAACCACATCACCGTCGAGACCGGGGGCGGCATGATCGTGGCCGAGACGATCCGCGTGCGCTCGACCGGGGAGAAAATCCGCCGCGGCATCTATCGCGATTTTCCGACCGATTACCGCGACCATGCCGGACGCCGCTATCGGGTCGACTTCGAGGTGCTCGAGATCTCCCGTGACGGAGCGGCCGAGGATTGGCACAGCGAGAGGCTTGCCAACGGCGTGCGCGTCTACATGGGTCACCAAGACCGCCTGCTCGCCCCCGGCGAGCACACCTACCGCCTGGTTTACCGCACCGACCGGCAGCTCGGCTTTTTCGAACGGCACGACGAACTTTACTGGAACGTCACCGGAAACGGCTGGGAGTTTCCCATCGACCAGGCCGTCGCCCGAATCGCCCTGCCGACGACGGTTCCGGAGATTCTCCTCCTTGAAGCCTACACCGGACCCGCCGGCGCAAAGGGCAGGGAGTACAAAGCAGGGGTCACCGCCCGCGGAGAGGCTTTTTTCCAAACCACCCGGCCCCTCGACCCCGGCGAAGGCCTGACGATCGTGGTCGGCTGGCCGAAGGGTCATGTCCGCGAGCCCTCTCGCCCGGAGCAAACGCTTCGCCTCCTCCGGGACAACCTCGAGGTCCCGGTTTCCGCGGTCGGGCTGGCCGCGATTCTGCTCTATTACGTGTTCGTCTGGCGCGCCGTAGGAAAGGATCCACAAAAGGGGGTCATCGTGCCGCGTTACACCCCGCCCGCGGATCTCTCCCCCGCGGCCATGCGTTTTCTGACCCGCATGCGTTGGGATGAAAAAGCCTTCGCCGCGGCCCTGCTTCATCTCGCAGTTAAAGGCTTTCTCGCCATCGAGGAAAAGCGGAAGGGCACTTTCCGCCTCATCCGCCAAGCCGGAGGGAAACACCCCCCCAGTGCCGACGAAGCGATCGTGCTCTCCCGCCTCTTCGGCAAAAAAACCCCCACGTTGGAGATCGAAAGCAAGAACCACGACGTCATCGCCGCGGCGAGAAGCGCCCTGAAATCCTCCCTCCAGCTCGCCTTCGAGAAAACCCACTTTGTATTGAACCGCAGCGCTTTTCTCACCGGGGCGGCCCTTTCGCTTGCCTCCGTGGCCGCCGCCTTTCTCACCGCGGCCTCGCATCCCGAGGTGATCTTCCTGGGGGTGTGGATCACCGGCTGGAGTGTCGGGGTCTTTTTTCTGCTGCAACGGACGCTAAACCTCTGGAGGGCATTCTTCGCCTCCCGCAAGCGCCTCGGGCGCGCGATCGGGGATCTCCTCGGGGCCCTTTTCATGCCCCTGTTTTCGGTTCCGTTTCTGGCCGGTGAAATTTTCGCCCTGGCGCTGATCGCCTCCCACTCGACCGTTCTCGCGGCTTTTCCCGTCCTTGCGGCGATCCTGAATCTGCTTTTTTATCACCTCCTCAAGGCCCCGACCCTGCAGGGACGTCGCCTCCTCGACCAGATCGAGGGTTTTCGCACCTTTCTCGCCGCCACCGAAGCCGATCGTCTCGAACGGCTCGCCCCCGAAGGGCGCACGCCCGCCCTTTTCGAAAAGTACCTCCCCTACGCGGTCGCCTTAGGGGTGGAACAGCGCTGGGCGGAGAAATTCGCCGACGTCCTCGCGGCCGCGGGCCGGACGCCGGGAGACGGGGGCTATCACCCCTCCTGGTATACGGGGTCGTTCTGGAGCCCCTCGGCGGCGGGGGATGTCGCCGATTCTCTGGGTTCCACATTGAGCGGGGCGATCTCCTCCTCGGCCAGCGCTCCGGGTTCCGGGTCGGGCGGCGGCGGGGGCGGCTCCTCGGGCGGCGGGGGGGGGGGTGGGGGTGGAGGGGGCTGGTAATCCGCCGCCTGCTTGCGCTTTTTTCGTCTTTCTGCTGTGATGCCGTCGTTGCTCCCCAGAGCCCACCGCCGGCTTCGATGGAGGACCTGTCATGAACCAGCGCCTTCTTGTCGTGCTCTCCTGCGGCACCGACAACCCCAACCGTGCCACACGCGCACTGTTCTTCGCCATGACGGCGAAAAAGAAAGGAGCGGACTGCGCGGTCTTTTTGCTCGACGAAGGGGTTTACCTCGCCAAGCGCGGCATCGCCGATCACCTCCAGGCGGCGACGGGGGATTCCGCCGCCGACCACCTGCTCTACCTTCAGGAATACGAGGTGCCGCTTCTCGTCTGCACGCCCTGCGCGGTCACACGACAGATCGCGCCCGAGGATCTCATCGCCGGCGCCCGCATGGCCAAAGGGGAGGAGCTGATCGAGCTCGCCCTCAACAGTACCGTCCTCAGTTTTTGATTTCCCGGCAGGAGGCGTCTTGTCTTTTCGACGGCTGGTATCGCGGGGAAGAAATTTTTTGGCACAGGAGATCTGGCGTCCGAGACTCGAGGATCTCCCCGGACGCCGTGCCGCCCTCTTCCGCGCGTTGCGGATTGTAACCACCGCCATCCGGGAGTTCTTCGCCGACCAGGCCATGTTGCGCGCCTCGGCGCTCACCTTTTACACCCTGCTCTCGATCGTGCCCCTTTTTGCCGTGCTCTTCGGGATCGCCAAGGGCTTCGGCCTGGAAAAAATGCTCGAGCGCCGGCTCATCGAACAGATGGCCGGTCAGGAGGCGCTGCTCGAGCGTATCCTCGCCTTCTCCCGCAACCTTCTGGACAACGCCCGCGGGGGGGGTGATTGCGGGAGTGGGGGTTCTGGTGATGTTCTGGTCGGCGGTCAAGGTGATGAAGCAGATCGAGTCCGCCCTGAACGCCATGTGGGAGGTGAAGACCCCGCGGAACCTCGCCCGGCGCTTCGCCGACTATCTGGCCGTGCTGCTTTGCGCGCCGATTCTCTTTCTGGTCGCCGGCAGCGCAAGCGTCTTCGCGGGAAACCAGTTCGCGCTGCTTGCGGCGCGCTTCGAAGTCCTGCAGGCGATCGGCCCCCTCGTTCAAGCCGCCCTGAAACTCATCCCCCTCGTCCTCATGTGGGCGCTCTTCGCCCTCTTCTACAAGGCGATGCCGAACGCCCCCGTCGGCCTGGCGGGGGCATCCTTCGGCGCCGCCGTCGCGGCGGTCCTCTACCTCGCCGTCCAATGGATCATCGTCGACCTCCAGGTCGGGGTGGCCGAGAAAAACGCGATTTACGGCAGTTTCGCCGCCATCCCGCTCTTTCTCGTCTGGATGCAGGCCAGCTGGATGATCTTTCTCTTCGGCGCGGAGCTTTCCTACGCCTGGGAACACAGCGAGGGAGGCGGCCTCGCACACGGCGGACGGCTGTGCAGCGCCGAGGATCGGAAAATCGCCGCCTGCAGTCTGGCCCGCGCGGCGGCACTGCGTTTCCAGGCCGGTGAAGGGGCGGGCGACCTTAGGGGGCTCGCGCGCAAGACGGGGATGCCGGTCCGAGCGGCACGGGAGGCGGCCGCCGCCCTCATCGCCGCCGGGATTCTCTGCGAAACCGCCGCGCCTTCCGGGAAAGCCCCGCTTCTCCTTCCGGCTCTGGATCCCCGGCTGATGACCCTCCAGCGGGTCTGCACCGCACTCGACCGGATAGGCTCGACCGCCCCGGAGACGGCGGCCTCGTCTTCGGAAATCGAAATCCTCCGAAGGGCGCTCGAGCGCTTCCGCTCGGCCGCGGCCGGGCTTCCGGAAAACCTGCCGCTTGTGGCCATCGAAAGGCCGGCGGCGGAAACCACGGGAGACCTGCGATGACCTCTCAAAGCTCACCCCCTCCATCCCGCCGCGCCGGCGGGCGAAGAGCTTCCCCGCCCTCGAAACGCGCCTGGAAGCCGGGAAACCTTCTTGCCCCGGTGCCCGTGGTGCTCGTGAGTTGCGGCGGCTTCCGGGGATTCCCGCCGAATCTCATCACGATCGCCTGGGTCGGCACGGTGTGCTCCGAGCCGCCCATGGTTTCGATCGCCGTGCGGCCCGAGCGCTTCTCCTTTCCCATTCTCAAAAAAACCGGCGAGTTCGTCGTCAACCTGCCGAGCGTCGATCTCGTGCGCCACGTGGACTGGTGCGGGGTGAAATCCGGCCGCGACGTCGACAAGTTCACCGAAACCGGGCTGACCCCTCTTCCCGGAAGTCGGGTTTCCTGTCCGATCGTGGCCGAATGCCCGGTGAATCTGGAGTGCCGCACCACGAAAACGATCGCTTTGGGCTCGCACACCCTGTTTCTCGCCGAAATTGCGGCCGTTCAGGTGAGCGCCTCCCTTCTGGACGGCAAGGGGCGCCTTGCCCTCGAGAAAGCCGGCCTCATCGCCTATCTCCACGGCGATTACGCCGCTTTGGGTCGAACGATCGGCCGCTTCGGCTTTTCGGTGCGCAAGCGCCGCAGCGGCAATCCCCGGAGGAGCTGAGGCCTCAGGAAGCTTTTCATGGAAGAAATACGGGCGGAAGTTTTCGAGCGCTTCTTCGAGGAGGCGCCCGTTTCGATCCTGCTGCTGGAGCGGGAAACCGGAAGGATCTTGGCGGCGAACGCCGCAGCATGCCGTTTCTATGGCCGGCGCGCCGAAGAGCTGCAGGCGATGACCTTCAGGCAGCTGAGCGCCGATCCGGCGCCGAAGGGTCCCGCAAACGATACCGGGCCGTCCCCGGGCAGAATCTGGATCGAGCGCCAGCTTCTGGCCGACGGCTCGTCGATCACCGTAGAGGTGGCCGCTTCCGCGCACGTGGGGAAGCGGCAGGACTTGCTCTGGGTGTTCGTCCAGGATGCCGGGGGCCTCGCTCTGGTCGAGGCCCGCCTCGCCGAAAGCGAGCGTCGCCTCGCCACCCTCCGGGCCAACCTGCCGGGCATGGCCTACCGCTGCAAAAACGACCCTTCCTGGGCCATGGAATTCGTAAGCGAGGGTTGTCTCGAACTGACCGGCTATCCCCCGGAGCATCTCATCGGGAACCGGGAGGTCTCTTACGCTCGTCTCATCCACCCCGAGGATCGGCGCGTCGTCTGGGCCGGCGTTCAGGAGGCCCTCGCTCGCCGCAGCCGGTTTCAGCTCACCTATCGCCTGCTGACCGCACAGGGCGAAGAAAAATGGGTCTGGGAGGCGGGCCAGGGGGTCTTCACGCCCTCGGGCGAATGTCTGGCGATCGAGGGGTTCATCACCGATGTCACTCAACGTCGCAAGTTTGAGGAGGCGTTGCGGCAGAGCGAGGAAAAATTCCGGCTCGCCTTTCACACGAGCCCCGATGCGATCAACCTGAACCGGCTCGCCGACGGCCTCTTTCTCGACATCAACGAGGGCTTCTCGCGCCTGACCGGCTACACGCGGGAGGAGACGATCGGCAAGACTTCCTTCGAGCTCGACATCTGCGACGACCCCCGCGACCGCGAGCGTCTGATCGAAGGCTTGAAACGGGAGGGCCATGTCGAAAACCTGGAGGCGCGCTTCCGCCGCAAATCCGGAGAGACCGGAATCGGTCTCATGTCCGCCCGGGTGCTCGAGCTCCGGGGGGAAAAGGTGATCCTCTCGATCACCCGCGACATCACCCGGATGCGTGAGATCGACCGGCAGCTCCAGGAGGCCGAGCGCAAGTACCGAGAGCTCGCCGAGTTTCTGCCGCAGGGGATTTTCGAAATCGATGGGGAGGGCCACCTCCTCTATCTGAATCAGAAAGGGCACGCCCTCTTCGGGTACCGGCCGGAGGACCTCGCCTCCGGCTTCCACGTGCTTGATGCCTTCGCGCCGCCAGACCGGGAGCGCATCGTCCACGACATCCGCGACATCCTTGACGGGAAAAAGATCGAATCTCCCGAGTACACGGCGCTGCGCAAGGACGGAAGCTCCTTTCCGGTCAGGATCCTGGCGGGAAGGATCCTGAAAGACGAAATGCCGGTCGGCCTGCGCGGCGTGGTGATCGATCTGACCGAGGTCCGGCAAGCCGAAGAGGAAAGAAAACGCCTGGAGATGCAGCTTCAGCAAGCGCAGAAGATGGAAGCGATCGGCACCCTGGCCGGAGGAGTGGCCCATGACTTCAACAACATCCTCGCCGTGATCATCGGCAACGCCAACCTCCTCGAGCTCTCCGGATCGCTTTCCACAGCCGAACGGGCGAGCCTCCAGCAAATCCTTGCCGCCGCCGGCAGGGCCCGTGCGCTCGTCAAGCAGATCCTCGCCTTCAGCCGCCGCGGCTTTCAGGAAAAAATCCTGCTCAACCTCAAGCCGCTCGTCAAGGAGACCGTGCAATTCCTCAAATCGACGATTCCCTCCTCGATCGAGATCCATGCACTCATCCCGACCGAGCTGCCGCCGGTTTCGGCCGACCCCACCCAGATGCAGCAAGTGCTCATGAACCTCTGCACCAACGCCGCCCATGCCATGGAGAACTCCGAGCGGCGACGAATGGAGATCCGCCTCGAGCCGGTAGAGCTCTCCGAGGAGGATCTGCGCTATCAAACCGGGATCGAGGCCGGCCGCTTCGTACGCATCGCCGTCGCCGACACCGGCTGCGGCATCGATCCGCGCATTCGCGATCGCATCTTCGACCCCTACTTCACCACCAAACCGCCCGGCAAAGGAACGGGGCTCGGTCTCTCGGTCGTTCACGGTATCGTGAGCCAGCACGGAGGATTCATCGGCGTCGAAAGCCAGCTCGGGCGGAGAACCGAAATCCAGGTCTATCTGCCCGCGGCGACACCCCTCACGGCCGAGGCGGCGCCTCCGCCTTCCCCGGCGACGCTCCTCCGAGGCGCGGGGGGCGTTCTGTTTGTGGACGACGAGCCGGCACTTGCCGAAATGGGACGCCAGATGCTCGCCCGTCTCGGCTACAGCCCCGAAACCCGAACCAGCCCGATCGAAGCCCTCGAGGCCTTCCGCAGCCATCCCCTCCGCTATCGGGCGGTCGTCACCGACCTCACCATGCCGCAGATGAACGGGGTGCAGTTCGCCAAACGATTGTTGGAAATCCATCCCGGCATTCCCGTGATTCTCTGCACCGGCTTCAGCGACCAGGGCGTAGAGGAGAAGGCCCGCGCCGCCGGTGTCCGCGCCTTTCTTTACAAACCGCTTACCCTGGCCGAGCTGGCCGAGGCGCTGCAACGAGTCGTTGCCGGCGCTTTTCCTCAAGAAGTGCCGTGAAGCTTTTTTTTTTAGGCATGGTCCACGGACAAACGCCCCACGCGATCACTCCGCCGCGCGGGCCGCGAACCCTCCATGCGCTCTAAAGTCCGACTGGGGATGTAGCGATACCGCTTTACAGAAGGATTCTGCGGCGGGATCGAAAGGCGTTACACGGCAACCCGGCGGCATCACTCCGCGGGCGCACCTTTAGGGCAGTGAAAACGAGACAGGAAGGAGGGTTCCGATGGCGGACCCGTTGATTCCGCGCCGATCCCTGGCCGACAGCCTTCGACGCAGCATGCTCGCGCTGTCGCTGGCCCCGCTTCTCGTCTTTTTTCTCGTCCTGGCCGTAGGTGCCTTGGCTGCCCGACACCACGTGACGCAGCTGATCACGGGGTCGCTCCAGCGCCTGGAGGCGATGATCGAACTCATGGTCGCCGGCGACGGCGGCCTTCAGATCAAGGCCCGTGCCAAAGATGTCGCCCGGCAGGTCGAAGCCTTCCTCCTCGAACACCCGGACGTGTCGATCGAGGAGCTCCGCCGAAGCGAAGTCTTCACCCGCATCGCCGTCCAGCGCGTCGGCATCACGGGGGACACGGCGCTCTACGAGGCGGGAACGGGCATCATGCGCTTTCACCCCAATCCCGAGCTAGTCGACCGTCCCCTTGCCGGACTCGCCGCAACGCTTCCCGATTGGTGGAAAATCTACAACGCCCCGCCGGAGGGCAAAGAGGATGCGGGTTTTTACGAGTGGATCGAACCGGACGAATTCCGGACCCGAAAATACATGGCGGTCTGCCCCGTGCAGATCCCCGTCTCCGGCCGAACCCTTATGGCCGCAGCCACCACCTACCTTGAGGAGTTCATGTGGGCCGCCCGCATTGCAAGCGATCTGGGACGCGCGGTCGAGCGCGAATTCACTCAATATACCGAGCTAAAAATCCGCCAAATCCTTCTGGCGTTGGGCCTGGTTTTGGGGGTGACGCTTTTGACGCTTTATTTCCTCAACCGACGAACCGTCCGGATCTTCATCCAGCCGATTCATGATCTCGGCCAAGCGGTGGAGCGCTTTGGTGCCGATCCTTCCTCCACACTCGAAACGACGTCGGTTCGGGGCCGAAACGACGAGATCGGCGAACTCGCCCGCACCTACGAGAAGATGAAAGATCAGATCCACCGCCAGATCGAACACATGAATCGGGCACGCTTGGAGCTTGCCCGAAGCGAGGCGCGTTACCGCCGGGCCTTCGAAGAGGCATCGATCGGCATGAGCATCGTCTCTCCGGAAGGCGTCTTTCTTGAGGTGAACCGAACGCTTGCGGCCATGATCGGCTACGAGCCCACTGAGATGATCGGGAAAGCGGTCGAGGGTTTCGTTCATCCCGCCGACCGCGAGGAACGAAGAAGGATCTTGGAGAACCTTCTGAACGGAAGAATCCAGTACGGTCACCACGAGCGGCGGCTTCTGCATCGCGACGGGAGCATTATCTGGGTGATCTTCCACATCCACCTGGCCCGCAGCCCCGAAGGGGAAGCGCTGCATTTCGTCTCGCTCATCCAGAACATCACCGAGCGCCGGAAGGTCGAGGAGGACCTGCGGCTGGCCCGCTTCTGCATCGACAATGCGGCGATGGGGATTTTCCGCATCGCCGATGACGCCCGTTTCCTGGAAGTAAACGAGCATGCTTGCCGCATGCTGGGCTACAACCGGGAAGAACTTCTGCAGATGACGGTTCTCGATGTGGATCCGGACTATAGCTGGGAGAGCTTTCGTGAATTCAGAACCCTCCTTCCCAAAACCCATTCGGCGGTCATCCAGCGACGGCTTCGCCGCAAGGACGGAAGCCTCTTTCCCGTCGAAATCACGGTCAGCTTTTTCTTTCACGAAGGCGAGGGGATTTCCTACGCTTTCGTGACCGACATGAGCGGCAAGGTCCATGCCGAGGAGGAGCGGCGCAAGCTCGAATTGCAACTCCAGCAGGCGCAAAAGATCGAGGCGATCGGCACGCTGGCCGGCGGGGTGGCCCACGACTTCAACAACATCCTCGCCGTCATCATCGGCAACGCCAACCTCCTGGAACTCTCCGAGGGCCTCTCCGAGGCCGACCGCGCCTGCCTCCGACAGCTCCTCGCCGCCTCCGGCCGCGCCAAGGAGCTCATCAAGCAGATCCTCGCCTTCAGCCGCCGCGGCACCCAGGAAAAAATCCTGCTCAACCTCAAACCCATCGTCAAGGAAACCTGGCAGTTCCTCAAATCCACCCTGCCCGCCTCCATCGAGGTCAAGCAGAACATCGCCGGCGACGTCCCGGCCCTCATGGCCGACCCGACCCAGATGCAGCAGGTGCTGATGAACCTCTGCACCAACGCCGCCCACGCCATGGAAGACCAAGACGGCGGCACCATCGAAATCCGCCTCCAAACCGCCCGGCTCTCCGCCGAAGACCTGCGCTTCCAACCCGACATCGACCCCGGCACCTTCCTCCACCTCACCGTCGCCGACACCGGCTGCGGTATCCCTCCCAAACACCTGAACCGCATCTTCGACCCCTACTTCACCACCAAACCCGCCGGCAAGGGAACCGGCCTCGGCCTGGCCGTCGTCCACGGCATCGTCAAAAACCACGGCGGCTTCCTGCGCGTCTACAGCGAACCCCGAAAAGGCACCACATTTCACATCTTCCTCCCCACCGCCGAAACCCTCCCCTTCACGGTATCCCCCACCCCGATCGCCCGAGAGCTCCCCCGCGGCTCAGGCACCGTCCTCTTCGTCGACGACGAACCGGCCCTGGTGGAACTCGGCCGCCACATGCTTAAACACCTGGGCTACACCCCCGAGCCCCGAACCTCCCCTCTCGAGGCCCTGGCCGCCTTCCGCGCCAACCCGGAAAAATTCACCGCCGTCGTCACCGACATGACCATGCCCCACATGAACGGCATGAGCCTGGCCAAAGAAATCCTCCAAATCCGCCCCCACACCCCCATCGTCCTCTGCACCGGCTTCTCCGATAAAACCAACGAAGAAAAAGCCCGCGAGTGGGGCATCCAGGCCTTCCTCTATAAGCCCCTCACCATGAACGATCTCGCCCAAGCACTCCGGAAAATTACCCGGAGCGAAACTTCGGGCAAGGGATAGTTCTCCCCCCTGCATCCCTTTTCACCCGCAGGGCAGAAGAACACTCCTGTCGGCAAACGCAACCAATATATCAATGGACGTCCCCTAAAATGGGTGTAGAGAATCCCACTAAAGTTTTCCTGCCGCCGACCGATAAGGGCCAATAGCCTGGAATGATGATCATCGATCGCCGCGAGGAGCCATGAGACCTGTGATCCCGGTGGAAAAGCCCATCCTGAAGGGTCTGCAATCGTATTATCTCCACCTGCCGAAATTTATCGATCACCATCGGAACGAATCCTCCGCCTGCGCGATTCACCTGAAAGCGTCGACCACCGAGGGGGTGTTCTATCTCGATTCCGGCGAATGCGTCGGGGCCTTCTGCGTAAGCGGTCAGAAGACCTTGCAGGATGAGCAGGCCGCCGCCTTGCTTCTCGAGGCATCCGAACGGCAGAATTTCCAGGTCAGCGTCTACGAAATCGATCCCGCACTGGTCCGTTTCTGGGCCCATGCGATCAACGCCCGCCCCCTTCACCGCGACCTCACCAGCGACATCACGGATCTGGATCGCCTGATCACGAAGATGTCCCGCGAACGCCTGAACGGCTTCATTGAAGCCGCAACCCACGACGGCTCGATCTCCGGAATCCTTTTCTTCCAGGCCGGCGAAATCGTCCATGCGAGCCTCAACTCGAGCGAGTCCCCGCAATCGATCGACTCCGTTCGCAGCCGTCTGTCCCAAGAGATCAAGGCCAAAGGCGGCACCTTTCAGGTCAGCACCGTTTCGGTCCCGGAGGAAAGCCGGACGATTCGGATCGACGGGACCTCCCCTTCCGGGGAAAAGAACCGCAAGCTCAACGATTCCCGGCGGGAATCCGCCGAGAACGGCCGGGGGTTGATTCCGGCGCTGGAGGAGCTGTTGCAGCTTGTCGAATCGCTTTGCCGGGAGCAGCGCAAAGCCGCCGATTTCGGGGCCCTGTGGCGCAAAGCCGCTCTCCAGGCGGCGGATCGGTATGGGTTTCTCGACCCCTTCGCCAAGGAGTTCCATTATGCGGAAGGGAGAATTCACCTGGAGATCCCGGTCGAGGATCGCTTGCTCGCCGCCGGGATACTCGATTGCGTGCAGACGGTCGTCGCTTCTTTGGGTTTGAAGGGTCCGTTTCAGGAAAAAGCGGCGGCATGGTTCGCCGGCCATGCCGCCTTGTTGAACGGTCTGGGATTCCGGAAGGATCCCCGAGGCCCGACTTTCGGGTCTTGATCAAGAGCGGATACCCGCATCCGGCACTCTCGGGAACACCGCCGCAGCGGAAAGGCCACCCCCGTGTTGCGGGGACCTCGCACAACCTCCGGCAGACGTGTAGGCCTTCAGCGGCATCCGGCGGGAAAGCGGGAGAGGATCCATGGGACAGCCCCTCGCCGACGATAGTGTCTATCGCCGCACAACGAATTTCAGTGAAAGCGACGTCAAGCTGCTTTCGGGGGCCTCGCTGCGGGTACTGCTGGAAATCGACGGCAAGCGCACCCTTGAGGAAATCGGCCGGCGTCTGGGGATGCAGCTCGATGAGGTCGCCAAAGCCGTCAAGGAACTCGAAAAACAGGAACTCGTAGCCCTCTTCGAGCCGCGGGTGCCGCTGGAGCTGCTGCAGCGGATCCAGGGACTGATGATCAAGATCCTCGGCCCGTTGGGCGAATTCGTTTTGATCGAGAAGATCGAGGCCATGGGCCATGCCGCCGAGGATTTTCCGCTGAGGCTTTTTCCCGCCCTGACCGACGATCTCTGCGCGGAAATCAAAAACCCCGAAATGGCTCAAGCCTTCAGGCGTCGCGTGTCGGAACTGCTGCAAACCTGGAATCCGTCGGCGGCCTGAAGAAATGCCTTTCTTTGGAAAGGAGCCCGGTACCATGAACATCCGGTGCGCGAAATGCGGCAAAGATTTCAAAATCGTCGATCCCGGAACCCTGAGCGACGCCCGCGACAAGATCGCCTTCAAGTGCTCGGCCTGCGGCTACAGGGAACCGCTCATTAAAAAGCCCGGCCAAAGCTGGGCGTCGTTCTTGGCCGGCCGCGCTCTCAGCCCGAGCGCCGTAGGTGAAGTGGCCGCCGTCGAGGGGAAGCTCAAATCACCGCCGGAGGCGACTTCCCTGTCTCCGAAGAAACCGCAGGACCCCAGCCTCCCGAAAAATGCCGCCCCGGCCATGGATCTGTTGCCCGAGGAAACCCCGCGTCGCCGCTCCCTCCTCTCGGGCCTGACCGGCAAGGTGGCCCTCTTCATGCTTTTGGCGAGTCTGCTTCCCCTGTCCATCTATGCGGTCGTCATCCATTTTGCGACCATGCAAAGAATGGAAGCCGAAACCGATCATACGGGCCGGCAAATCGTCGCGGGGCTCGCCGTCCAGGTGGACGAGTGGGTGGACAAGAATTTGCGCATCCTTCAGACCGCGGCGGATCTGGAGGCCATGCGATCCATGGCTTCGGCGAACCAGGAGCCCCTTCTCAAGAGCATCCAGGCGAACTACCCTTGGAAATACCTCGTGTTCACGGTGGATGAGGCGGGAAGGAACATCGCGCGAAGCGACGGAAACCCGCTCACGGACTACTCCGACCGGCAATACTACAAGGACGTGGTGCGTGAGAAAAAACCGTTCTCCTGGCAGACCCTCATCGGCCGCACCACCGGCAAGCCCGCCCTCATTCTCGCCGTGCCCATCAAACAGGGAGAGCGGGTGATCGGCGCGCTCTGCTCGGCGATGCATGTCGAGGCGATCTCCGATCAGATCGCCAAATGGAAGAAGGGGAAAAGCGGCCTCGCCTTCCTGGTGGACCAGACGGGCAAGGTCGTCGCCCACCAGGACGAAGCGTTGACCCGTTCCGAGAAGAACCTCTCCACCCACCCGCTCATCGCGCGGTTCAAGACGGAAGGCCCGGGCATGATCCGTTTTCAGGAGAACGGATCGGAAAAAGTGGGCTTCGTCCAGCCCACCCGTCTGAACTGGAAGGTCGCCATCCAGCAGGATGAAGAGGAGGTCTTTACCCTCATCCGTGAGGCGATGGTGTTCGCCGCCGCCCTCCTGGCCGCCACAGTGGCGCTGGTGCTCCTTGTCGCCGTGGTTTCGAGCCGGGCGATCGTCAGGCCGATCCGGGAACTCACGGAGGCCGCGGAGCGGATCTCGACGGGAGACCTGGAGGTACACATCGCGGTTCGCTCCAAGAACGAGATCGGCGAACTTGCCGCCGCCATCGGCCGCATGCAGGAATCGATCCGCATCGCCATTGAACGCATGAAGCGCACGCGCGGCAGATCGCTGGCGCTCGGAGGCCCGAAGGCCTCATCGGCCGAGGCGATGGAGAGTTTGTGACAGGAGGGGAAAAATCAAAATTCGGCAGGGCGGTCTCCCGATCCGCGCTTACCCTTCGTCTCGGCGCTTCACGGATCTGGGCCTTGCCGAATTCCAGGCACAGATGTGGAGGCGGCACCCGGATTCGAACCGGGGAATAGTGGTTTTGCAGACCACTGCCTTCCCACTTG
>CAZQUP010000017.1:0-3283 GCA_964596545.1 uncultured Desulfatibacillum sp. | reverse complement strand
ACTTCGACCTTGGCAAGGTCGCACTCTACCACTGAGTTATTCCCGCTCGAAACAAGCTGTTTTGATATCCTCTCCCGCGGAGTTTGTCAACAGGATTCAGATCGCGCGCTTGAACTTCAGGAAATAGTCGGCCCCCGACCAAACCGTAAACCCCAGCGCGGGCCAGAGAAGGCTCCAGCCGATCAGCTGGGTGTCGAGACCGAGGAAGGGGTAGTGGATCATCAGGGGGATGATGGCGGCGATCTGGAATCCGGTTTTAAGCTTACCCAAATGCGAGGCCGAGATGTCCAACCCCCGGCCGGCAAGAACGCTTCTCAGCCCGGTGACTGCAAGCTCCCGCCCAACGATCAGGCAGACCATCCAGGCGGGAACCCAGCCGTGAGCAGCGAGCATGATGAAGGCCGAGCAGGTGAGCAGCTTGTCCGCAACCGGGTCGAGCGCGATCCCCATGAAGGTGACCTTGCCCTGCCGCCGGGCGAGGAATCCATCATACCAGTCGGTCAATGCGGCGATCGCAAAGACGATCGCCGCCGTCAGGCAGAAAAAGGGGATTTCCGGAAACGAAAAGAAGAGGATAATGAAAGGGATGAGCGCGATGCGGGTCAGGGTGAGGCCGTTCGGGTGATTGGCGATGCCCAGCAGACGCTGCCAGAGGCCGTTTTGAAGCGGGGTCGCCGCCGACAGGGAGGCATCCATGCCCTGGGACCGCGAGCCGGCGGAGTCGCCGGCGGGCGCGCGTGCGGAGGTGAAGTTCGGGGAGTCCATCGCCGATGACCGCTTCAGCCTTCCGACCGCCCGCGCTCGGAGAGGTACTTGTCACGGCATTCGGGGCTGCAGAAGACGAGCTCTCCTTCCGGGGTTTTCGCAACGACCCCGTCGCGCCGGGCGACGTAGGTGCCGCACTGCGGATCCTTCACCATGACGTCGTCGATCCGGCCGCGCGGCCCCTCGGTCATGCTCCGGGTCGGTTCTTTCTTCTTGAGATAGCCGCGAATCAGACGCCAGCCAAGGTAGCAGGCAAGCAGGATGACGATAGTGCGGATCATGAGGGGATCTCTTCCACCCGCTGGCCGTTCTCCTCAAGCCCGCGGAGCAGCTCCCGGGCGGTGAGGCCGAGCACGGGATGCCGGATGTCGGGGTCTATATCACACAACGGCCGCAAAACAAAACGTCTCTCGGCAAGCCGCGGGTGGGGCAACAGAAGCCCCGGATGATCGACGACGAGGTCGTCGTAGAAAAGAAGGTCGAGATCGAGGACCCGCGGACCGAAACGGATCCCTCCGGCGGTCCTGCCCGCCCGCCGCTCGATCTCTTTCAAACGAGCCAACACCCCCTCCGGGGGAAACCCGGTCTCGCCCCGCACCACGGCGTTCACGAACCAGTCCTGTTCCAGGTAGCCGACCGGTTCACTGCGGTACAGCCGGGAACGGCCGGTGATCCGAATCCTCCCCTGCTCCTCGAGCGCGCGGATCCCGAAGAAGACGTTTGCTACCTTGTCGCCCAGGTTCGATCCCAGGCCGACGAAGATCCTGTGTCCGCCGCTCACGGCGAAGGTCCCGGCTCCCAGGCCTCCGGGGTCATGACGCCGCGGTAGATCAGCCTCGCCTCGCCCTCGAGAAAGACGTTCCGAAAGCTTCCCCCCGCTTGTTCGAAGAAAACCCGCAGCCGTTCCCCGCCCCGCGTCAGGGCTTCGACCGGGGAGCGAAGCCCCAGAGTTTCCGCGCCGACAAGCGCTCCCGCCACGGCCCCCGTGCCGCAGGCGAGCGTCTCCCCCTCGACGCCGCGCTCGTAGGTCCGGATGACGATTCCGCCCCGGCCGTCGGGGCGGATGAAATCGGCGTTCACCCCCTCCGGGGAAAAAGCCGGGTGTCTTCGGATCTCGGCCCCCAGCCGTTCCACGTCGAGCTCCTCCACGGCAGGCAGGATCACCACGGCATGGGGCACGCCGGTGTCGATCCGCCGCGCCGGAAATCGCCCTGCGGAAAGCTCGAGCGTCAACTCTTCTTCGATCGGCCCGGGGTCGGTCATGCGGATCCGCGCGCGGGGCCCTTCGACCCATCCCTCGATCAGCCCCGCTCCGGTCTCGAAACAGACCTCCGGCCCGCCGATGCCGCAAAGCACCGCGAAGCGCGCGGCACAACGGGCGCCGTTTCCGCACATGGCGGCGGTGCTGCCGTCGGCGTTGAAAAAGCGCCAGCGGAAGTCCGCTCGCTCCGAGGGCTCGATCAGGATCACCCCGTCCGCGCCGATGGAGATGCGCCTGCGGCAGACCGCGCGCACAAATCCGGCAAGCCCCGCCTCGGAGAGAAAGGGGGCGCGGTGGTCGATCAGGATGAAATCGTTCCCGCTGCCGCTCATTTTGGCGAAGGGGATCTCGTCCATGGGAACCTTGCAGGGGCGGGTTAACCGGCGTTCAGCGCCGGGGTTGCAGCACGGCCGATTCCCGGGACGCCAGGCCCTCGGCCGAATAGGCGATGACCTGGTAGCGGTAGAGAAATCCGGGCTCCGGCCGGTCGACGAAGCGGAAGCGTCCGTCCGCCTCACGGCTCTCGGCCCTCACCTGCCCGACCGTCTCGAAGCGCACGGAGCAGCCGCGGCAGCTCTCCTCCTCGGGTCGCAGACGGGCCCGCAGCACCCGGAAGCCTACAGCCGGGCTCTCCTTTTCGCTCCGGGGAGCGAGCGCCTCCCAAAAGAGAACCAGACTCTCACCCTCGCTCCAGGTGTAACCGAAGTTCGTCACCGCAGGCGGGGGGTAGGAGCCGGGCCGGATGGGAAGCATCTTCCGGCCGCAGCCGGCCGCGGCCGGACTGAGCAGGAGCAGGCCTGCAAGGAGGAGACAAAACCGTCTTCCGCCGCTCAACTCACCCATCGCCTCCCTCGGCCATGCCGAGCCGTCTCTCGGCGGCTTCGAGCGCCGCCCGGACCGCCGGCCCCGCCGTGCCGCCGAAGACCGCCCGCCGCTCGACCGCGCTTCGCGGCTCAAGGCAGGCGAAAAGGTCCTTCTCGATCAGCTTGGAGAACCGCCGCAGCTCGGCCAGCGGAAGCTCGTTCAGCTCGCAGCCCTTCTCGATCGCCAGGCGGACGGCCTCGCCCGTGACGTGATGGGCCTCGCGGAAGGCGAGCCCCTTGCGCACGAGGTAGTCGGCCATCTCGGTCGCGTTGAGATACCCCGAGCGCAGCGCCGCCTCCATGCGCTCGGGCCGGATGCGCAGCCCGGGGAGCATCTGGCCGAAGACCTCGAGGCAGGAAAGCAGCGTGTCGGCCGCATCGAAGAGGGCTGGCT
>CAZQUP010000016.1:12267-50084 GCA_964596545.1 uncultured Desulfatibacillum sp. | reverse complement strand
CAGCCCGATCGAGACCTTGTCGAGGTTTTCGCACTCGATGTCTTCGCTGTTCGGAAGCTGGTTGTACTGAAAATTGCGACAGCGGACGAGACCCGTGGTGTTCGTGACGCCGAAGATAAAGCCCGTCCCCCAGCGCTGCATGATCTGGGAGACCTTCGTCGAGACCACCTGGTCGATGATCTGCTTGTTGTACTCGAGGGCCTCCTGAGGATGGCGGAGGATGATGCTCTGGGTGCCGCGGCAGGCGACGGCCTTTAGGTTTTTCGCGCCCATGACGGCGCCCATGCCCGTGCGGCCGCCGGCGTTCTTGCGGCCGGTCATGACGTTGGCGAAGCGGACGAGGTTCTCGCCCGCCGGGCCGATGCAGAGGATCTGGGTCTCGGGATCATCCAGTTCGCGACGGAGGAGATCCTGGGTGTCGTAGACGCCGGATCCCCAGATGTTCCCCGCGCTGCGGATTTCGATCTCCCCGTTGTGGAGGTAGAGATAGACGGGCTTCTCGGCCCGCCCGCGGATCACGAGGTGGTCGAATCCCGCCCAGCGCAGCTCGGGAGCGAAAAATCCCCCCATGTTCGCCGAACCCAAAAGTCCCGTGAGCGGCGATTTGGCCATGATGTGCGTCCGGGCCGAAGCCGAAGCCATGGTCCCGACCAGCAGCCCGGCGCTGATCAAAAGCACGTTTTCCGCGCCCAGCGGGTCGGCCTGGGGCGGACAATGCGTGTAAAGGAGATAGGCGTCGAGGCCTCGCCCCCCGATGTATTTCCGGCGCCACTCGAGGGGAATCGGCTCGGTTCGCACCTCGCCGGTGGTGAGGTCGATGAAGGCGATCTTGCGGTTGAGCGCCATGGGGGTCTCCTTTCAGATGGGTTCCTCGTTGCCGAGAGGAAAATTCTCCCACACCGGTCCGCGGACCCGCGCCGTCTTGGGATAAGGCCAGGAGATGCGCCACTCCATGCCGCACCGGGGACAGCGGGCGCGATCGACCCCGAGGGCCGGGCGGAAGCGCTCGAAACAGGTCAGGCAACGCACCTCCCCGTCGCGGGGGCCTTCGTTCACCTTGTGGATTTTCATCGAGCCCTCCTTTCTGGAAAACGAACATCGGCGGCCATATGAGGGCAGATCCCTCTGTTCAATATAGAGAACATTTGAGCCGCAGTATAGCAGGACACCGATCCGTGTCAAGAGGTTTGATCAAGCGGATCGGCCTTTTAACATTGTCGGAAATGGACATGGCAAAGGAGCGAGCTTTTTCCGGTTGACAGCCGCGATGAATGCGGATACAAACTTGTTCACTATGATGAACACTCGGAAAACTTCGCCGTCCGGGCCCGGCACCTATCGGGCTCCGGCGGTATCCCGGGCTTTCCGGCTGCTCGAGGCCGTCGCCGCCGCACGCGGCCCGGTCACGCTGAGCGAGCTCGCCCGCCGGCTCGGCTACAGCAAGGGGACGCTCCACGGGCTGATTCGGGCCTTGCTCGACTGCGAGGCCCTTTGCGAAAGCCCACACCGCCGAGGCTACGCCATCGGCCCGGCCGTCGTCGAGCTCGCCTTCCGCAGCCGCAACTTTTTCCGCATCGGAGAGCAGGCCCAGCCGGTGCTCGACGCCCTGCGCGACCGCATCGGGGAGACGGTCTGCCTGGGGGTCTTGAGCCGCTCGCGGGGGCTGATCGTCGCCACGGCGGAGGCCGGAAAACCGCTCAAGATCTCGGCGCCGCCGGGAACGTCCATCCCGATCTTCGCCGGGGCCGTGGGCAAGGTTTTCCTGGCCGGCCTGCCGCGTTCGCGCGCCGAGGCGTTGATCCGCAACCAGGGCCTGCCGGCTTACACGCCGCGCACGATCACCGACCGCCGGCGGTATCTCGAGGAGCTCGAGACGGTGCGCCGCCGGGGCTTCGCCGTCGACCGGGAGGAGTACCTGCCGGGGGTAAGCGCCGTCGCCGTGGCGCTGGGATCGCCGGCGGGGCTGCCGCTCGCGCTCTGGGTGGTGGGCCTGGCGGAAACGATGAACGGGAACACCCTGGAATCGATTGCGGCCGAAACGCGGAACGCCGCCCGTCGCCTGCAGGAAATCCTTGCGAGGAATTGATGGTCGAGGCGATCGAGAACGAAGATCTTCCGGAGGAGCCCTCTTTCCGGGTGCCCGCCGCGGAAATCGAGGATCGTCTCGCCCGTCTGCAGCAGGCGATCGGAGCCGAAGATCTCGAAGCCGCCTTCCTCGTCCAGACGGTGGACCGCTTCTATTTCAGCGGCACCGCCCAGGATGCCTTTCTCTTCGTTGCCGCGGAAGGACCCCCGCTGCTTTTCGTGCGGCGTCACGTTCCCCGCGCACGCGCGGAATCTCCGCTTTCAGAGATCCTGCCGATCGAAAGCGTACGCCGCATCCCGGAGCTCTTGAAAAAACGCTTCGGCCGGCTTCCGGCGCGGCTGGGTCTCGAGCTCGACGTCCTGCCGGTAAACGACTTCCGGTTCTTCCGCGATCTCCTGGCGCCGCAGGACATCCGCGACATCTCCCCCCGCATCCTGCGGCTCCGCAGCCGCAAGTCGGCTTGGGAAATCGCGCAACTCGAAGCGACGGCCGAGATGAGTTGCCGCACCTTCGACTTCATGCGCCGCCTTCTCGCCCCCGGCATGACGGAAATGGAGTTTGCCGCGCAGGCCGAGGCCTTCAGCCGACGTTGGGGGCATGCCGGGGTGCTTCGTGTGCGCGGCTTCAACGCGCTCGGCTATCCCGGCCATGTCCTCAGCGGACCCAACGGCGGCCGCCCCGGCCTGCTGGACGCGCCGGCGACCGGTTCGGGCACCTCCTGTGCCTTTCCGGCCGGCGCCGGGCCGCGGCGGATCCGCCGGAATGAGCCGGTGCTCGTCGACTTCGGCTCCGTGAAGAACGGCTACCACCTGGATGAAGCGCGCATGTTCGCCGTCGGCGGCATGCCCGAGGAGGCGATGGCCGCCTGCCGCGCGGCCATCGCGCTGCACGACCGGCTGATCGCCGCCGCCCATCCCGGCGTGACGGGCGCGGCGCTGTTCGAGCAGGCCGTGGCCTTCGCCGCCGCCATGGGCTATCAAGAGAGCTTTCTCGGTCCGCCGGGGCACCAAGTCCGCTTCGTCGGCCATGGGATCGGACTCGAGCTGGTCGAGCCCCCCTTTCTCGCGCGCGGCCATGAAACGCCGCTCGAAGAGGACATGGTGTTGGCCCTCGAGCCGAAGTTCGTCTTCAAAGACCGTTTCGCCGCCGGCGTGGAAAGCGTCTTTCGTGTGACTCCCGACGGAGGACGCCTGGTGAGCCGCATCCCCGTCGAGGTTTTCCTCTGTTGAAAGGAGCCCCCATGCCCTCACCTTTTCCCGGAAAGGACCGCGGCACGCTTCTGGCCCTGATGCAGACGGCGCTCGGCCGGGAGCCGGCCGATCTGGTCATCGAAAACGCCCGTTTGGTCAACGTCTTCACCGGCGAGATCGAGCCCGAAAGCGCTGTGGCCGTGCGGGGGCCCTGGATCGCACGCGTGGCGCGGGAGAAGGCGGACGTCGTCGGGCCGCACACGCGCCGCATCGACGCCGCAGGACGGTTCCTCACGCCGGGTCTGATCGACGCTCACACCCACCTCGCCTGGATCGCCTGCGCGCCGCAGATCGTTCCCTATGCGATCGCCTCCGGGGTGACGACGATGGTCACCGAAACGCTCGAGCCCTATCCCGTGGCCGGCCTCGCGGGCGTGCTCGAGTTTCTCGCCTCCCTCGCCGATCAGCCGATCCGATTTTTGGCGACGGCGCCCGCCATGGTGTCCATCAGTACGGCCGCCCGGGGAGTCGCCGCCGCGGATCTCGAGGCGCTGGTCGCCCGCGAGGAGGTCCTCGGCCTGGGGGAATCCTACTGGCAGGCCGTGCTGCAGGATCCGGCGGTTTATCTCCCGGCCATCGAGACCGCGCTTGCGGCCGGAAAACTCGTCGAGGGCCATTCGGCCGGAGCCGCGGGGAACAAACTCGCCGCCTACCTGGCGCTCGGAATTTCCTCCTGCCATGAGCCGATCGACGCCCCCCAGGCGCTTTCACGGCTGCGGGCGGGAGTCCATGTGCTCGCGCGGGAAGGCAGCATCCGCCGCGACCTCGCCGCCATCGCCTCCATCCGGCAGGCCGGAGTGGACCTTCGGCGCCTGGCGCTCGCCAGCGACGGGCTCTCCCCCCGGGACTGGGTGGCGGGGCGGGGGCTCGACGCGGCACTCCGCTGTGCGATCGCCTCCGGGATCCCTCCGCTCGAGGCCGTGCGAATGGCGACCCTCCACCCCGCCGAGCATTTCCGGCTCGATCCCCTGCTCGGCGCCGTCGCCCCCGGCCGTCTGGCGGATCTCGTGCTCACGGCCGACCTCGCGGATTTCCGGCCCGAAACGGTGATCTGCGGCGGCAAGATCCTATTCGAGGCCGGCCGTCTCTCCTGCAGCCCGCGGCGGCACGCCTTCTCGTGGCGGAGCCGGAACACCGTGCGCCTGCCACGGAGCCTTACGGCCGAGGACTTCCGTCTGCGGGGCTTTCCGGAGCCGGTCGAAGCCGAGGTGCGGGTCATCGAGCTCGTCAGCGACCTGGTGACCGCGGAGCGCCATCTTCGGCTTCCGGTGCGGGAGGGGGAGCTTCGTCTCCCTGCGGGAAAGGAATTCCAAAAGGTCGCGGCGGTCGACCGCGCCGTCCGGCCCGGAAAGCTCTTCACCGGCGTTCTCCGCGGCTTCGGGCTTTCCCGCGGCGCGGTCGCCTGCAGCGCGGCCTGGGACGGTCCGGACATCATCGTGGTCGGGACGGAGGAGAAAGCGATGGCGGCCGCGGTGAACCGCGTGGCCGAGCTTCAGGGCGGGGCCGTTTTGCGCGGGACGGGGGACCGGGACAGGGAAATCCCGCTTCCCGTCTTCGGTTTAGCGGCCGACCGGCCGCTCGCGGAACTGGCCGCGGAGCTGGAAGCCTTCAACGCCGCCTTGCGTGAACTGGGGGCGGACTTTCCCGATCCGCTGCTCACGCTCGTCACCTTGACGGGAGCCGCCATCCCGTACCTACGGATCTGCGAAGAGGGGCTGGTCAACCTGCGCGACGGCCGCACCGTCGGGCTGCGGGTAGGCGGATAAGCCCTCAGTTCCAGAATTTTTCCCGCGCGACCCCCAAGCGGCACCAGGCATAGAGCGCGTCGAAAACCTCGAACTGGTGTTCCAGGTTCTGGAGATCGTCCGGATAGCGCACGCTGTAGCCCACGGCGATCGCCTCCAGGCCCGCCGCCACCGCGTCTTTTTCGGGCTTGCCGGATTCCGAGGCGTTCACGATTTTCGCCAGCCGCAGAAGCGCCCGATCGGTCAAATTGTAGTTGTGCAAGATCGCTTCGAACGTGGAGAGTTCCCCCTGGCGGTAGAGTCCGGCGCCGGGGACATCGAAGGGGATCGCCCCTTCCCGCTCGGCAAGGGGCAGGACTTCGCTCTGGGGAACGAAAATGAACTGAGCGTCCGAATCGATGAAGCGGGCGATCAGCCAGGAACAGGCCGCGCGGCAGAAATCGATATGGGAACGCGTCACCCAGAGCATGGCGTGGAATCTCCTTCGGAGAGATTTTTCTTCGTCCCGGGCTCTATCCGGCGCAGCTCCAGAATCCCGAGGCCGAAGATCACAAGCGCCATCCCTGCGCCGACGGCGCAGACCCCGCCCCAGCCCGCCCGCTGGTAGGCCTGTCCGCAGAGGGTGATGCCCGCCGTCCCGCCGAGGTAGTAGCCCAGAACGTAGAGCGCGTTCGCCCGTCCCCGGCCGGCCTCGAGCCTGCGGTTCAGGGCGCCCACGGCCGCGGCATGCACCGAAAAAAAGCCGAGGCAGGCCCCGCACAAGCCCAAGATCACGGCGGTATAGAACGGAACGAGCGTCAGTGCAAGAGAGCCGCCCAGGACCAAAGCGCCGACCGCCATCGTGACGCCGTTTCCGAAGCGGTTGCTGATGCGCCCCGAGAGCGGGGCGATGAGCACCCCCAGGAGGTAGACGAGATAGAGGCTCGTGATCCGGCCGGTCGAGGCCCGGAAAGGCTCGGCGGCAAGGTAGAAGGGCAGGTAATTGAAGAGCGCCGAGAAGACGAAAAAGGCACCGAATCCCGCCGCGATCGGCCGCTGGAGCCCCGGACGCCGAAGCAGAGCCGAGATTGCGGGTCCCATCCCCGGTTCGTTTCGCCCTCGCCCGCTTTCGCGCGGCAAGACCCGGAGCGCGAGCAGGGTCGCCAGGGCGGTGAGCCAGGCGCAGACCCCGAACCCCCACCGCCAGTGGAGGAGTGGATGAATCCAACCCCCGATCAAGCGTCCGCCAAGCCCGCCTACGACCGTCGCTGCGACATAGGAGCCGAGAATGACGTTCAGCCGCTCAGGGGGAAGGCGGCGGGCGAGATCGGCGGCGATGCAGGTCGTGAGCGCCGGTAAAAAGAGCCCCTGCAGGAAACGAAGGCCGATCAGGATCTCCAGCGAAGGCGCGATCGCGCAAAGCAGGCTGCATCCGGCGACGACCCCGCCCCCGGCAAGGATCAGCGGCTGAACGGGATGGCGGTCCACCAGACGCCCGAAAGGCAGGTTGGCGAGCGCGATCCCCAGGATCACGGCGGAAACGGCGAAAGAAGCCGCGGTTTCTCCGACGCCGAATTCGGACTGGAGCACGGGAAGTACGGGCTGGACGAGGTAGATGTTCGTGAAGCCCGAGGCGACCAGGAAAAAAACCGCCATCTGCAACCGGCGGGAAACGGGGGCCGAGACTGTTGGAAGGCAGGAGAAAGGGCTCAAGGAGAAGCTCCCCGAGGCGTCACGGCCGAAGCCGGTAGCGGAAATCGCAGGTCGCGGCGCCTTCCAGGATTGTCGGGCCGCGGTCGAGACGGATCGCGGGGTTGAAGCCCGAGACGAGTGCGGCATCCCGGGCGCAGGAGAGCAGGACGCCCAGTTCGGGGATTCCGAGCTCACGGTACATCTCCGCATACCGGCAGCGGCGGACACGGTAAGCCCACAGGCTTTCGCCCTCTTCCCCTGGCTCGACCTCGATCGCCCCGCCCCGCATCCAGGGCTCCATCGCCCGGCGAAAGTGGATCAGCGACCTGCCTCCCGCCTGCACGGCGAGCTCGGCGCCCTGGCGCTTCGCTGCGGCTTCGATCACCCGGGTCAGGGTCTCGATCACAGGCTCCCGGCCGAACCGGGCTTCCAGCGCCGCCAGAAGGGGGACAAGAATCCGCGCCTCGACTTCCCGGCGCACGAGGACCCCGATCCGCGCGTTCAACTCATCCGGCGGCAACCGCGCCAACGCCCTCGCGATAGCGTTATCCGGGGCAGGGGAGCTTTTCGCCATGGGCATCTCCGCTTTTCCGTGTGTTCCGAATACCATAAAGGCAGCCATCCCGGAAAACAAGATCGGGTTCTCTTCGATTGCGAAGCGGCTGCAATCGGCGTATGCTAAAGCTTGGCCGTCTGGAATGCTCTGCGGCTTCGCGCCGGGCTGGCCGTCGGGAACGTTCGCCGGACGATGCGACTGCTGCCCTCCACCGTCTCTTTGTTTCAGGCCCTCCGCCGCCGCTTCGGCTGGAACTTCGGCCCATGGCTCCACGCGTGGGTCTATGTCCGCTTCCCCTACGCCTACATCGCCATCGCCACGGGGGAGCACCCCCTCTGCCGTCGGTGGCGAAGGAGCAAGAGCCTGTCGAATTCCAGGCGGGCGGGCGCCTTCGGGCGCGCCTTCGCCGACGGCTACCACGGCAAAGTCCTCCTGCCGCCCGCCGCAAGGCGTCTGGTGACGGTGGAGAAACCGGTCCACCTGCCCCGGCTGGATACGGTCCTCCCCTACCGCCGGGCACGCGATCTGATCCTCGAGCACCCCGACCACCTGGTTCTCCTCGAGTGCCCCTGCCGCAGCGCACGGTCGAACCCCTGCCTGCCGCTCGATGTCTGCATCATCGTCGGCGAGCCGTTCGCCTCTTTCGTCGCCGATCATCACCCGCGGCGCAGCCGCCGGGTTTCGCCGGAGGAAGCCCTCGCCGTGCTCTCCGCCTGCCGGGATCGGGGAAATGTGCACCACGCCTTTTTCAAGGAGGCCATGCTCGGACGCTTCTATGCGATCTGCAACTGCTGCCCCTGCTGTTGCGGGGCCATCCAGGCCTGGAGAAACGGGATCCCCATGCTCGCCCCATCGGGATACCGCCCGCGCTTCGAGGCCGCCGCCTGCCGGGGCTGCGGAACCTGCCGCGCGCGCTGCCCGTTCGGCGCGATCGAGCTGAAGGAAGGGCTTGCATGCCTGAACCCCGAGCGCTGCCTCGGCTGCGGGATCTGCGCCGAGACGTGTCCCGCCGGAGCGGTCCACCTGGAGCGCGCCCCCGAAACCGGTGACCCCCTGGATCTCCCGCTGCCCGGCCGATCCGAAGGGCCGCTGGGCATTCAGGGGTCGGAACACCCGGAGATTCCTCTTCCGGCGGGAAATCGTTAGGAGATACGGATGATCGAAGGCTTCGCTTCCCTCTCCCCCATCCTGCAAGCCTTTCTGGCGACACTTTTTACGTGGTTTCTGACCGCTCTCGGGGCCAGCCTCGTTTTTTTCTTCCGGAAAATCCGCCTGCAGGTGCTGAACGGCATGCTGGGCTTCGCCTCAGGCGTGATGATCGCCGCCAGCTACTGGTCGCTTCTCGCCCCGGCGATCGCAATGGCCGAGGAAACGGGGACCGCCCCATGGGTCCCGGCGGTTTCGGGATTTCTCGCGGGGGGTCTTTTCATCTGGGCCATCGACCGTCTGCTTCCCCACCTGCACGCAGGGCTGCCGCGCGAGAGCGCCGAGGGGCTCCCCAGCTCTTGGCGCCGGAGCGTCCTGCTCGTGCTCGCCATCACGATCCACAACATACCCGAGGGACTGGCGGTCGGCATCGCGTTCGGCGCACTCGCCGCCGATCTCCCCTCCGCCTCGCTCGCCGGCGCCGTGGCGCTCGCCATCGGCATCGGTATCCAAAATTTTCCGGAGGGAGCCGCGGTCGCCATCCCGCTGCGGCGGGAGGGCATCTCGCGCCGCAAAAGCTTTTGGCTCGGGCAGGCCTCGGGCATGGTCGAACCGGCGGCCGGCGTTCTGGGAGCGGCGACCGTGGTCTTCGTCCAGCCGATTTTGCCCTTTGCGCTCGCCTTCGCCGCCGGCGCGATGATCTACGTCGTGGTCGAGGAGCTGATCCCCGCCGCCCGCCAGGAAGAGCACAGCGATTTCGCCACGCTGGGTGCCATGCTCGGCTTCGCCGCCATGATGACCTTGGACGTCGCCTTCGGCTGACCGCACGCGATGGAGGTTTTTTTAGGAGATCTTTTGCTGCGCGGCATGGTGCTGGGGCTCGCCGCCGGCTTCTCGCCCGGGCCGCTGACCGTGCTCGTCGTCTCCGAGACCCTGCGCCACGGCCTGCGCGCGGGGTTGATGGTCGCGCTTGCCCCTTTGTTGACCGATCTGCCGATCATCGCCCTCGCCGCCTTTCTGCTTGACCGGCTCGCGGATCGGCCGGCGCTCTTAGGCGGGATCGCCCTTCTCGGCGCCGCGTATCTCTTTCATCTCGGCCGGGAGAGTCTCCGACCGCCCCAGCCGGCCGAGATTCCCGTCTCCCCCGCCTCCCGGGCCCTGCTGCGGGGGATGGGCGCCAATTTTCTCAATCCGAACCCTTACCTCTTCTGGGTCGGGGTGGGAACGCCCCTGTTGCTCGAGGCCGGAGCGCGCTCCGGACTGCACGCGGCCGCATTCGCCGGCGTTTTCTTCTTCTTTCTCGTGGGCTCGAAGATCGTGCTCGCCCGGCTGGTCGATCGATCGCGGGGCTTTCTCGAGGGCAAAGCCTTCCGCCGGATCCATGCGCTGCTCGGCCTTTGCCTGATGGCCTACGGAGTCCTGCTCCTGAAGGAGGGGATCCGGCATCTATCGGGGGGATAAGGGAAGCGCTCAGCGGCGCGGGGGGGTAGGGCGCCTGCAACGCCGATCATTCGGCGAGACGGTCCTCGCCGCTGAAGACGAGAAACCCATCCTCGCTCTCGGCACAGAGCAAGCCGAGATGAAGCTTGCGGGCCATTTCTACGGCGAGCGCCGTCGGCCGGGAAAGCGCGATGATCACGCCGATCCGAGCCCGCGCGGCCTTCTGGACGAGTTCGTAGCTGACGCGGGAGGAAAGGACGAGCAGGGAGACCTCTGCCAGCCTCCGTTCGAGAAGAAGCCTTCCGACCGCTTTGTCGACGGCGTTGTGCCGGCCGACGTCTTCGGCGGAAGCGAGCCCGCGAGCTTCGCGGTCCGCGAGAAAAGCGGCGTGGGAGCCGCGGGTGCTGCGGTAGCATTGCTGCCTTGCAAGCAGGGAGCGCACCGCCTCCCGCAGCACGGCCCTCGCGGGCAGGGGCGCCGGAGCGAGAGGCTTGATCTGCTGCATCAGCTCCTCGAGCATCTGCTTGCCGCAGATCCCGCAGCTCGTCTGGCTGAGAAATCCGCGGCGCGCCAGCAAGGAAGCGACGGCTCGAGCGCGTTCCGGCCGGAGCCGGATTTCCACCACGTTGGGGTCAAGATCGGCGCAAAAGCCGATGCCGGCGAAGTCCTCGGCCGCCTCCACGAGGCCTTCGGCCAGGCAGAAGCCCGCCGCGTGGGCGATCTCCTCGCCCGGCGTGCGCATCACCGCCGCATAGGCGGAGCCCTCGATGCGGAAGAGAAGCGGTTCCTCGCCGATCAGCTCGCGGGAGTCCGCCCTCGCCCCCGCGGCGTCCCAGTGGAGCACGGGGAGGAGAACGCTGCGGGACGACGCAGTGATCGGGTTGCCGAAATCCTGGGGACGGTTCGCCATGGGGCGCTCAGTCGGCGGGGGCTTTTTTGCGGCGGACAAGCGTGCGCTGTTCTTCGGTCGGGGGCGGCGGCGGCGGCGCGCCGACGGCGACCCGCACCGCCTGGAAGCGCTCGGGGCAGACGACAAGGCAGGTGCCGCATTTGATGCATTTCTCCTGGTCGATCACGTGAATGCGGTTCTTGCCGCCGTCGATCGCCTCGACCGGGCAGCGGCGGCCGCAGATCGTACAGGCCTGGCACCTTTCGGGATCGATGAAGTAGGAGGGAACCTCCCGGAAGAGGGTCTCGATTTCGGCCGGGGAAAAGTGCGACGCCCGGTCGTCCTCGCGCGTCAGGCGCACGGCGAGCTTTTCGCGTTTGACGAGTTTGATCCAGGGGACCAGCTTCGCGACCCCGGACAACCGCGCGGCGGTCTCCTCTTCGGCGAGGCCCTCGCTGCGGCCTAAAGGACCGAGGGCTCGGATGGTTTTGACGAATTCGTTCACCCCGTCGGCGAACAAAATCCCGTCCGCCGAGGTCATGAATTCGATCCTCAGCCGGTCCGGGTTCAGCCCGATGTGCTCGAGAATCCTTTTCCCGAGCAGCACCATGGCGAGGGCGTCATAATTGCCGTGGGTGATGTAATTGCACTCGTTCAACCGGCAGCCGCCGATGTAAACTCCGTCCATGCCGTTTTGAAAGGCGCGGATCACGTGGGCGAGATCGACCCTTCCCGAGCACATCACCCGGATCAGCCTGAACTCCGTCGTATATTGCAGTCTGGAAACTCCAGCCAGGTCAGCCGCGCCGTAGGCTCACCAGTGACAGACGAAGCCCAGCACTTTCGGTTTGAAGGCACGTTCCGCGTTCATCGAGGTTTCCCTTCCGGAGAAACGGATCAGCTTCGCTGCGCCGCGGCCGCGGCGGCGTCGATCTGACCGAACAGCTCCTCGTCGGTGAAGTGTTTGAGAACGACCGCCCCGGTGGGGCATTTGGCGTTGCACAGGCCGTCGCCTTTGCAGACGACCGGGTTGACGACGGCCTTGCGGCCGGAGGCGGTCTCGCGAAACTCGATGGCGCCGTAAGTGCAGGCGGCGATGCAGGCCCCGCAGCCGATGCACTTGCGTTCGGTGACTTCGCAAATCGCCCCGGAGGCGACGATCGTGTCACGGGAAAGCAGCGTCAGGACCCGGCCGGCGGCGCCGCGGGCTTGTTTGAGCGTTTCCGGCAGATGCTTGGGATAATGGGCCATTCCGCAGAGGAAGACGCCGTCGGTGGCGAATTCGACCGGCCGGAGTTTCACGTGCGCCTCTTTGAAGAAACCATCGGGACCCAGGGCCACCTTGAATAGACCCGCGATTTCCGGGGCGTCCTCCGCCGGAACGACAGCCGCCGCAAGCGCCAGCACATCGGCATCGACGGCGAGGGTCCGGCCGAGGATCCCATCGTTCACCGCGACCCGCAAGAGATTCGTCCCGTCCTGCTCCACCGCCTCGACCCGCGGCGGATCCGAGGGCTCGAAGCGGAGGAAGCGCACCCCGCGCTCGGCCGCCTCGCGGTAGGCATCCTCGCGGAACCCGTAGGTCATCATGTCCCGGTAGAGGATGGTCACGTCCACCGCCGGATTGATCTCCTTCAAGCGCAGCGCGTTCTTGATCGCGGCGCTGCAGCAGACCCGGCTGCACCAGTTGCGCTCTTCGTTGCGGCAGCCGACGCATTGGATCATGACGATTCTTCCCGCGCCGACGACCCGCTCCTCGCCCCGGGCGATCGCTTCCTCCAATTCGAGCAGCGTGAGCACCCGCTCGTCCTGCCCATAACGATACTCGGTCGGCCGGTAGAGGGCGGCGCCGGTGGCGATCACGGTCGCCCCGTGCCGGATCTCGACCGTCCCGCGATCGGAGGTGACCCGGGTTAGGAAATTGCCGATGTACCCCGAAGACGAGGTGATACTCGCCCCGGTGTAGACGTGGATCCGAGGATGGCGGTAGACCTGCTGCACGAGATCGTCCACCAGGGCCGGAATGTTCAAGCCGTCGAGGCTGGTGTGCAGCCGCCGGGCCAGACCTCCGAGCCGGTCTTCCTTCTCGACCAGGTGCACGGGGTGTCCCTGAGCGGCGATCGAAAGCGCGCAGCTCATGCCGGCGACGCCGCCGCCGACCACAAGGGCGGCCTTGTTCACCGGCAGGGGAAATTCTTGAAGCGGCTCAAGCCGGCTCGCCCGCGCGACCGCCATGCGCACGATGTCCTTCGCTTTGCGCGTGGCGGCTTCTTTTTCCATCGCGTGGACCCACGAGCAATGCTCGCGGATGTTGGCCATTTCGAAGAAATACTGGTTGAGCCCCGCTTCGCGCAAGGTGTCGCGGAAGAGCGGTTCGAGCGTCCGCGGGCTGCAGGCGGCGACGACCACCCGGTTCAAGCCCTTCTCGCGCGCCAACTCGGTGATTTCCTTGGCGCAGTTCGTGGCGCAGGAAAAGAGCTGCTCCTGGGCGTAGACGACGTGGGGCAGGCTGCGGGCATATTCGACCGTGGAGGGAACATCCACCACCCGCCCGATGTTCGCCCCGCAGTGGCAGACGAAGACCCCGATCCGCGGTTCCTCGCCTGCGGCGTCCTTCTCCGCCGGATAGGTTCGTTCACGGGTGAGCCGGCCGCGCCGTCGGGAGAGCAGCTCGCCGCAGCGGGCGCTTGCCGCGCTCGCGGCGAAGACGGACTCGGGGATGTCCATCGGTCCCTGGAAAGCTCCGCTCACGAAAATCCCCGGACGGCTTGTTTGGAGGGGATCCGCCGGATCGACGCGGCAGAAGCCGCTGGGGGCGAGCTCGACGCCGAAACGCTCCGCCAGCCGCACCGCGTCGGCCGGCGGATTCAGCCCGACGGAGAGCACAACGAGATCGAACTCCTCCTCACGGACCCCGTCGGCGGGGGTGGCGTAACGCAGGACGACATTGCGGCTCTCGGGCACTTCGCGGACGATCGAGACGTAGCTGCGGATAAACCGGACCCCGGGCAGCCCCTCAGTTCTCCGAGCGAAGCGCTCGAAATCTTTGCCGAAGGAGCGGACATCGTTGTGGAAGACGGTGCAGGCGGCCTCGGGATCGTGGTCTTTGGTCAGGATCACCTGCTTTTGGGTATAGGTGCAGCAGACGGCCGAGCAGTAGCTGTTTTCGCCCGGAGTGACGCGACGTGAGCCGACGCACTGCACCCAGGCGAGGTTGCGGGGATGCCGGCCGTCGGAGGGCCGTCGGATCTCGCCTTCGGTGGGGCCGGTGGCGCACATCAGCCGCTCGAAGTCCATGCTCGTGACCACGTTCGCCATCCGACCGTAGCCGTAGCGGTCGACGGCCCGCGGGTCGAAGGGCTCAAAGCCGGGAGCGAGGATGACGGCGCCGACCTTGAGCTCGATCGTCTCGGGTTTCTGGCGGAAGTCAATCGCCTGGTTCTTGCAGACCGCTTCGCAGATGCGGCACTTCTTTTCCTGGAGATAAAGGCAGCTCTCGTCGATGTAGGCGATCAGCGGAATGGCCTGCGCGTAGTAAATATGAATCGCCTTGCTCTTCGACAATCCCTGGTTGAACGCGTCGGGGCAGAGGGCCGGGCAGTATTCGACACAGGTCGTGCAGCCGGTACACTGATCCTCGAGGACGTAACGGGGCTTGCGGGTGAGCGTGACCGTAAAGTCGCCCGCCTGACCGGCGATGCGGTCCACTTCCGTCAGCGTCAGGGTTTCAATGTTGGGGTGCCGGCCGACCTCGACCAGTTTCGGAGAAAGAATTCACATCGAACAGTCGTTGGTCGGAAAGGTCTTGTCCAGCTGGGCCATGCGCCCGCCGATGGCCGGTCCTTTATCCACCAGGGTCACTTGGAACCCGGCGGAAGCGAGATCCAAGGAGGCCTGGATGCCGCTGATGCCCCCCCCGACGACCAGCACATCTCCGAAGCGACGGCTGCCCATCGTCCGAATCAGATCCTGAATTTTTCCCTCAAGCGTCGATCCGTTTGCCATGATCTTCTTTCCTCAAGCCTTCCGCCGTCGGTCGGCCATACGCCAGCGGAGCTTCCCCGAAGCCGCTAGAGGGCTTCGGCCGCGAGCTCCGTCAGGTCCCGGATTTCGATTTTCTCCACAAGCCCCGTATTCAGGCGGCTGTCCTCGAAATTGGCGATGCAATACGGGCAACAGGTGACCAAAACGTCCGCCCCGGCCTCGATCGCCTGCGCAAGCCGCAGATCGGAAAAGCGCTCCCCTCGCGGCGTCTCCATCCAAATCCGACCGCCGCCGCCGCCGCAGCAAAGGCTGTCGGCGCGCGATTCGGGCAATTCGACCGTCGTGACGCCGGGGAGGCGCTGGAGCACCCGCCGCGGCGCCTCGCAGAGGCCGTTGTGCCGGCCGAGATAGCAGGGGTCGTGGAAAGTGACCGTCTTGGCGCGGCCGTTGCCGAAGGTCAGGCGTCCCGCCGCCAGCAGCTGCGCCAGAAGCTCGGCGATATGGATCACCTCGAAAGCGACGCGGAACTCGGCGTACTCGTTTTTAAAGGTGTGATAGCAGTGGGGGGAGGAAACCAGAATTTTTTTCACCCCGCGGTCGACGAAAGCCTTGATGTTTTCCCGCGCCAGGCGCTTGAAGACCTCCTCGTCGCCCGCCTTGCGGATACTCTCTCCGCAGCAGTTTTCCTGCTCTCCCAGAATCCCGAAATCGACGCCCGCCCGCAAGAGCAACTGCGCCGTAGCCCGGGAGACCTTTTTGAGCCGGGGGTCGTAGCAGAGGTAGCAGCCGGGGAAATAGAGGTATTCGGTGCCCTCGGTGAAGGTAGGAACCCCGAGGCCCTCGGCCCAGGCGGCCCGCTTGCCTCGCGGCTCGTTTAAGGGATTCCCCTCGGCCATCAGGCTGCCGCGCACCCCCCGGATCGGGCGGGCCGTGGAAGGAAAGACCCCGTACTCGGTGGCGATGCGCCGCAACGCCGTTCCGGAATCGATCTGTCGCACATCCCGCGGGCATTGCTGGGGGCAGCGGCCGCAGGTCGTGCAGCGCCAGAGGTCCTCGCTTTCGATGTCGGTGAGACCGAAGGCGGCCTCGCGTACGATACGCCGCATGCTGAATTTCCGGAATCGGTTCCACGGGCAGACCACGTCGCACAGGCCGCATTGGAAGCAGCGCTTGAAGGCCTCGCCCCCGTGGGTGCGGATGAGTTCGACGATTTCTTGGTAATCGGCCAGATTGTCCGCCATGCGCCTCGACCCTCTTGAGCTTAGGGCTTTTTCGCCGCCGACATCCGCGCGACGGCCTCCAAGAGCTGATCCATGCCGAACCTGTCGGCCAGCGCCTCGAGGCCGACCTCGAGCTCCTGCACGGGCGCAGGTTCTTGCTCGACTTCCTCCTCGCGTTCCTCGTAGGTAAGGGCATCGGTGATGCACCACTGGACGCACATCGGTTCCTGAAGTTGCGGGTCGTCCTGGCACATGTCGCACTTGAGAGGAAGCTTCGAGTCGGGCTCCTTGAAGAGGTCCCGCGAGGGACAGGAGGCGCGGCAGAAGCCGCACTCGTCGTACTGCTTGCCCTCGATCGTGTAACGGTCCCGCCCGCAGCACTCGGCCGGAGCGTAATCGCCTGCATAGACCGGCACATAGAGATCCCGCAAGGGGTCGAAGAGCACACGTACGCGGGATCGCGCGGGGTTGTTGCTGGCATACCGCGGCCGGGCATGAAAGGTCGAGCAGGCCATCTCGCAGGCCCGACAGCCGTTGCACTTGTCGACATCGATGCGGATGGTCTTGACGACCTTTTTCTTTTTGGGGGTTTCGGCCTTCACGGTGTCCTTCCTTCGTACGGCGGCGCCGAAGCGGGGCTTCAGGCTTCGACGGCGGCCGGGGCATCCTCCCGTAGGACCCCCCGCCGGATCAAATCCTCGGCCACGTCGCCCAGTTCGAGACGCTCAAGGGTTTCGCGCGTCGGCACCCCCTCGGCGTTCCATCCCTTGTAGCGATAATAGGTTTCGAGCAGCCGCGCCTCGAGCTCGGGGAAACGTTTTTTCCAGTGATCCTCCGGGGGCTTCTCATCCCGCCGCCGCAGACCGAGCCGATTGTTGACGGCCCGGACCAGCGTGCGGTTGCGGTTGGCCGCCCGCCAGAGCGTCTCCTCGTCGTAATCGATTCCCGTCGCCGCGGAGACCAGCGGCGGCAGGTTGTGGATGTGGTACGGAGGTTTGATCGGAAAAGAAGAAAGTCCCGCGCAGATGCCGAGCGCATCGTCGAGATAATGCATCATCTCCTGCCACTCGACGAGTTCGCAGGTCACCTCCGGCGGCGGGTAATGGGGAAAGGCGCGCTCGCCGCGCGGCTCCCAGTTCAGGAAAAACTCCTTGAAGCGCTCGTGCGGGACCTGGATCCAGTCGCGCACGAACTCCTCGCGCTCCTCGCGGGTCTCGAAGGGCATCTGGGGCATCTGCCCTTCGATCTGGGTGATGTTGATCTTCTCGCCCGTCGCATACATGATGAAGTAAATGGGGTTGAGCATGCCGAGCTTGATCGGGATCTGCTCGTGCTTTTTGATCGTGTTGTGGTCGAAGGCCTCCGCCCCTCGGCCGATGCGCCGCGCGGCCCAATAGACCCCGTCGGCCAGCACCTCGCCGATGCCCTCCCGGCGTACGATCCGGTCCAGCAGCCAGAAGAACTTCTCCTCGCGGTCCTCGGGCATTCCGGCCACATCCGCCGGGGTCAGGATGCCGGCCTCCAGCAGCTCCATGGCGAAAGCCATCACCTGCGGCGTCGTGTAAGCGTCGACGCCGTATTCCTGAGCGCGGCCGGCGATGCGGAAGCCGAAATCGAGATCGTCGACCATGGCGCCCATGACGTAGGTGAGCTTGGAGTAGCATTTCATCATGTACTTGGAGATCCCGAGGGCCGGAAACCGCACGATCGCCCCGCACTTCATCGGGCAGTTGTAGCAGGAGATGAGCCGCTCAACGGCCTGTTCCTGACTGCGGCGCCAACGTTCCTCGTTTTCTTTCGTCCAAAAATCCTTGCGGCGATGACGGGCATTGCCCCAGGCGAAATTCGTGGTGTGCCACTGTTCGTCGTGAATGGCCATTTCCTGAGGTGAGCCGATCCCGGCCAGAATGGCCGGTACCCCCTTGACGGGATTGTCCCGCCGCCACTGGATGTAGCGCAAGACTTCGCGGCAGATCTCCATGAATTCCGCCGGACGCGCCACCGGCAGATCCCGGGTCCCGCGCACGGCGATCGCCTTGAGATTTTTGCTCCCCATGACCGCCCCCAGGCCGCCACGGCTGGCGCTGGAGCGGGCGTGTTCGATGGAGGCGAAGTAGACGCGGTTTTCGCCGGCCAATCCGATCGCCGCCACCTGCAGGTTCGGGTCCTTCAACTCGCCTTTGATGCATTCGGCGGTCTCGATCGCCCCTTTGCCCGCGAGGTGGCGGGCGTCACGGATCTCGATGCGGTCGTTTTGGATCCAGAGGTAGACGAGCTCGGGGGCGCGGCCGCGGAGCACGATCTTGTCGTAGCCCGCGTATTTCAGCTCCGGAGCGAAGAAACCGCCCATCATGGAATAAGCCATGAGGCGGGTCTGCGGCGAAACGGCGGAAACGATGGTGCGGTTGGCCCCGGTCGCCGGGGTACCGCCAAGAAGCCCGGCGCTGAAGATAAGAACGCTCTCCGGGGAAAGAGGATCGGTTTCCGGCGGCATTCGTTCCCAGAGAATGCGGGCGTTGGTCCCGAGACCCCCCAGGTGAAGCTCGGTCAGGCGTGGGTCGGTCTCGACCCGCTCGATGTTGCCCCGGGAAAGATCAACCTCGAGCTGGAATCCCGTCTCGGCATAACGCATCGTTCATCCCTTCCTGAAACTCGGGCCGGCGGCGGCCGAAAGCGGGTACAGCGGCTTTCTTCGGATCACGGCGTCCCGCACCGAAGGACGGCGCTTCGCCTAGCCCTGCTCAAAATACCATGGCCCTCCTCTTCCACAACCGGGAGGGCGGATGAAATTTGATTTAGCTATATAGTAACTATAAAGCAGCTACAATGTATTTGTATTCCCGCCAAACCGTATTGTCAAGGGAAATTGATTCCGTCGGCGTCGCCCGGCGGCGATTTGCCGGCGGAACGCTCCTCTGGTAAACTTCTACGACGGGTTAACCTGGACACTCCGGGAGGAAGCGATGGAGGAGCGGGTGCGGGCGGCGATCCAGGAGGCGGTGAGGCGGGAGCCTTTCGCACGTGAGCTGGGAATCGAGCTCGTTTTCCTGGAAGACGGCCGCTCACGGGTGGAAATGAATTACGATCCGTCGCGTCAGGACAACATTTATGGACGGGCGCACGGGGGGGCCATTTTCGGATTGATCGACGAGGCTTTTGAAACCGCAGCCCAGACCGACGGCACGATCGCCGTGGCCATGAACGTGAACATCACCTACATCGCCAGCCCCGAGGCGGGTGCGCGGCTTTCCGCGGAGGCGCACGAGATCTCCAAAACGAAGCGGACCGCCTCCTACGAGATCCGCCTCATCGACGACCGCGGACGCCTCATCGCCTTCTGCCAGGCGCTCGCCTTTCGCACCGGAAAGCCGATCCCTTTCCTGTAGCTCGGCTCTCTCAGATACCGCGACCGCGCACGCGCGGATCTTGCCGGAGGCGTTCCTGGATGCCCCGGCTGATCTGGTAGGTGCGGCTGAACGAGGACCAGAACTCGCTGTCCTTGTCCTTCCAGCCGGGCCCGAAACGCTGGTCGAAAAAGTCTCCCAGCCGCTCGAAAAGCAGCTTCCAGGGAGGCTCCCCCTGCTCGTAGGCGGAGAAAAGCTCGGAAAGCAGCGTGTCCAGCTGGGAGAGCGTCTCCTTGGGGAGGTAGGAGATCGCCCCTTTGCGGATGGATTCGAGCAGCGTCTCGGGGCGGATGGCGTGCGCGGTCAGCATCACCGTGGGTATGCCGCGGGATACGGCCTCCTCAAGAAGCTGAAGCCCGTTCACCCCCATGATGTCCAGGACGGCGAGATCGAAGCTTTCCTCCTGGATTTTGCGGGATGCCGTCTCGTAGTCCCGCGCGGTTACGATGTGTGCTCCGGCAAGGAGATCCTCGATCGTCGCGAGGATATCTTCCTCGTCGTCCACCACCAGGATGCGTTTGCCTCGCAGCACCGAATCGACCGTCATGACCCCCTCCTCTTCGGAGGTCTGCGCCTCCGAAGCTGCACCGGTTCCGCGCCCGATCCGCCCCGCGACGGAAAGCTCAGGTCGACTGCCGGGGAAGATCGGGAAACTGAAGCGGCAGCGTCAGCCGAAAAACGGCCCCCTCTCCCTTGCGGCTGGCGACGCGAATGTCACCGCCCAGCGCCTGCGCGAGGACGAGCGAGCCGGCAAGTCCCAGGCCGTGCCCCTTGCGCTCGAGAAGCGCGCATTCCTGGACCTGGGTGTAGCGTCGGAAGATGAGCTCATGGTGCGCCGGGTCGATCCCGGGGCCGTCGTCGGCGACGGCGATTTCCATACACCCACCGCTCACCTCCAGCCGGACCTCGACCCGCTCGCGGCGGTGGTGCAGGGCGTTCTTCACCAGGTTGCCGCAGATTTGAAGAAATTTGGTTTCATCCTGGAGCGCCTCCGCTTCTTCAGCCGCGGGGCTGACCCGGAGGTAGAGCCGGTTCGCCTCGAGCAGGGTCTGGAGGCGCTCAGGGTCTTGGAAGGTACCGAGCGCCTCGGCGGAGGGGCCGATGACCGTCTCCAGCGCCTCGCGCATGGCCCGCATCAGGGAGGCCTTCGGCGAGAAGCGGCAACAGGCGAAACAGCCCGCCTCGGAGCGCCCGATTTCGAGCAGCGCGTTCAGCAGACCCCAGGCCTTGCGCGTGTTGCGCAGGCTGCGCAAGAGCGTGTTCCTCTGACGCGCCGTGAGCGGTCCGAATTGCTCGGATTTTTCGAGCAGCGCGCGCAGCCCGGTTTCGATGATCGCGATCGGGTCCTTGAGTTCGTGGATCAGAAACTCGATGCTCAGCTCCTGGAAAAAACCCCCTTGGCGGGAAGGGCTCTCGGAATGGGGCGATTTCGTCATCATCGACTCCGACCCCCTCGGGGGCTTTGCGCTCAGAAACCTTCCCCGGGGAGGGCTCTCTTCTGGCCGGTCGCGGCGGGGCCTTCTTCCCCGGCCGCCGGAAAGCGCACGATCGCGCGCGTCCCACCGGCATCGACGCAGGGGCGCACCTCGCGCGCGTAGCGGCAATCCTCCACCCGGCCCGGACAGACGTCGGCCTCGACCGGAAGGTTCGGGCAGCGCTCGGTCTGCAGTTCGAACTCGAAGCCGAAGCGCTCGGCGAACATCTGCATGCGCAACAGATCGAAGCCCTTGCCGCCCGCACGAAAATCGTAAGGACTGCGCGTAGCATACTGCAGGGGCTCGGCGGATGCAAAAAAATTCCCGAAGATGAGATCCCTCGTCTCCGGCGTCATCCCGATCCCGGTGTCGCGGATTTCGAGCCGAGTGCCGCGGCTCTCCGGGGCGACGACGATCTCGATCACCCCGCCGTCGGGGGTGTTTTCCACGGCGTTGCGCAACAGCCCCTCGACGACCTTGGCCAGCACCTCCCCGGGGACCCGGACCGCGGGGGAAGGTTCCAGAAGCAAGCGAACCTCAAGCGCGCGGTGGGTGAAACGGGGGCGGAGCATTCCGACCAGCTCCCGCACATAGCGCGGCAAATCGATGCGCTCGGGGCGGGCCTCGCGCGGCCCGAAGAGGTGATCGATGCGCCGGCGCAGCCGATCGGTGAACGCCTCCTCGCCGATCTCCTCGGCGGCCAGCGCCTCGAGCTCGTCGGCGCAGCGGTCGAGCAGCACGGAAAGGAGCCGATGCGTCGTCGCATCCCGCTCCTGCAGGAGGTCGTCGATCTTGTACTGCATGTCGAAGAGCCGCTGCAGGTTGCGCTGAGCGCGCTCCAGGGTTTTCTCCCAGCGGGAACGCTCCGTTTCAGGCAGGCCGCGGGCGAGCAGGTTGAGCGAAGCCGCCAAAACCGAAAGCGGCGTTTTCAGCTCGTGGGAGAGGTGGTGGATGACGCGGTCCTTGGCCCGGCTCATGCGCCGCACCTCCTCGAGGGTGCGGCCGAGCGCCTCGTTCACTCCCGCGTTTTCGATCGGCAGTGCCACGAGATTCGCCAGGGAGGAGAGCAGCGCCTCGTCCTCTTCGGTGAACCCGCCCCCCTTTTTGTTGACCGCGCAGAGCACCCCGATCATGCGCCGGGGGGTGAACAGGGGGACGTCGAGCATGCTGCGGGTGTGATAGCCCGCCTCCGCATCCACGCGGGCGTAAAAGAAAGGGCTGCGGGAGGTGTCGTTGACCCTGAGCGGCCTTCCCGTGCGGTAGACTTCTCCCGCCACCCCCTTGTCGAGGGGGAAGCGAATCTCCTTCATACGTCGGCCGGTTTCCTGGACATCGAAGACCGACTGGCGGAAGAAGAACTCCCGGCGTTCCTCGTCCACGAGGATGACGCTCGCCCCCTCGACGTCGAGCAGCTCGCGCACCTCGCGCGTGATGAACTCGAGCCGATCGTCGAGACTGCGGATACCGTAGAGCGCCTGCGAGATGCGCAGAAAGGCTTCGTTCATCCGGCCGGCGCGCTTTTCGCGGGTGACGTCCCGAAGCGTGATCACCTGTCCCGCGGGCCGGTTCTGTTCGTCGTAGAAGATGGCGCCGTCGATCACGATGTCGAGCAGGCGCCCGTCCCGGGTCAACCGCCGGGTCTCAAAACCGTGGATCACCCCGTCGCGCAGAAGCCTTTGCAGTCCTTCACGGGTCTCCTGCCGGCACTCCGGGGGGACAAAGGGAACCCGCTTGCCTTCGAGTTCCGCAAGCGTCCAGCCGAAGACTTTCTCGAAGGCGGGATTGAGGTAGGAGACGGTATGGTCGAGGTTGAAGACGAAAACCGGCACGGGGAGAAAGCGTAGAAACTCCCGGTAGCGCTTCTCGGCGCTCTGGGCGGACGCTTGCAGCCGATCCTCGCAGGACGGGCCTTCCGCTTCTCCGGCGGGCGGCGTGCGGGCGGAGTGGAGGGATCTGCTCTCTTCGGGCACGGTCGCTTTCCCCTCGATCGGGGCCGCAACCACGGCGCTCAGCTCGCGCTGTCCAGAATGCCGAACGTTTCGGCGTCGAGAATCTTGACGCCGCTTTTTTGGAGAATTTCGATGGCGCGATCGTTGTCGCTGAACCGGAAGATCATCACCGCACGGCTCGAGGAAAAGCGCAGAAACGCGTACATGAAAACGACGATCACCTGGGCGGCGGTCAAGGGTTCAAGCAGGCGGGCGAGGCTTCCGGGCCGATCCTCGATCTCGACCGCGACCACCTCGTTCACGAAGGCCGGGATCTGCAGCCCCATGAGCACCCGCCGGGCGGTGGCGACATCGGAGACGAGCAGGCGGAGCTGGCCGAACTCGCCGGTGTCGACGAGATTGAGCGCCCGCAGGTTGATCCCGGCGCGGCCGAGGGCCTCGCAGACCTCGTGAAGCCGTCCCGGCGCGTTTTCGATCGAGACCACGATTTGCTTGAGTTTCATAGAGCTCTCCACTTCCCTTGCCTATCGCTCCGGACCGCAGCCCGGATGGCGATGAAATCCAACTTCAAGCCGCCTCCTCCGCGGAAGGACGGGGGCGGCAAATGCCGAATTTCCCGTCGCCGGGGTGGACCGGAAAAAGGACACCCGAAATCCTCTCCCCGGCATTCGCCTTTTTTCGCCGCGCCCGCCGGCGCGACCCGAGGGTGAATTATGCCGTGCGGATCTGAGGCCTGAAGTGCCGGCAAACCCTCCGACCGGGGCTTGGACCAAACGACGCCGATCCTCCGCGAGGAACGCATGTGATCTGAGTCACGAACATGTCATTAATTCAGCTTGACAAATTTTGCAAGATATAAAATAGCTACATTGTAGCCTGGTCATGAAAGAGACATCGCCCCCCAGAAGCCTCATCCGCGTGATCGCCGAGCGTTGCAGCGGATGCCGCCGCTGCGAGATCGCCTGTTCCATGGGCCACTGCGGCATCCCCACGCCGGAGCGCTCGCGGATCCGCATCCTTCCTTTGCCGCGAAGTGCAGGGTTCATCCCCGTGCTCTGCCAGGCCTGCGACGACGCCCCCTGCCTCAAGACCTGTCCCATGAACGCCCGCCGGCGCACCGCGGAGGGGGCGGTCGTCACCGACGAGGAGTCCTGCATCGGCTGTCGGGCCTGCCTCTACATCTGCCCCTCTGGGGCCCCGACGGTCAGCCCGGACGACGGCAAAACGCTGACCTGCGATCGATGCGCCGGAGAGCCGGGCGGACCCTGGTGTGTGGCCGCCTGCCGCGACTGCGGCGCCCTCGAGGCGGTCCGGCCCGATGAGCTCGCTGTCCGCGGTTCGCGGGACGCAGCCCGGTCGTTGCGGCATGTTTTGTCGCCCTCGAGGAGCCGGGGATGCGCACCCTGATCATCGGCAACGGCATCGCCGGCGGCGAGGTGGCCTTCGGTCTGCGACGTGCGGGGGCCGCCGACGAGATCACGATCCTTTCCGCGGAAGAGGTTCCGGAATACGATCCCTGCTCGCTGCCCTATTTTCTGGGCCGCGATGTTCCGCGGCCGCGTGTGTTTCGGCGGCGTTTCGAGGACTACCCCGCCGCGGGGATCCGCCTGGAAACGGGGGATGCGGCCGTCGCGATCGACCCGAAGGCTCAGCGCGTGCATACGGCCGCCGGCAGGGAGTATTCGTATGACCGGCTCGTTCTCGCCCACGGCGGCAGCCTCTTCGTTCCCCCCATCCCGGGCATCGACAAGCCGGGGGTGCACCGCTGCAAGCAGCTTTCCGAGGCCGACCGCCTCGACCGGCATCGGGGCTCCGCGGCAGTCGTCATCGGCTCCGGGGCGATCGGCATCGAGGCGGCCGAGGCGCTCAAGAAACGCGGCTATGCGGTTACGGTGATCGAGGTGATGGACTGGATTTTGCCCGCGCTCTTCGACCCCGAAACCGCCGCTCGCCTCAAGCGGCGGCTCGAGCGGTGCGGGATTGCGGCGCTCACGGGCGAGCGGGTGCTCCGCATCGAGGGGACGCAGGCGGTCGCCGCCGTCGTTACCGACCACCGCACCATCGCCTGCGACACGGTCGTCCTGGCCACCGGAGTCGTTCCGGGGGTCGCCCTCGCCCGCACGGCGGGCATCGAGGTCGGACGCGGCATCCGCGTCAACGAACGTCTGGAGACCCGCGTGCCGGGCATTTACGCCTGCGGCGACTGCGTCGAGACGGTCGACGCCTGCACGGGCGAGGATGCCATGTTCCAGCTCAAGCACAACGCGATCGAACAGGCCCGCATCGTCATCCGCAATCTCCGCGGCGAGACCGCCGCCTACCCGGGAGCCTGGGCCTTCGCCCGCGCCCATTTCTTCGACACCCACGCCGTCAGCTTCGGCAAGACGACCCGCGCTACCCAGTGCGAGCTGGGCGAACTGGAGATCATCGAGCGCGAGGCGGGGGACGACTACCTGCGGGTGATCCTGAAGGAAGGAGTGATCGTCGGCGGGCAGGCGATCGGCCGCTTTGCCGACGCGGTGGGGCTGCTGATCGGCGCCATGTGGCGGCGTGAATCGATCCCCCTGTTGCGCGCACGCCGGGAGCTTCTCGGCGGTCCACCGACCGCGCTGCCCTGGACGACCCGCAAGCTGGGGGAACTGCTCGGGCTGATCGGCTGAGGAAGAAGGCCGCCTCCGCTCAGACCTTCTTTTCCCAGAGACCGCGATCGATCAGCACCTCGCGCAGGATTTTCAGCGCCTGGTTGCCCGCCGGAACGCCGCCGTAAACCATCGACTGGAAAATCGCCTCGGCGATCTCCTCCGGGCGGCAGCCCACGTTCAGGGCGGCGGTGATGTGCAGCCGGAGTTCCTCGAGTCGTCCGAGCACGGTGAGGCACCCCACGGTGACGAGCTGCCGCACGGGGTGAGGGATGCGCTCGCGGGCGTACATGCGGCCGGTGATGAACAGCGACAGCTCCCGCGCCAGATCGCGGTCGAAGGCCTTCCAGAGCTCATAAGGACGCTCTTCGTCGCGCACCCCGCGGAAGTAGAGCTCGGCGGTGCGGCGGGTTTTTTCGATCACCTCGTCGCCCATGATCGTCCCCCGGGAAATCAGAGTATCGTCCAGTTCGGTCCGCCGCCCCCCTCCGGGCAGTTCCACAGGACATTCCGCAACGGGTCTTTGATCTCACAGGTTTTGCAGTGCAGGCAGTTCGAGGGGTTCAGCTTGAGCTGCAGCCCGCCGTCGGGTTGCCGTTTCATCTCGTAAACCTGCCCCGGGCAGAAACGTGTGCAGGGGCTGCGATATTCTTCCCAGCAGCGGCTGGTGCACCACTCGGGCCGGGGGATGTGCAGATGGCAGGGCTGATCTTCCTCGTGGCGCGTGCCCGAGAGATAAACCCCGGTCAGCTTGTCCAGGTAGAGCGTGCCGTCCAGCTCGCCGACCGGCGCCGACTCCCGGAACGAGCGCGGCTTGAGCGCGGCGCTGTCCTCGTGGATCGGCATCGGGTCGACCAGCCCGCGCCCCCCGCTCAGCCATTGGGCCCCGAGGTGGAAGATCCGCGGGACAGGCGGCCGCGAGAGGGCCTGGCTGAAGTTCCGCGACTGACGCAGTTCCTCCCCGAGCCAACTCTCTTCCAGCCGCCGCCGGTAGCCCTCGAGGGCCGAAGGTCCGCTTGTGCCCGCGGCGAGCGCCTCGGCGATCGTCTCGGCGGCGAGCATTCCCGACTTCATGGCCGTGTGCACCCCCTTCAGCCGGCGTGCATTGAGCGTGCAGGCCGAGTCGCCGACGACCAGGGCGCCCTCGGCGAAGAGGCGCGGCATGCTGTACCAGCCCCCGACGGGAAGCGTCTTCGCCCCCTGCTGCAGCACCCGTCCACCGGCGATTCGCCGCGCGACGAAGGGATGCCGCTTGAAGCGCAGAAACTCCTCGTAAGGCTCGAGCATCGGGTCGGTGTAATCAAGCCCCACGACCAGGCCGAGGGAAACGCGGCGCTCCGCCATGCGGTAGAGAAACCCGCCCCCCTTGGTCCGCAGCCCCAACGGATAGCCGAAGGTGTGAATCACCGCCTCGGGGGATCCGAGCAGGGGGGAATCCTCGGGCAGCTCGATCACTTCCTTGACGGCGGTTTCGAAGGCCTGGGGCATCCGACCCTCGAAAAGGCCGAGGCGCTTGGCCGCCTCGCGCAGGAGACTGCCCCGCGGCCCCTCGGCGAAGACGGTCACCTTCGCCAGAAGATCGACCCCCGGCTCGAAGTTCCCCTTGCGCCGGCCCTGCTTGTCGACGCCCTTGTCGCCGGTGCGCACGCCGAGGAGGCGGCGGCCGGAGTCGTCCCCGAGGGTCTCGACGGCGGCGAACCCGGGGAAGACGTTCACCCCCATCTGCTCAGCGATCGACCCCAGCCAGGCGCAGAACCGGGAAAGGCTGACGACGAAGGCGCCCTCGCTGTGCAGGAACGGCGGGATCCAGGGCAGCCGCCAGGCTTTGTCCGCCGTGAAGTAGAAGACCGCATCGCGGAGGTTCTCCTCCTCGATCGGGCATCCGCGGTCGCGGAAATCGGGCAAAAGCTCTCGCAGCGCCCGCGGGTCGACCACCGCGCCGCTCACGCTGTGCGCGCCGAGCGCCGCGGCCTTGTCGACGACGCAGACCTCGAATTCCCGGTTCATTTCCGCGGCGAGCTGCTTCAGGCGGATCGCCGCGGCGAGCCCCGCCGGTCCGGCACCGACGATCACGACGTCGAATTCGAGCCGCTCGCGTTCCATGAGGGGAAATCAACCTTTCAGGGTTTTCACGGCTTCGGTCAGCTTGGGCAGAATCTGGAACATGTCGCCCACGACCCCGTAGTCGGCCTTGGAAAAGATCGGCGCCTCAGGGTCTTTGTTGATGGCGACGATCACCTTGGAGCTCGACATCCCGGCCAGATGCTGGATCGCCCCGGAGATGCCGCAGGCGATGGAAACGACCTTGCCGGTCTGACCGACCTGATCGGAATGCTTGCGCCAGCCCTCGTCCACGGCCGAACGCGACGCCCCGACCGCGGCTCCGAGCGCGGCGGCCAGCTCCTCGATCGGAGCGAAATTGCCGCCCGTCCCCCGCCCGCCGGAGACGATGATGTCGGCCTCGGTGAGCTCGATGCGGCCGGAGGCGTCCATGCGCTTCTCGACGACCGCCGTGGGGATCGCCCCCAGGGACGTCTCCACGGCGGCCTCCCGCGGCCGCCGCTCGATCCGCATGACGTTCGGCCTCACGGCGGCGATCTGCGGTACGCCGGCGATCTTCACCTCGGCCAGGATCTTGCCGCCGAACATCGGCCGGGTGAAGACGAGAGCGCCGTCTTGGACATGGATCGCCGTGCAATCCATGGCCAGCCCGGCATCCCGCCGCGCGGCGAACCGCGCGGCGAGATCTTTGCCCTGCACCGTCGCCCCGAACAGGATGACCGCCGGGGGTTCGGCGGCGAGGGCCTGCGCCAGAGCCTCGGTGTAAGCCTCCACGCGGAAATCGGCGAGCGCCGGGTCGTCGAGCACGAGCACCCGGTCCGCCCCGAAGGCGGCCAACTCGGATGCGAGCCCCTGGACGCCGGAGCCCATCACCACCGCGGTCAGCTTCGTCCCCAGCGCGTCGGCGATGCGACGGCCTTCGCTCACCGCTTCGTAGGAAACCTTGCGGAATTTTCCTTCCCGTTGCTCGGTGACGGCCACGATTCCGTCTGCCATCTTCGCCTCCTTGGACCGGCGGCTAGATCAGCCGCGCCTCATCATGCAGCACCCGCACCAGTTCGGCCGCGACGGCCTCCGGCGTCTCCCCCGAAATCATGCGCACCGCCTTGCGCGCCGGCGGAAGCCGGAGCGCCTGGACGATCACCTTTCGACCGGCAGCGCCGACCGTCGCCGGCTCGATCCCCAGATCGGCGAGGGTCTTCACCTCGAGCGGTTTCTTTTTCGCCTTCATGATCCCCGGAAGCGACGCATAGCGCGGCTCGTTCAGCCCCCGCTGGGTGGTGAGAAGCGCCGGCAGCGGGGCCTCCACCACGACCGTCCCCCCTTCGACGAGGCGGTGCCCGCGCACGCGCCCGTCGAGCAGTTCGACCTTCACCACGAGCGCGAGGTGGGGGATGCCCAGCCGCTCGGCCACCGCCGGGCCGACCTGCCCGTTGTCCTCATCCACGCCGCGCTGCCCGCAGAGGATGAGGTCGAAGGGGATCGTCTTCAGCGCGGCGGCGAGAATGCGCGCCGTCGCCAGGGCGTCTCCCCCCTCGGCGGCGGGGTCCTGAAGGTGGACGCCCTTGTCGGCGCCCATGGCGAGCGCCGTGCGGATCGTTTCCTGGACCCGCGCCCCCCCGAGCGAGACCACGGTCACCGTTCCCCCCTTGGCCTCGCGGATGCGCAGCGCCTCTTCGACCGCCAGCTCGTCGTAGGGGTTCATGATCCACTTGACGTCCTCTTTGCGGATCGAGACCCCGTCGGCGGCGATCTGGACCAGCGACTCCGTGTCCGGGACCTGCTTGACGAGAACCACGATGTTCATGCGGCGCACTCCTTTCCTAGCGGTTCGCCTTGCGGATGCCGAGCTGATCGAGGGCGATGATCCATTTGCAGATGTTCGCCGAGCCCTCGACCATGGTGTAGGTCGGGGCGTCGCGGAAATACCGGGCCACGGGATATTCGGTGGAATAGCCGTAAGCGCCGAGGATGCGCATGGCGTAGTTGGCGGCGCGGGTCACCACCTCGCCCGCGAAGTACTTCGCTTGAGCGACATCGAGCCCGTTGTCGAGCCGCCCCTGGTCCTTCGCCCAGGCGGCCTTGTAGACGAGCAGCCGTGCGGCCTCGATTTCCGCCGACATTTGCGCGATCAGGTCCTGGTTCATCTGAAACTCGCCGATCTTCTTTCCGAATTGCTTGCGGGTGTTCGCGTATTTCACGGCGGCCTCCAGGCAGGCCTGGGCGAGGCCCACGGCGCCGGCCGCGGCCGAAAGCCGCGTCTGGTTGAGCGAGCTGAAGACGATCCGCGCGCCGTCCCCGGGGGCCCCGAGAATGTTCTCTTTGGGGATGCGGCAGTCGGTGAGGAAGACTTCACCCGTGGGCGAGGAATGGGAGCCCATCTTGTCGAGTTGGGTCGTGCGCACACCGGGGAAGTTCTTGGGCTCGAGCACGAAGGCCGAAAGGCCTTTGGATTCCTTGGCGCGGTCCGTGTAAGCGTAGAAAATGAGGACGTCGGCCACATGTGCGTTCGAAATCCAGGTTTTGGATCCGTTGAGCAGCCAGTGATCGCCGCGGTCCTCGGCGGTCGAGCTCATGGACATGACATCCGAGCCGGCATCCGGTTCGGTGATCGCGAATCCCCCCAGGTACTCCGCGCTGACGAGCCGAGGGATGTACTTGCGGCGCAGGGCTTCGCTGCCGTACTTGTAGATCGTGTAGGCGCAGCCGAGCGTCTGCATGTTGATCTGCACCCGAAGCGAGCTCGAGGCGCGGGCGATCTCCTCGCTGATGATCATGGCGGCGAGGAACCCCAGCCCTTCGCCGCCGTACTCCTCGGGGATGACCGTGCCGAAGAAGCCGAGCTCGCCCATCGGTTGGATCGCTTCCCGATAAGGGAAGTAATGCTTGGCGTCCCATTCGTCGGCAAAAGGGGCGATCTTTTTTTCGGCGAACTCGCGCACCGCCTTGCGCAGCATCTCCAGTTCCTTGGGCAACGAGAAATCCATGGGCGTCTTTATCTCCTCGAAGGAAGGATTCATGACGGCTTCCGCCGCCACCGACAAGAAAGAGCGCAGGTCGGCGCGCGATCATAGCCGCGCCCCCCGAGGAAGTCAACGAAACGGGGCGGCCGCATCCGATCCCGCCGTCCGGCGTTACAGGGCGGGGGCGCTCGTCTCGATCGCCTCCCAGAAGCCCATCCATTTCGGCAGCCACAGGACCAGCTCGGGCAGATAGGTCACCAGAAACAGGACCCCGAGCTGGATCATTAAAAAGGGGACCACCGACCGGGCGACATAGAGGATGTTCTTGTTGGCGATCGCCCCGACGATGTACATGCTTACCCCGACCGGCGGGGTGCAGTAGCCGATGGCGAGATTGACCGTCATCAGCAGGCCGAAGTGCATAAAGTCGACCCCGAAGGTCGGAAGCAGCGGGATCACGACCGGTCCGACGATGAGGGTGGCCGAGATGACGTCCAGAAACATCCCCACCAGGAGGAAAAAGAGATTTATCACCAGCAGGAACATCGCCGGGGAGGTGATGTTCTCGATCACCGCCTCGGCAATCTTCCCCGGCACGTTTTCGAAGGTGAGGTAGCGGCCGAAGCAGGTCGCCCCCGCGACGATGATGAGCAGCGTGGAGGAGGTGACCGCCGAGTTGACGATCACCTTCTTCACATCGCCCCATTTCATCGTCCGGTGGATGAACAGCTCGATCGTGAAGGCATAGACACAAGCGACGACCGCGGCCTCGTTTGCGGTGAACATCCCCGAAAACGTCCCCACGAAGATGATCACCGGGAGCATGAGCGACCAGAAGCCTTCCCGCAACGTGGAAAGCACTTCCCGGAACCCCGGAACAGGCAAGCGCACAAGGACGGTGTCGTTACGGAAAAGCAGGTAGCTGTAAACGCAGACCGCCGCCATGATCAGGACGCCGGGGACGAAGCCCGTGAGAAACAGCCCCTGAAGGGAGACGTTCGTGATCATGCAGTAAAGGATCATGCTGATGCTGGGCGGGATGATGATCCCCAGGTTGGGGGAAGTGGTCATCAGGCCGATCGAGTACTTCTGGGGATAGCCGTTCTGGATCAGCGCCGGAATCATGAAGCCGCCGAGTGCGACCACGGTGGCGACGGTGGAGCCGGAGATCGCCCCGAAGAGACCGCAGCCGAGGCACCCCGCCATGCCGAGTCCGCCGGGAAGCCAGCTCACCAGCGAATTGACGACCTTGATCAGTTTCTCCACGATGCTGCCGGCGGTCATGATGTTGCCGCAAAGGATGAAGAAAAGCACGACCACCAGGGCGAAGTTGTCCATGCTCTTGAAAAAGCTCTGCGTGATCAAAAGCGGCTGGGGATCGGGGGCGAAAAAAAGAAAGCCGAGCAGCCCGGTGAAAAAGAGGCTCATGTAAACCGGCACATAGGCCGCGAGCGCGCCGAGCAGGATGAGCAGGATCGCGATCACGCTGAATTCCATGTCCGTCTCCGTCTTCTCTGAGGCCCGGGAAGAGCGTTTTCAGCGGTCGGCCGCGGCGCGCCGCGCGCGGATGTCCACCGTCGCCATCATCAGCACCCGCAGGGTCATCAACACGCCGAGCAGCGGAAGCAGGGCGTATAGGTAGACGGTGGGGATATTCAGGATCAGCGTACTCTGGCCCGATTTCACCTGCAGGGCGCAGAGCTGGATCCCATAGTAAAAGAGAATCGCCGCGAAGACCAAGTGCACACCGTAGCTGAAAAGGGCGAGCGGGTATTGCAGGCGGGGAACCAGCTGCACCAGGGCGTCGATCCGTACGGTCGCACGGCTGCGGATGGCCGCGCTGCAGCCGACAAAGGTGGTATAAAGGATCACCTCGCGCACGAGCTCCTCGGACCAGGCGAGCGAGTAGGAAAATCCGTAGCGCAGGATCACGTTGAAGAACAGCGCGATCATGGCGGCGAGGACGCTGAGAAAAAGCGTCCATTCCTCGAACAGGCTGAGCCAGCGGTCGATCCGCCGGAACCCTCGGGTCATGATTCTCCTGTCCTTTCCGCGGAAGAACACAAAAGAGGAGGCCGGCAGCCAGCCTCCTCTTCGTCGTCGCTTGTCCGTATCAGATCATTTGCGGTAGCCGAGGAATTCCTGCACCTCTTTGAGGAAATCCGCGGGCCGGTAAGTATCCGAGGGGTGGAGCTGGTTGATTTCTTTCGAGTACTTGTAGTGGACCGGGTCGCCCAGTTTGCGCAGGGTATCCATATCCTCCTTCGGCAGCCTCAGGAAGGTGACCCCGGCGGCCTTGGCCTTGTTGATTTCCTCAAGCTCCTGAGCCTTGGTCTGCTTGCGGATGTCGGCGCAAACGTCTTTGACCGTCTTGACGAACACGCTCTGCAGATCCGCGGGAAGCGTCTTGAACCAGGCCTTGTTGAAGATCCAGATGAAGAGCCCCTGAGCGTAATCGAGCTGGGTGAAGTATTTCGCATCCTCGAATTTTTTGGTGATGTTGCAGACCATGGGCGTGTGGTCCAGGCCGTCGATCACGCCCTGCTTGAGGGCCATGGGCACATCCGGCCACGGCATGACCACGGGATTCAGACCCCAGGCGTTGTACGTCAGGCGGTTCACCTCAGCCTCGGCGATGCGGAACTTGACCTTCTTCGCATCGCCGAGCGTCTTTACCGGGATCTTCGTGTTCCAGCCGTAACTGCCGTACCCGGTGATGTCAAGCCCCATGATTCCCTGGTGCTCCATGGCGTTCAGGAAATGATCGAAGAGTTTTTTGTTTTCGACGAACTTATCCAAGTTTTCGAACGTATCGACGAGGAAGGGAAGATTGACGACGCCGAAGCGCGGGCCGAGGTTGGTCGAGGCGACCGAGCTGACCGCCATGCCTTGGATCGCTCCCATTTTGAGCTGGTTGAGAACTTCGACCTCGCCGCCCAGCATGGAAAAGGGTTTGTACTCGAAATAGATCTGCCCGTTGGTGCGCTTCCAGAGCTCGTCGCGAATCGCAAATCCGGCGTAAACCCCCTTGATGGCCGGCGAGGAGACGTTGGAGACGACCACGCGGAACTTCGCCCCCGACGGGTCGAAGGCCGGTTTCCAGGCATCGAGCGGCGACTTCTGCTGGGCTTCAGCGGCCCAGGTGCAAAGCATGACCCACGCGAGGGCCACAATCACCCGCTTCATCCACGAATGCCCTTGGCTCATCGTTGCCTCCTTTCCTTCTACATTGAATAAATACCGTTCATTCTCCAAAAGCTGTTTACAGCTATAAAACAGCTTAACCGCCGTTTGTCAAGCGCAAAGCGGACGCTCACGCCGCAAGCGGAATTCGCTTGACCGGACGGTGGAGGCGGATAAAAAGCACCTAAAGACGACGCCGGAAGGGAAGCTGGAAGTGAATGCCCCGTTTCGATTCAACGCCCGTGAAGAGGAAGTGATCCTCGAAGCATCCCGCCGCATCCCGATGGGGACGGTGCTCCGCCTGGAGATCGAAGAGGCGCATCCCGCGGCATCCCTGGAAGAATTCTGCCAAGGCCTGCTTGCTCTGCTGCCGCAGCTGGAAATGAAACGTCACCCCCCGGCCGCCGGGGATCTACCGGCCCTCGTGCCCGGGGAGCGGGTTCGTTTCCTCGGGGCGCCTCGGGACCGCGAACTGCCCGTTTTCCTCGAAATCCTGACCGGTGCGTCGGCGACGGAGGCCGGCCTTCCGCCCAGGGCGCTCGCTTCGGCTGCGCCGCCCGCGGAACTCGAGCTGTTCGTCTCCTCCGGATGCGATTTCTGCCCGCAAGCCTTGCGTCTCCTGCTCCCCCTGGTCCACGGATCCCCCTGGCTTCGTCTTCAGGTCTTCGACGCCGAAAGCCACCCCGACCGTTTCCGGGAACGGCAGGTGCGCTCGGTGCCCACCCTGCTGCTCGACGACCGCTTCCGCTGGGTCGGGGCCGTGAATCCGGAGGAAATCCTGCGGGTCGCTTCCAACCGCGATCCGCGGGAGATCTCCGCCGCCTCGCTCGAGCGGCTCTTGAAGGAAGGGGAGGCGCGGCGGCTCGCCGCGTGGATGGTGGATTCCCAAAGCGTCTTTCCGGCGCTGGCGGAATTGCTCTGCCGAGAGGAATGGCCGGTCCGGCTGGGGGCGATGGTGGCCGTCGAGGAAATCCAGGCGCGCGATCCGCAACTCGCGGCGGCGGCGATCGCCCCCCTGACGGAGCGACTCGCCTGCCTTCCCGAGCGCGTCCAGGGCGATCTCCTCTATCTCATCGGGGAGGTCGCCTCGGCCGAGTTCCTGCCGCAGCTGGAGGCCTACGCCGCGACCGCGGCCACAGCCGAACTCGCCGCGGCGGCCCGCGAGGCGGCGGAACAAGTGCGCGCGAAAAAAAACTCCGGCCCTGAGAGCGGGCCGGAGGGCGTCGGAGAACGATAGCCGATCCGCGCAGGCAAGAGATCTCGCGGGAATCGGCTCAGGCGGGGGCGGACTTCTCCGAGGCGACCGGAGCCGAGGACTCCGCCTGCGCGGAGCCGTCCGGCACGGTCTTCGGCCTTGCTTGCTTTTCGGCCGCAGCTTCCGGAGCCGACGGTTTTTCTTTCGCCGCCGCGGGGGCTTTCGCGGCCTTGCGACGCCCGGAAGCCCGTTTCTTTCCTTTTTTCTTCTTCTCCTCGTCTGCCCCGCCGATCAATTCGACCAGCGTGATCGGCGCGCCGTCGCCGGGGCGGAAGCCGAGTTTCGTCATCCGCGTGTAGCCCCCGGAAACCCGACCGAAACGCTCGGCTGCTTTTTCAAAGAGGCGGTGCACCACCGCCGGCTCCCGGATCACCGCCAGCGCCTGGCGCCGAGCGTGCAGATCCCCCCGCTTGGCCAGGGTCACCAACCGGTCGGCCCAGCGCCGGATCTCCTTCGCCTTGGTATCGGTGGTGCGGATCCGATCGTGCTTGAACAGCGAGGTCACCAGGTTACGAAACAGGGCGTTGCGGTGACCGCAGTTGCGCCCCAACTTGAGTCCGGCTTTGCGATGTCTCATGGGAACCTGTTACTCTCCTTCCTCCTCGCCGTTCTCGGGCGGCGGCGTGAAGCCCTCGAGCTTCATCCCGAGCGAGAGGCCCATCTCCGCCAGAACCTCCTTGATCTCGTTCAGCGACTTGCGCCCGAAATTCTTGGTCTTGAGCATTTCCGACTCGGTCTTGCTCACGAGCTGCCAGATCTTGTGGATGTTGGCGTTCTTCAGGCAGTTCGCACTGCGCACCGAGAGCTCGAGCTCGTCGACGCTGCGCAACAGGTTCTCGTTGAAGCTCGGTTGTTCCCCGAGATCGATCTTTCTGCGCGACTCGGGTTCCCGGCCCTCATCGAAGTTGATGAAGATGTTCATCTGTTCCTTGAGGATCTTGGCCGCGTAGGCGACCGCGTCCTCGGGGGCGAGGCTGCCGTCCGTCCAGACTTCCATCGTGAGCTTGTCGTAGTCCGTCCGCTGCCCGACCCGGGCATTGCCGACGATGTAGTTGACGCGCTGGATCGGAGAAAAGACGGCGTCGATCGGGATGGTGCCGAGCGGGGCGTCCTCTTCCTTGTTTGCCTCGGCCAGCGCGTACCCCTTGCCCACCTTCACGGTCATCGTCATCTTGAGCGCCCCCTTCTCCGAGAGGGTCGCGATGTGCTGCTTGGGGTTGAGCACGGCGCAGCGCCCGTCCTCGCAGGCGATGTCGCCGGCGGTCACCTCGCACGGTCCCGTCGCCTCGATGCGCAAGACCTTGGGCTTGGCGTCTTCCACCTTGAAGCGGATTTCCTTGAGGTTGAGCAGGATTTCGGAGACGTCTTCCAGCACACCCGGGATGGCGCTGAACTCGTGCATCACGCCGTCGATTCGTACCGAGGTGATCGCCGCACCGTAGAGCGAAGAGATGATGACCCTTCGCAGCGCGTTGCCGAGCGTGATGCCGAATCCACGCTCCAACGGCTCGCAGACGAATTTGCCGTAGGTGGGGTTGCTCGTGACCTGGATCTTCTCCGGCCGGATCATCTGCTGCCAGTTGATGTGAAACAATGCATCAGAGGGCATGGTGGCTTCTCCTCGTTGCCTCGGGTGTCGGGTCCTCGCGAGAGGTCCCTGCAGGACGCTTCGGGGAATCGTTTACTTCGAGTAGAGCTCGACCACGAGTTGCTCCTGCATAGGCATCGTCAGATCCTCGCGCACCGGCAGGCTCTTCACCACGCCGCGGAGGCGTTCCTTTTCCAGATCCAGCCACGGGGGCACCCCTCGCCGCACGACGGCATCCAGCGCCTCCTGGATGACCTGAACGTTCCGGCTGCCCTCGCGGACCTCCACCGTGTCGCCCACGTTCACCTGAAAGGAGGGGATGTTCACGCGGCGGCCGTTGACCAGGAAATGGCGGTGCTGCACGAGTTGGCGCGCCTGGCTGCGAGAGTTCGCGAACCCCAGACGGTAAACGACGTTGTCCAGCCGGCGCTCGAGGGCGACCAGCAGGTTGGTCCCCGTAATGCCCCGCTGCCGATCGGCGCGCTCGAAGAACAGGTGGAACTGCTTCTCCGAAAGCCCGTAGATCCGCTTGATCTTCTGCTTCTCCCGCAGCTGGATGCCGTAGTCGGAGGTTTTGCGACCCCGTCGTTCGCCGTGCTCCCCGGGCGGGTAGGAACGGCGGTCGAAGGCGCACTTGTCGGAATAACACCGGTCGCCCTTGAGAAAGAGCTTCATGTTCTCCCGCCGGCAGATCCGGCAGTCCGATCCCCTGTGAATGGCCAAAGCGTCCTCCCCCTCTCGCTTGCTCGATTCGTCTCCGGTCCGGCCGAGGCGAGCGGCCGGGAACCCGCGTTACACCCGCCGACGCTTGGGCGGCCGGCAGCCGTTGTGCGGCACCGGGGTGACGTCCTTGATGGCCGTCACATGGATGCCGGTGTTCTGCAACGCCCGCAGCGCGGACTCGCGCCCGGGACCGGGACCCTTGATGTAGACTTCGACGTTCCTCATCCCCGCCTCCATGGCCTTGCGGACCGCATCCTCGGCGGCGACCTGCGCGGCGAAAGGGGTGCTCTTGCGCGACCCCTTGAACCCCAACACGCCGGCGCTCGACCAGGCGACGGTGTTGCCCATCGTATCCGTCACGGTCACGATCGTGTTGTTGAAGGTGGACTGGATGTGGACGACGCCGCTGGCGACGCTGCGCTTGATCTTCTTTTTGCTCTGGGTCGTTTTGGTGGCCATCGCTCCTCGCTTTTGCTCCCCGGGCTTCCCGGGACGCGGCGGCTTATTTCTTGGTCACGACTTTTTTCTTGATCGTCCCACGGCGGGGCCCTTTGCGCGTGCGGGCGTTGGTGTGGGTCCGCTGCCCACGA
>CAZQUP010000016.1:11772-12231 GCA_964596545.1 uncultured Desulfatibacillum sp. | reverse complement strand
GGTAGCAGCCGAGGTCCATGAGACGCTTGATGTTCATGGAAACCTCGGAACGCAGCTCGCCTTCCACCTTGTACTCGCTGTCGAGGACCTTACGGATGCTGTTGATCTGGGCCTCGGTCAACTCATCGGTCTTCAGGTTCGGATCGATGTCCAGCTTCGCCAGAATCTTCCGCGACGTGGACCGCCCGACCCCGTAGATGTAGGTCAGTCCGATCTCGATCCGCTTGTTCCGGGGCAGGTCGACGCCCGCAATACGTGCCAAGGCTCGGGCCCTCCTTATCCTTGTCTCTGTTTGTGACGTTTGTTTTCACAGATCACGCGCACGATCCCCTTGCGCCGTACGATCTTGCACTTGGGACAGATTTTCTTGGTGGATGCCCTGACTTTCATGGCCGAACCTTTCCTCTCGATCGGCGGCCCGCGGCGCTACTTGGACCGGTAGACGATGCGGCCCCGGCT
>CAZQUP010000016.1:0-11755 GCA_964596545.1 uncultured Desulfatibacillum sp. | reverse complement strand
GAGCGCGAGCGTCACCTTGTCGCCCGGCAGGATCTTGATGAAGTGCATGCGCATCTTGCCGGAAATGTGCGCGAGGACGCGGTGCTTGTTCGGCAGCTCCACGCGGAACATGGCGTTGGGAAGCGTCTCCAGCACCACGCCTTCGACTCGGATCGCCTCTTCTTTCGGCATCGTCCCGCTCCGCACGTCGGTTCCGGCGGCGATTACATCCGCCCTTTGATCCGGCCGGCGCCGCCTTTCAAGAATCCCTCGTAGTGCCGCGCCAGCATGTGGCTTTCGATCTGCGCCACGGTGTCGATCGCCACCCCCACCACGATCAAGAGCGCCGTACCGCCGAAGTAAAACGGCGCATGAAACTGGGTGATCAGGATCGAAGGCAGCACACAAACCGCCGAGACATACACGGCTCCGCCGAGGGTGATGCGCGACAGCACGCGATCGATGTACTCGGAGGTGCTTCGCCCGGGCCGGATCCCGGGAATGAAGCCGCCCGCCTTTTTCATGTTGTCGGCGACGTCGGTGGGGTTGAAGGTGACCGCCGTGTAAAAGTAGCAGAAGAAGAAGATGAACCCCACGTAGAGCAGCTCGTAGATCGCTTGCCCCGGCCGGATGGCGTCGGCGATTCCCTGCATCCAGGGCACCTTGATGAAGCTGGCGATGGTCGCCGGAAACATGATGATCGAGGAGGCGAAAATCGGCGGAATCACCCCCGCGCTGTTGATCTTGAGCGGCAGGTGCGTGCTCTGCCCGCCGTAGAGCCGGCGGCCGATGATCCGCTTGGCGTATTGCACCGGGATGCGCCGCTGGGCCTGCTCGACGAAGATGATCACCGCGACCACGGCCACCATGAGGACGAGCAGAAAAAGAACGAGGAAAATGCCGATTTCCCCCGTAGACATCAGGGTGAAGGTCTGCCCGATGGCGACGGGCAGACGGCAGACGATTCCGGTGAAAATGATGAGCGAGATGCCGTTGCCGATGCCCCGCTCGGTGATCTGCTCTCCCAACCACATGATGAAGGCCGTTCCGGCCGTGAGCGTGATCACCGTCAGCAGCCGGAAGCCCCAGCCGGGATACATCACCACGGCCGCCCCGCCGGGGGCGGTCATCGTCTCCAGGCCGACGGCGATCCCGAACCCCTGGATCAGGGAGAGCACCACGGTGCCGTAGCGCGTGTACTGCGTGATCTTCTTGCGGCCGGCCTCGCCCTCCTTCTTCAGCTGCTCGAGGTGGGGAACGACCACGGTCAGCAGCTGCAGGATGATCGAAGCGCTGATGTACGGCATGATGCCGAGGGCGAACACGGAGAGCCGCTCGAGCGCCCCCCCCGAGAACATGTCCACCAGCCCGAGCAGTGTCCCCCGAGCGGTGGCGAAGATGGCGGCGAGCGCCGCGCTGTCGATCCCCGGAACCGGTACCTGAACACCCACGCGGTAGACGATGAGCATCGCGAGCGTGAAGAGGACCCGCCGCTTAAGCTCGGGGATGCGGAAGATGTTGGCCAGCCCGCCGATCATGCCGTTTCCTCGACCCGCCCGCCCGCGGCCTCGATCTTGGCCCGCGCGCCGCGGCTGACTTTGTCCACCCGCACCGTGAGGGCGGTCTGGATCTCCCCTTCACCGAGCAGCTTGACGCCGTCCCGGAGATTGCGCACCCGCCCCGCCCGGAGAAGCGCGGCGGCATCCACGACGGAGCCGGCCTCAAATCCGGCGAGATCCCGCAGGTTGACGACGGCCCACTCCTTGCGGAAGGGGTTCTTGAAGCCCCGTTTGGGCAACCGCCGCTGGAGCGGCATCTGGCCGCCCTCGAATCCGGGATGGGTCTGACCGCCCGAGCGGGCCTTGTGCCCCTTGTTGCCGCGGCCCGCCGTCTTGCCCCAACCGGAGGCCACCCCCCGGCCGACGCGTTTCTGCTTGCGGCGGGAACCGGAGGCGGGCTTGAGTTCGTGCAGTTTCATGCGCCTTTCTCCTCGGTCCGGACCAGGTGGCGAACGGCGTGGATCATGCCGCGCACCGCAGGGTGATCCGGCTGTTCCACGGTCTGATGCATCCGCCGCAGGCCGAGCGCCCGGAGCACCCGGCGGTGCTTTTCGGGCCTTCCGATCATGCTCTTCACCAGCGTGATGTGCAACGTCTTCGCCATGTGTTCCTCATTGAACCCCGCCGCCCCGGCTCAGGCGAGCGTCTCCAAGGCGATCCCCCGCCGCTCGGCGACTTGCTGGGGGCTCTCCAGCCGCGAAAGCCCCGCGAAGGTGGCCCGCACCAGGTTGTGCGGGTTGTGGGACCCCAAGCACTTGGTCAGGATGTTCTGAACCCCGGCGGCCTCAAGCACGGCGCGCACCGCTCCGCCGGCGATCAGTCCGGTGCCGGGGCTCGCCGGTTTCAACAGCACGCACCCCGCTCCGTAGCGGCCGAGGATTTCCGAGGGGATCGTCCCCTCGCGCAGCGGAACCTGGATCAAGTTCTTCTTGGCTTGTTCCACGCCTTTGCGGATGGCTTCGGGAACCTCGCTCGCCTTGCCCAACCCGTAGCCGACGGATCCGCGGCCGTCTCCCACGACCACGATCGCGCTGAAGCCGAACCGCCGGCCGCCCTTGACCACCTTGGCGACCCGGTTGATGCTGACGACCTTGTCGATCCACTGCTGCTCGCTGTCCTGCTGTTTGAACAAAGCTCTTCCTCCTTCAGCTCCGCACGCGCGGGCCGGACCGATGTCAGAACTGCAGCCCCGCCTCGCGGGCCCCGTCGGAGACGGCTTTCACCCGTCCGTGGTAGAGAAACCCGTTGCGGTCGAAGACCACCTTGTCGATTCCCCGGGCCCGGGCCCGCTCGGCGATGAGTTTCCCCACCAGGAGGGCCTGTTCGCATTTCTTCCGCCCCGCGGCCGCTTCGGCCACGGCTTTCTCGCAACTGCTCGCCGCAGCGAGCGTACAGGCGCTGCGGTCGTCGATCAGCTGCGCGTAGATGTGGCGGGCGCTGCGAAAGACGGAGAGCCTCGGCCGCTCGGGCGTCCCCAGGACGCGCTTGCGGATGCGCCGCCTGCGCCTCAGGCGCATTTCCGATTTCGTGTTCACACCCATGACGTTCCCCGACTCCTTTGCGGCAGATGGGAGGTTACTTGGTCCCGGTCTTGCCGGCCTTGCGCTGGATCCGCTCCTCGGCGTACTTGATCCCCTTGCCCTTGTAAGGTTCCGGGGGGCGCAGGCGGCGGATCGCGGCCGCCGTACGTCCCAAGGTCTCCTTGTCGACGCCCGACAGCCGGATCAGCGTGTTCTTCTCCACCGTCGCCTGGATGCCTTCGGGCAGATCGAACTCTTTCGGCGTCGAATAACCCAGCTGGAAGACCAGCGTGCGCCCTTTGAGCTCGGCGCGGTAGCCGATGCCGTTGATTTCGAGCACCCGCTCGAATCCCCGGGAGACGCCGGTCATCATGTTGGCAACGAGGCTGCGGGTCAAACCCTGGAGAGCACGGGCGTTCTTGAGCTCCCGGCCGATGCGCACCCGCACCTCGCCGTCGGCGATCTCCAAATCCATCGCCGGGTGGATCTCCCGCGCCAGGGTGCCGTTGCGCCCCTGGACCGTCAGCCGTCGGTCGGCGTAGGTGATCTTCGTGTTTTCCGGAATGGGAATCGGTTTCTTGCCCACGCGTGACATACCCTGCCCCCCTGACCCCTCGCCCGGCGGCCGGCACCGCTCAACACACGACACAGAGCCACTCCCCGCCGAGATTTTCCTTGCGCGCCTGGCGATCGCTCATCACTCCGCGCGAAGTCGACAGGATGGAGATCCCCAGCCCGTTCATCACGGGGCGGATCTCGCCTCCCTTGATGTAGACCCGCCGGCCCGGCTTGCTGATCCGCTCCAGGCGCTGGACGGCCGGAACCTGGCCGGGACCGTATTTCAGGTAGACCCGCAGGATGCCCTGCTTGCCGTCCTTGAGAAACTTGTAATTTTTGATGAACCCCTCTTCCTTGAGAATCCGGGCCATCTCCACCTTCAGTCGGGAACCCGGGACATCGACGCTCACGAATCGCGCCTTGGCGGCGTTGCGGATGCGCGTCAACATGTCGGCGACGGGATCGGTTACGGCCATTCCTGTCCTCCTGTGGTCCTGCGGGCGATGCCCTCCCCGCGAGGGGGGATCACCAGCTGGACTTCGTGACCCCGGGCAGCTTGCCCCAGGAGGCAAGCGTCCGGAAACAGATGCGGCAGACGCCGAAGCGCCTCAGGTATCCTCTCGGGCGCCCGCAAATCGGGCAGCGGTTGTGTGCCCGCACCTTGAACTTCGGGGTTCGCAACGCTTTCAACCGCATCGACTTCTTCGCCAACGGATCCTCCTTCGCCCTCCCGGCAAGGCCGCGGGCCGGCGGCGGCTCAATTGCGGAACGGCATCCCCAGCAGCCGCAAAAGCTCGCGGCCCTCCTCGTCGCTGCGCGCGCTGGTGACGATGCAGACGTTCAGGCCTTTGATCTTGTCGATCTTGTCGTAGTCGATCTCGGGGAAGATGATGTGCTCCCGGATCCCGAGAGCGTAATTCCCCCGACCGTCGAAAGCTTTGGCGGAAACCCCGCGGAAGTCGCGCACCCGCGGAAGCGCGACGTTGATCAGCTTCTGCAGGAAATCGTACATCCGCTCCCGGCGCAGCGTGACCATGCAGCCGATCGGCATGTTCTCCCGCACCTTGAACGCCGCGATCGATTTCTTCGCCTTGGTGATCACCGGCTGCTGGCCCGCGATGGCCTTCAATTCCTCGGCGGCGCTCTCCAGGATCTTGATGTTCTGGATCGCCTCGCCCAGCCCCATGTTCAACACGACCTTCACGAGCCGGGGAACCTGCATCCGGTTCTTGTAACCGAAGGTTCCGATCAACTTGGGAACGACTTCCTTCTCGTACCGCTCTTTGAGCGCAGACATGGCTGTACTCCCCGCCTCGTCAGGATTCGACCGCTTCGCCGCATTTCACGCAAACGCGTTGCTTTTTGCCGTCCTCGAGGGTCCGAAAGCGCACGCGGGTGGCCGCCATGCACTTGTTGCAGATCAACAGCACATTGGACCAGTGGATCGGCGCCTCGGCCTCGACGATGCCGCCCTGGCGGTTCTTGGCGCTCGGCCGCGTGTGCTTCTTCATGAGATTGACCTTTTCCACCAGGATGCGCTCCTTCTTGCGGAACACCTGGAGGACCTTGCCGATCTTCCCCCGGTCTTTGCCGGTGAGGACCTTCACCTTGTCGTCCTTGCGGATGGCGACCTTGTCGAATTTCATCTGCCGTCTCCCGGCCGTCTGCCGGCCGTCTGCCGTCTCCGGCGTCCTGCGCGCACGGACCCGCCCCTTGCCGCCGTTAAAGAACCTCCGGCGCGAGAGAGATGATCTTCATGAAGCGCTTGGCGCGCAGCTCGCGCGCCACCGGACCGAAGATGCGCGTGCCGATCGGCTCTTTGGCCTGATTGATCAGCACCGCCGAATTCTCGTCAAAACGGATGTAGGAGCCGTCGGGACGGCGTACTTCCTTCTTCGTCCGCACCACGACCGCCTTGTGCACGTCGCCCTTCTTCACCTTGGCGTTGGGGATCGCCTCCTTCACCGAAACGACGATCACGTCGCCCACCGTCGCATATCGCCGCCGGGATCCTCCCAGCACCTTGATGCAGTAGAGCACCTTCGCCCCGGAGTTGTCGGCCGCCTTCAGCCGGGTTTCCACCTGGATCATGACCGCCGTCCTTTCGCCGTTTGCCTCAGGCCGCTTTCTCGAGAATCCGGCTCACACGCCAGCGTTTCGTCCGGCTGAGCGGCCGCGACTCGGTGATCTGCACACGATCGCCGATGCTGCAGGCGTTGTTCTCGTCGTGAGCGGCGAACTTGGCCCGCCGCCGGATGTACTTGTGGTAGGCTGGATGTTTCACCAGGCGCTCGACCGACACGATGACGGTCTTGTCCATCCGGTTGCTGACCACGACACCCACCACCTGCCGTTTCATTCCTCGTGTTTTCATGGCCTGCCGTTTACGCCTTCGCCGATTGCGGCTTGCGGGTCGTTTCGTTCAAGATGGTCTCCAGCCGGGCGATGTCGCGCCGCGCCTGCCGGAGCCGAGCCTTGTTTTCGAGCTGCCCGATCGCGTGTTGGAAGCGCAGGTTGAAGAGCTCCTGCTTCGTCTCCTCGAGCTTGCGGCGCATTTCCTCGGGCGTGAGATTGCGGATCTCCCGGGCTTTCATCGCGCCTCGCTCCTTTCCACGAACTTGGTCTTCACGGAGAGCTTGTGCGCTGCCAGGCGCAGGGCCTCCAGGGCGAGCTCCCGGGGCACCCCCTGGATCTCGTAGAGGATGCGCCCGGGCCGCACCACGGCGACCCAGCCCTCGGGCGCGCCCTTGCCCTTGCCCATGCGCGTTTCCGCCGGCTTCTTCGTGTAGGGTTTGTCGGGGAAGATCCGGATCCAGATCCGACCCCCGCGCTTGACATGACGGGTCATCGCCACGCGCGCCGCCTCGATCTCCCGCGCGTTGACCCAGCCCGAACCGACGGCCTGAAGGCCGAACTCCCCGAAGTGCAGCATGGCCCCGCGGCGGGCGACCCCGCGCACCCGGCCCTTCTGCTGCTTGCGGTATTTCACCTTCTTGGGACTGAGCATCGTTGCCTACCCCCGGGCATCAGGCGGCGGCTTCCGCCGTCGCCTGGTCTTTGCGCAGGACTTCGCCTTTAAAAATCGTCACCTTCACCCCGACCACCCCGTAGGTGGTCTTCGCCTCGGCCTGGCCGTAGTCGATGTCGGCCCGCAGGGTGTGAAGCGGTACGCGGCCTTCCCGATACCACTCGGTCCGGGCGATTTCCGCGCCTCCCAGGCGGCCCGAACAGATGACCTTGATGCCGAGCGCTCCGAAGCGCATCGCCGACTGCACCGCACGTTTCATGGCCCGCCGGAACGCCACGCGACGCTCGAGCTGCATGGCCACGTTTTCGGCCACAAGCTGGGCGTCCACCTCGGGTTTGCGGATCTCCTGGATGTCGATCAACACTTCGTGAGCGGTCAACTTCTCGAGATCTTTTTTGAGCAGCGCGATCTCCGCACCCTTCTTGCCGATCACAATCCCCGGCCGCGCGGTGAAAATCCGCAAACGGATGCGCTTGGCGGAACGCTCGATTTCGATGCGCGAAACCCCCGCGTGGTGGAGCTTCTTCTTGATGAACTGCCGCAGCCGGTGATCCTCCAGGATGTACCGGGCGTAGTTCCGGCCGCCGAACCAGCGGGATTCCCACGTCTTGACGATACCGAGTCTCAATCCGATCGGGTTGACTTTCTGGCCCAAGCTCCCCCCTCCTCATTCCTCCGCGGACGGCTCCGAGAGGACCACGGTTACATGGCAGGTCGGCTTCAGGATCCGGGTTCCCCGCCCGCGCGCTTTCGTGCCCCAGCGTTTGAGCATCGGCCCGTCGTCGGCCCGGATGGTGCTCACCACAAGGCGGTCGACATCCATTCCCGGCTTCCGGTCGGCGTTGGCGACCGCCGAGCGGATAAGCTTTTCGAGATGTTTGGCCGCCTTCTGCGGCATGAACTTCAACAGACTCAACGCCGCCTCGACCGGTTTGCCTTTCACGGCGGCCGAAACCTTCATCACCTTTAAAGGAGAAATCCGCATGTAGCGGGCCTGCGCTCTTGCCTCCATCGCGCCCTCATCCTTTTCGCCGTCTCGGGTTCGCCCGGCCCGCGATCAGGCCGCCTTCGACTTCCGGTCTCCCGAATGGCCGTGGAACGTTCGAGTCGGGGCGAATTCCCCCAGTTTGTGCCCCACCATGTTCTCCGAGATGAACACGGGGATGAACTTGCGGCCGTTGTGCACGGCGAGCGTCAGCCCCACCATCTCGGGCACGATCGTCGAGCGGCGCGACCAGGTCTTGATCACCTTGCCGCTGCGCGCTTCCTGGGCCTGCTGCACTTTCCGCAGCAGGCTGCCGTCAACGAAAGGCCCTTTTTTCAACGATCTGGACATCGACCATCCTCTCTCGAGCCGGCGCCCCGCGGCGCGCGGGTTCTTCGGCCGGCAGGCCGCCTGGACGACCTCAGGATCGGCGTTTCACGATCAGCCGATCGCTCGGCTTGCGTTTGCGTGTCTTGTGCCCCTTGGTCGGCTTGCCCCACGGCGTGCAGGGATGCCGGCCTCCCGAGGACTTGCCCTCACCCCCGCCCATCGGATGGTCGATGGGGTTCATGGCCACCCCCCGGGTGTGGGGGCGACGTCCTTTCCACCGTGCCCGGCCCGCCTTGCCGATCGAGACGTTTTCGTGCTGCAGGTTGCCGACCTGCCCCACCGTGGCCCGGCAGTCGAGCAGCACCTTGCGCACCTCGTTGGAGGGCATCTTGAGCAGTGCGTAATCGCCCTCCTTGGCCATGAGTTGGGCGTAGCTGCCGGCGCTGCGCGCAAGCTGTCCGCCGCGGCCGACGCGCAGCTCGATGTTGTGAACCTGGGTCCCGAGCGGAATGTGGCGCAGCGGCAGGCAATTGCCGGGCCGGATGTCCGCCTCGGGCCCGGAGACGACCCGGTCCTCGGGCTTCAAGTCCACCGGGGCGAGGATGTAGCGTTTCTCGCCGTCGGCATACTGCAAAAGCGCAATGCGCGCCGACCGGTTGGGGTCGTACTCGATGCCGACCACGCGGGCCGGAACGCCGTCCTTGTCGCGCTTGAAGTCGATGCGCCGGTAGTGGCGCTTGTGCCCCCCCCCGCGCGAGCGCGCCGTCACCCGTCCGTAGACGTTCCGCCCCCCGCTCTTGCGCAAGGGCTCAAGCAGACTCTTTTCAGGCTCGGCGCGCGTGATCTCCGAGCCGTCGTCGTAGGTCTGGAAACGACGCCCCGGGGAGGTGGGTTTGACCTTTTTCAATCCCATGCTCGGCTCCTCTTCAGGCCCCCTCGAAGAAGTCGATCCGCTCGCCCGGCATCAGCCGCACGATGGCCTTTTTCCAGTCGCGGCGCTTGCCCTGAACCCGCCCCCGCCGTGTGACCTTGCCCCGGATCTGCTGCGTACGCACGGAGGCGACGCGCACGCGGAAGGCCTCCTCGACGGCGCGCCGGATCTCGATGCGGTTGGCGTCGCGGGCGACCTCGAAGGAAACCTGGTTGTAAAGCTCCTTCTGGAGGTTGGTCTTCTCCGTCAGCAGCGGCCGGATGATGATGTCGGCGTACCTCATGCGGTCAGCCTCCCTTCGATAGCGGCGACGGCCGGCTGCAGCAGAACGAGGGTCTCGTACTTCAAAACGTCGTAGACGTTCAGTCCCGCTGTGGGCAACACCTTGACGCCGGGCACGTTGCGCGCCGAGCGCTCGAGCCCCTCGTCCCGCCCCGCGGTGACGATGAGCGCGTTGCGCAGGTTCAGCGCCTTGAGCGCCGAGACGAAAGCGCGGGTCTTCACCTCCGGCAGTTCGAAGCGCTCCAAAACGACGAGCGCGTTCTCCTGCAGCTTGGAGGTGAGCGCCATCTTCAGCGCCGATCGCCGCACCTGCTTGGGAAGCCGCTGCACATAACTCCGGCCGTCGGGACCGAAAACGACGCCGCCGCCGCGCAAAAGAGGCGACTTGATGTCCCCGCGCCGTGCGCGTCCGGTCCCCTTCTGCCGATAGAGTTTGCGGGTGCTGCCGGTCACCTCCCCACGGTGCTTCACCCGCGGGTTTGCCGAACGCCGGTTGGCGAGTTGCATGGTGACCACATCATGAAGGACGTGCGGCTTGACCGCCACGTTGAAGACCGTATCGGCGAGGTCGAGCCGGGCGACCGGCCGGCCTTCCATGTTGCAAACGTCCACCCCTGGCATGTTTCCCCCTCGTCTCGGTCAGCCTTCTGCGTTCACCGCCGACGTACGATCTTCGGCTTGCGGATGGCGAGCAGCCCCGAAGCGGGACCGGGGACGGCCCCCCGGAGCAGGATCAGGTTCTCCTCGGGACGGATGTCGACGACCTCGAGGTTCTGCACCGTCTGGCGCTCGAACCCGTAATGTCCCGGCAGGCCCTTGCCTTTGATCACGCGCGAGGGCCAAGCGCTGGAGCCGATCGATCCGGGGATGCGATGGCACTTGCTGCCGTGGGTCGTCCGCCCGCCGCTGAAGCCTTCCTTCTTGATCACGCCGGAGAAGCCGCGGCCCTTGCTCCGGCCGCTCACGTCCACCCGCTCCCCGACCGCGAACACGGCATCCACCGTGAGGCGCTGGCCGACCTGAAAGGCACCCGGGTCTTCGACGGCGAATTCCTGGAGGTGCCGGAAGCCGGTTCCGCCGGCCTTGCGCAGATGGCCCTGAAGCGGCTTGGTCACGCGTCGCGGGGCGACCTCTTCGAAGCCGAGCTGCAGCGCATCGTAGCCGTCGGTTTCCTTGCGCTTGATCTGGGTCACGACACAGGGCCCGGCTTGGATGACGGTCACCGGCGTCACCCGGCCGTCCTGCGCGAAGAGGCTCGTCATCCCCAGCTTTTTGCCCATCAATCCCTTGCACGTCATCGCGATTCGTCCTTCGGACTCCGCCCCCGGCCCGTCGTCCGGCCGCCAAGGCCCTGTGACGAGGCGCCGGGGCGTCTCCGGGTCACAGCTTGATCTCCACGTCCACGCCCGGCGAGAGATCGAGTTTCATCAGCGCATCGACCGTCTGTTGGGTGGGCTCGAGGATATCGAGCAATCGCTTGTGGACGCGCATCTCGAACTGCTCCCGCGACTTCTTGTCCACATGCGGCGAGCGCAGCACCGTGTACTTGCTGATGCGCGTCGGAAGCGGAATGGGCCCGACCACCTTGGCGCCCGTCTTGACCGCCGTGTCGACGATGTCAGCCGCCGACTGGTCCAGCAGCTTGTGGTCGTAGGCTTTGAGCCGGATTCGGATTTTCGTGTTCATGATCATGGATGCGCCCGCCTTCAGGCCAGGATTTCGGAGACGACGCCGGCGCCGACCGTGCGGCCGCCCTCGCGGATCGCAAACCGCAGCTCCTTCTCCATCGCTATCGGGGTGATCAGCTCCGCCGTAATCGATACGTTGTCCCCCGGCATCACCATCTCCACCCCCTCCGGCAAACTCAACACCCCCGTCACATCCGTCGTCCGAAAATAAAACTGCGGCCGATACCCACTAAAAAACGGCGTGTGACGACCCCCCTCCTCCTTGCTCAAAATGTACACCTCCGCCTTAAACTTCGTGTGCGGCGTGATCGTCCCCGGCTTGGCCACCACCTGCCCACGCTCCACCTCGTCTCGCTTCGTCCCACGCAACAAAATCCCAATGTTGTCCCCCGCCCGACCCTCATCCAATAACTTCCGAAACATCTCCACCCCCGTACACACCGTCTTCTGCGTCGGACGTATCCCCACAATCTCCACTTCCTCCCCCACCTTGATCACCCCACGCTCCACTCGCCCCGTCACCACCGTCCCACGACCCGAAATGCTAAATACATCCTCTATCGGCATCAAAAACGGCTTGTCCACCTCCCGCTTCGGCTCCGGAATGTAACTGTCCACCGCATCCATCAACTCAAATATACACCGCGCCGCCTCCGAATCCGGATCGTCACTCTCCAACGCCTTCAACGCACTGCCCCGAATAATCGGTATCTCATCCCCAGGAAACTCATACTTCGACAACAACTCCCGTAACTCCAACTCCACCAACTCAATCAACTCCGGATCGTCCACCATGTCACACTTGTTCAAAAAAACCACAATGTAGGGCACCCCCACCTGGCGCGCCAACAAAATGTGCTCCCGCGTCTGCGGCATCGGACCATCATCCGCACCC
>CAZQUP010000015.1:40776-50346 GCA_964596545.1 uncultured Desulfatibacillum sp. | reverse complement strand
CACGTTCTCGAGGTCGTTGTGCTTGCCTCCGGCGCGCACGCATTTCTGCGAGGTCGCCGCCCGCAGGTAGTCGCGTTTCTCCTCCCCCAGGAAAACCCGCTTGAACTGGACCATGCCGGCGTTGATGAAGAGCAGCGTCGGATCATCGTGGGGTACGAGCGGAGAGCTGCGCACCACCCGGTGGCCGCGCTCGCGGAAATAGTCGAGAAAACGACGGCGGATGTCATGGCCGGTCATCGGATCACTCCTCCGCGGAGGCCGCCGGGGCCTTGGCCGTAAGCCCCAGGACCTCGCGCGCCTTTGCGGCGATCGCTTGGCGGAGATCGGGGTGCTCGGCGAGAAAGCGCCGGGCGTTCTCCCGACCCTGGCCGATGCGCTCGCCGTTGAAGGAATACCAGGCCCCGCTCTTTTCGACGATCCCCTGGTCCACGGCGACATCGAGCAGGTCTCCCGTGCGGGAGATGCCTTCGCCGTAGATCACGTCGAACTCGGCCTCGGCGAACGGCGGGGCGAGCTTGTTTTTCACCACCCGCACACGGGTGCGGCTGCCGATGATCTCCTGGCCTTCCTTCAGCGTGTTCACGCGGCGGATGTCGAGCCGCACCGAGGCGTAGAATTTGAGCGCATTGCCGCCGGTCGTCGTTTCCGGGTTGCCGAACATGACGCCGATCCGCATGCGCATCTGGTTGATGAAAATTACGCAGGTCTGGGTCTTGGCGATCGTGCCGGTGAGTTTGCGCAAGGCCTGGGACATGAGGCGGGCCTGCAGCCCCATGTGAGCGTCGCCCATCTCGCCCTCGATCTCCGCCCGCGGCACGAGCGCCGCCACCGAATCGATCACCAAGATGTCGACGGCACCGCTGCGGACCAGCATGTCGGCGATCTCGAGCGCCTGCTCGCCCGTGTCCGGCTGGGAGACCAGGAGCTCGTCGCAGTTCACCCCGAGCTTGCGGGCGTAAGCCGTGTCCAGGGCGTGCTCGGCGTCGATGAAGGCCGCAACCCCCTCCTGGCGTTGCGCTTCGGCCACGGCATGGAGCGCCAGCGTCGTCTTTCCGGAAGACTCCGGCCCGAAGATCTCGACGATCCGGCCGCGCGGCAGCCCCCCGATGCCGAGTGCCTTGTCGAGCGCCAGAGAACCGGTGGAGATCACCGGAACGGTCAAGATCGGCCGGCTGCCGAGCTTCATGATGGAGCCCTTGCCGAACTGCCGCTCCACCTGGCTCATGGCGCTCTCGAGCGCCTTCTGTTTGTCGACGGGAATGCCCATGGAAGCCCTCCTTGGTTCTTCGTCTCTTTCAGGCGGCCGGAACGGGTTCCGTCGGACCGGCCGGAAACGAGGTCTTCGGCTCCGCCGCGAACGGGCAGCGGGCGATTTCGTGATAGCGCGCTCCTTGCGGAAGAAGCTCGCTTCGCAGGAGCAACAACGCCTCCGCGGGGATTTCGCCGCAGGCCAAACCGCCGAAGCGGCCGAGGGCTTGCACGATCGTCTCCCCGGGACCCGGCTCGCGGAAGCGGCCGAGGGTGAGATGCGCCCGGAAGGATCGCCCCTCGGAGGGAAATCCCCGTCGCGTGAAGGCCGCCTCGAGCCGGCGCACCAGAGGCTCGAGGCGGCCGAAGGCGTCCTCCACGCCGACCCAGAGAACCCGCGGCCGCCGCAGGTCGGGAAACACGCCAAGCCCCCGCGCGCGCAGCCGGAACGCCGCCGAGCCCTCCGCGGCCTCCCGCAACGCCTCCGTGGCCACGGCGAGCCGTGAGGCTTCGATCTCCCCTAAAAATTTCAGCGTGAGATGGATTCCCTCCGGCCGCACCCAGCGGGCCGTCACCCCCCGGCGTTTGAGCTCCGCCTGGAGCCCCCCCAGGCGCTCCCGGAGACCGACGGGAATTTCGAGGGCGACGAAACTGCGAATCCTTTCGCCCATGTCCTCTCCCGCCGGCCCGCCGGTGTTCACCGCCCGCGGCCGGGACGCTTTCCAGCGCTGCGGCCGCCGTCTCCTTCCGCGGGCCAAGCCGCAGCCGCGGTCCCCGACCCTTGCCGGGCGGCCTCGATCTTCTGCAGGACGTGCTCGCGGATCCAGTGGGGATCCCACCACTCGATGGGATCGACGAAACGGTGGTGGACCAGCACACTGAAGTGCAGGTGATCCCCCGCCGCCAGGCCTGTGGTCCCGGTATGCCCCAGAATCTGCTCGCGGGCGACCCGCTCGCCGGGAGAGACGGCCGTGGCGCTCAGGTGCGCATACATGGTAAACAGCCCCAGCCCGTGGTCGATCAGGATCGTCCGGCCGTAGATCCCCATCGGGCCGACGAAGGCCACCACCCCGGCGTTGGCCGCGGGGACGGGTGCCTGGGCGGTCGAAGCGAGATCGATGCCCAGGTGATCCTGTTGGTCGATCGGGCGGTCTCCATAAAGATAAGTCCGCCGCTCGGCGAAACCGGCGCGCTGGGCCGAGTTCGGCATCCGCAGAAAGGCCCCCTCCCAGAGCATCTCCGGCCGGCTGCGGCGCGTGACCGCCGTGATCGCCCGGTAGTTCTCCTCCCGCAGGTCGCGGTTGATCCAGAGAAACTTTTCCTTCAGGCTCGCCTCCGCCGGCAGCGGCAACCCCTCGAATTCGGGCAAAATCTGGCGAATGAAGGCGTCGGTCACCGGGATGGCGTCGCGGCGGAACGTCCGTTTGCGGAAAAAAGCCGGAAAACGGATCTGGGCACGGTTCCCCGCCTCGTCGACCGCCTCGAGCAGGATCGAAGGGAGAGCGGCGGCGTCGTGGGGCAGGGCGAAGAAGGCGAGATGCAACAAAGGGTCTTCGGGGAAGAGCCCCCCGAAGCCGGGGAAGAACTCCTCGTTCACCCGGACCCCGCTCGTCGGGCAAGGTTCCGTCAGACGGTAGACCGCAAGCCCGGTGCCGCCGGGGGCGACCGTCGTCGGGGAACCGCGGTTGACGATCCCGGGGGGGTGGGTGTCGATGCGGATATCGAAACGGTGCTCGACGGCATTTCCCCGCCCGAATCGGCGCCAAGAGGCATCCTCGGCCAGGATGCGCAGTACCGCGGGTCCTTCGGCCAGACCGAGGGCGCGCGGATCGAGGCCCACTTTCCGGACCATCCGGGGCGTCTTTTCCCTTCCGAAGGGCCCGACGCTTCCCGGGGCTTCCTCGAGCAGCCGGACCTCCCGCCCCGACTGCAGAAGATCGACCCGGAGCCTTCCCACGCCCGTCTGAGCGTCCTCGACCGCTACCGTGAGTTCCGTCCCCGCTCCCACGGCGACGGGAACGACCGGCAGGAGCGAGACGGTCGGCGGCTTGCCCTCCAGACGCTCGAGGGCAAGCCAGAACACACCGGCGACGGCCGAAGCGGCGATGAAGAAGAGCACGCCCCAGAGCATCCGCCGGGGGGCAAAGGGAAACGGGGCCAACGAAGAAAAGCCTTTCTCGAAGAGGAGAATTCCGCCGCAAACAGGGCGAAATCAGCCCATTTAGCAGGGAAGCCGCAAATGAGTCAACTTGACAGTTCCCCTCTCCCCCCGTAGGGTCGTTCGACTTCGCCAGGACATGCCCGATGCTGTCGCCTTCCCGCTCTCGGCGCCGTCTTCTATACGCCGTCGCCGCCCTGATCGCTTTCGCTGGGGCCGGGTGGCTATTTCGTCCGTCCGGGCCGGAAAAGGCTTCCGCTCCTCCGGAGGTTCCTCCGACTTCGCAGGAGGTGCTGGTCGCACGCCACTTCCGGCAGACCTCCAGCCGCGAGGGGGAGACGAAATGGAGGCTCGAGGCCCTGGCGGCCGAACACCGTCCGGCGGAAAACCGGACCATGCTCCGGGAGCTCGCCCTCACGTGGTTCACCGACGAGGGCCGGGAAGTGCGGCTCACGGCCCCGGAAGGGGGGATCGATCCGGACGGAGAACGGCTGGTCGCCCGGCGGGGGGCCGTGGTCCAAAACGGCGAATACCGGCTCTTCACGGAAAGCCTCGAACACGACCGGCGCGCCGGTATCCTTTATGCGCCCGAAGCCGTCCGCATCGTCGGCCCCACGATCCGACTCGACGCCGACACGCTGGAAGTCCGGCCGGCGAAGGGGACGGCCGACTTCCGGGGCCGTGTCCGCCTGCGGGTCGCCTCCGGCGGATCGGTTGATTTTTCGCGGGAGAACCACTAACCTAGAGCATCGATGAGCCGCAACGCCCCGACGCAGATCGCGACGATGTCGGTAGCGGGCGCCGGGGGTGACCCGGCGGGGTACCGCCCCGAGAGCACGCTTCCGCCGATCCGGCTTGAGGCCACCGGCCTCGTCAAGCGTTACCGGGGGCGGGCCGTTGTGGATGGAGTTGACCTCGCGCTCCGGGCCGGAGAAATTCACGGTTTGCTCGGCCCGAACGGGGCGGGCAAGACTACCTGCTTCTACATGTTGACCGGCCTGGTCGAACCGGACCGGGGTTCGGTGCGGCTGGGGGGGGTCGACATCACCCGCGAGCCCATGCACCGGCGGGCCCGGCGCGGGATCGGCTATCTGCCGCAGGAGACGTCGGTCTTCCGGCGCCTTTCGGCGCGCGAAAACCTGCTCGCGGTACTCGAGTTTCTGCCTCTCGAGCGACAAGAGCGGGAGGAGCGGGCGGAGGCGTTGCTCGCGGAGTTGGGGATCCTGCACCTCGCAGGGACCACCGCGGATGTGCTCTCGGGAGGGGAAAAACGGCGCCTGGAGATCGCCCGGGCGTTGTGTATGAATCCGAAATTTATCCTGCTCGATGAGCCCTTCGCGGGCATCGATCCGCTGGCGGTGGCCGATCTTAAGGGCATTATGGACCATTTGCGGCGCCGGGGGATCGGCGTTCTCATTTCGGATCACAACGTGCGCGACACCCTGCGGGTTTGCGACCGGGCCTCCATCCTGGTCGAAGGCCGTATGATCGAAAGCGGCCCGCCGGAGGCCGTCGTGCAGAACGAGGCGGTCTGCCGCCACTACCTGGGTGAGGATTTTCGCCTCTGACATGGCTCTCGAACTGCGTCAACAACTGCGCCTCAGCCAGCAGCTCATCATGACCCCGCAGCTGCAGCTGGCGATCAAGCTGCTGCAGCTGTCGCGGCTGGAACTGATGGCCACGATCCGCAAGGAACTGGAGGAGAACCCCGCCCTCGAAGAGGTGACCGAGGCCGAAGGCGATACCGGCGCGGAAGGCGGTGCCTTGGGAGGGGAAGAGGCGCCGCTTGAGTTCTCGCCCGGGGAGCCCCCCACCTCGACGGAATCCATCCCGGCCGCGGGGGAGCGCTCCGAGCCGGACTGGAGCGCCTTCCTCGAAGACTTCAGCACGCCGCCCTCGCGCACCGCCGTAGAGACCGAAGAGCGGGAGGCCCCCAAATACGAGGCTTTCGTCAGCCGCAAGGAGACGTTGAACGAGCACCTCCTGTGGCAATTCCTCATGACCAAGCCCAGCCCCGAGGACGAGGCGATCGCCAGCTTTCTGATCGGCAACTTGAACCGCGACGGCTACCTGGAGGTGAGCCTCGAGGAAGCCGCGGCCGCCAACGGGGTCCCCGTCGAAGAGGTCGAACGGGTGCTGCGCGTGTTGCAGACCTTCGATCCGGTCGGCGTCTGCGCCCGCGACCTGCGCGAGTGCCTGCTGATCCAGGCCCGCTACCTCGGATTCGAGGACACCCTCGTCACGGACATCATCCGCGATCACCTGCCCTATCTCGAGCGCAAGAACTACAAGGCGATCTGCAAGGCGCTGCGGGCGGACCCCGAGGAGGTCGCCGCCGCCGTGAACGTGATCAAGGGGATGGAGCCCCGGCCGGGGCGCCCTTACAGCGACGAGGCCCCCCAGTACATCACGCCGGACATTTACGTCTACAAGATGGACGACGATTTCGTCATCGTCCTCAACGACGACGGGATGCCCCGGCTCCGGGTGAACTCCCTTTACAAGCGCACTGTAGGCCGCGGCCGGCGTGTCGGCTCCGAGGCGGAAAGCTACATCCAGCAGAAAATGCGCTCCGCCGCCTGGCTGATCAAAAGCATCCACCAGCGGCAGAAGACCATCTACCGGGTCATGGAGAGCATCCTGCGCTTTCAGCGGGAGTTTTTCGAAAAAGGCATCGCCCACCTCAAGCCGATGGTGCTCCGCGACGTCGCCCAGGATATCGGCATGCACGAGTCCACCATCAGCCGGGTCACGACGAACAAATATGTGCACACCCCTCAGGGCATCTTCGAGCTCAAATACTTTTTCAACAGCTCGATCCAGCGCGAGGAGGGCGGCGCCATCGCCTCGGCGAGCGTCATGGAGAAAATCCGCCGCATCATCGCCGCCGAGGACCCCCGCCATCCCCACAGCGACGACCGGATCGCCCAGCTTTTGCGCCAGGAAAACATCCGCATCGCACGCCGCACGGTCGCCAAGTACCGCGAGATGATGCGGCTGCTTCCATCCAGCAAACGCAAGGTTCTGTAGGGAGGGCTCGCATGCAGACATCGATTTCGTTCAAGAACGTCGACTCTTCCGAACACCTGAAGTCGTATGTCAGCGAAAAGCTCAACCGTTTCGACAAGCTCTTCGACAACCCGGCGACGGCGCAGGTCGTGCTGTCCGTCGAAAAGCACCGCCACACCGCGGAAATTCACATTACCGCCGACCGCCTGACGATCACCGGCAAGGAGGAGACGGGGGACCTCTACTCGGCCATCGACATGGTGCTCGACAAGCTGGAAACCCAGCTCAAGCGCGGCAAACAGAAGATCCGCGAACGCCGGACGACCGCCAAGGGGCAAGCGCGCGCCATTCGGGAGGAGCAGGCTTCCGGCGCCGAAGAGGAAATCCGGCGCGAAGTGCGCATCGAAACCTTGGACACCAAACCGATGGACGTCGAGGAGGCGGTCCTGCAGATGGACATGAGCGCCCGCGATTTCCTGGCTTTCCTGAACGCCCGCTCCTCGCAGATCAACGTGATCTACCGCCGCAAGGACGGGCACTACGGCCTGCTGCAGCCTCCGGGCTGAGGCGGCTGCGCTCCCGGGGGTTGCGGCCATTTTCCAACCCCCGGTGGATACGGCGGCGAAATGAAAATTCTCGACTTTCTACCCGAGCAAGCCGTACTCCCCGAGCTGCGGGCGCATACGAAGGCCGAAGTGCTCGATGAGCTGGCCGCACCCGTCGCCCGGCTGGCCGGGATCCCGGCTGCGGAGCTGGTCACCGTGCTTCTCGAGCGCGAACGGCTCGGCAGCACCGGGATCGGAGGCGGGGTGGGCATTCCCCACGGCAAGCACCGGCGCCTCGAGCGACTGATGATCGGCTTCGGCCGCAGCCGGGATGGGGTCGATTTCGAGTCGCTCGACGGGGAACCGACACGGCTTTTTTTCCTGCTCCTGACGCCGGAAAACTCGACCGGATCCCACCTGCAGATGCTCGCCCGGATCTCGCGCATGCTCAAGAACGAGTCGTTCAAAGAGCGTCTGCTCCGGGCGGCCGACCGCCGCGAGATCTGCGAGATCATCCGCGAGGAGGACCGGGAACCCTGAACGCCCGGGGGCCTTTCCGCTCTCAGCCTGCCCATGAAACATCTGCCCTATTTCATCGTGACCGGCCTCTCCGGGGCCGGAAAGAGCGTGGCCGCCGCCGCTTTGGAGGATGCGGGCTTCTTCTGCATCGACAATCTGCCCCTCGATCTGCTTCCGAAGTTTCTCGAGCTGCCGATCTCGCGGGATGCGGACATCGCCGGCTTCGCCTTCGTTATGGACACCCGCGAAAAGGGGTTCGCCGCGCGGCAGGAGTCCGTTCTCTCTCGCCTGCGCGGGCAGGGAATCCCTTTCGAGATCCTCTTCCTGGAGGCCGAAGAAGGGGTTCTCGTGCAACGGTTCAGCGAAACCCGCCGCCGGCACCCGCTGGCCCGCGATCGCGAGCTGACCGCGGGCATCCGCGCCGAGGCTGAAGCGCTGCGCCCGATCCGAGATGCCGCCGACTACGTGGTGGACACCTCGGCGCTGAACGTGCACGAGCTGAAGGCGCGCATCCTCGAAATCGTGCGGAGCCGTCGGGCGATCGCGCCGATGCACGTCCAAGTCCTCTCTTTCGGTTTCAAGTACGGCTTGCCGCTTGAGGCCGATCTCGTCTTCGACGTGCGCTTTCTCGCCAACCCCCATTTCGTCCCCGAGCTCCAAGCGCTCGACGGCGAGAACGAACGCGTCCGCCGCTTCGTCCTGGAAAACGCCGAAGCGGTCGAATTCCTGGACAAGGCGCTCGCCTTGATCGATTTCCTCCTCCCGCGCTACGAGCGCGAGGGGAAAAGCCGCCTGACCCTCGCGGTGGGATGCACGGGCGGCCGGCACCGGTCGGTTGCGGTCGCGCATCGTCTGCACGAGCACCTCTCCGCCCGGCACCCGGGCATCGGGCTCACCCACCGCGACATCCACCGCCCGGAGGAGACGGCCGAGGCCGCCCGTCGGGCCAGCGGTTGCGGAGGGTCTTCATGATCGGAATCGTCATCGTCACTCACGGCCGACTGGGAGAGGCGCTCCTCGAAGCCTCGGAGTTCATCCTCGGCGGCCGCCCCGAGGCCACGGTCGCCGTATCGATCGACCTCAACCAAAACGTGGACCGGCTGCGCGAAAAGGTGGCCGGCGCCGTGAAGAAGGTCAACCGGGGGGGCGGGGTCCTGGTGCTGACCGACATGTTCGGCGGAACCCCCTCGAACATCAGCTACTCTTTTCTCGAGGAGGGGCGGCTCGACGTGCTCACAGGCGTCAACCTACCGATTCTCGTCCAGGCGCTCACCCAGCGGGAAAGGCTTCCGCTGGGCGAACTCGCCGCTTCCCTGGAAACTTACGGGCGTCGGAGCATCACCCTCGCCAGCGGCATCCTCAAGGGCAACAAGCGGGGCGAGTCGTGAATTCCTGGCAGGCGCACAATGCGGCCGCAGAGGACCTTGAACCTCTGGTCGCCTTGGAATCCGGTTGTTTTCCCGAACCCTGGGGGCGGGAATCCCTGACCGCTCCGCGAAGCGCCGCCCTCGAGGAGAGCCTCGTCGTCCGCTCCCCCGGAACCCGGGAGCCGATCGGCTACCTGCGTTACCGCGTGACCGGAGACGAGGCCGAGGTGCTGCGGCTCGCCGTACATCCCGGCTGGCGCCGCTGCGGTGTCGGAACGAGCCTCCTCGCCGAGGGACTGCGGCGGATCGCCGGTTGCGGGGGACGCCGGGTCTTCCTCGAAACGGAGGCCTCCAACGCGGCGGCGCTGGCGTTTTACCGGGCGTTCGGATTTCTGGAAATCTCCCGACGGCGCGGCTATTATCGCGCCGGTGCGGAAGACGCGGTGGTGCTCACCCTTCACCTTCAAGGAGGAACCCGATGACCGTCAGGATCGGCATCAACGGATTCGGCAGGATCGGCAGGATCATGCTGCGCCAGGCGCTCCAGAACCCCAAAGTCGAGGTGGTCGCGATCAACGACCTCACCAACGCCGAAACCATGGCACATTTGCTGCGTTACGATTCGGTGCACGGCACCCTTCAGGCCGAGGTCGCCGCCCGCGGCGATGTGATCGAGGTCGCCGGCAAGCCGATCGCCATCCGTTCGGTCCGGGAACCGGACAAG
>CAZQUP010000015.1:0-40711 GCA_964596545.1 uncultured Desulfatibacillum sp. | reverse complement strand
AAGCGCGAGGACGCCGCACGGCACCTTGCGGCCGGAGCGCGCAAGGTCATCATCTCCGCGCCGGCCTCGAACCCCGACCTCACGGTCGTGATCGGCGTCAACGAACACCGCTACGACCCGCGGCAGCACCACATCGTCTCGAACGCCTCCTGCACGACGAACTGCCTGGCGCCGGTGGCCAAGGTGCTCCACGAGCACTTCCGCATCCGCTGCGGCCTGATGACCACCGTTCATTCCTACACCGGAGACCAGCGCCTGCTCGACTTCCCCCACAAGGATCTGCGGCGCGCCCGGGCGGCCGCCCTCTCCATGGTGCCCACGACCACCGGCGCGGCCAAGGCCGTGGGCCTGGTGCTTCCCGAACTCGCCGGCAAGTTGAACGGACTCGCCGTGCGCGTCCCCACGCCCAACGTCTCGCTCGTCGATCTCGTCGTGCGGATCGAGAAAGCCGGCGTCACCGTCTCCGAGGTGAACGCCGCGCTCGCCCAGGCCGCCCGGGAGTCGCTCCAGGGGATCCTCGGCTACAGCGAAGCGCCGCTCGTTTCCTCCGATTTCAACGGCAGCCCGCTCTCCTCCATCGTCGACGCCCCGAACACCTATGCGGTCGAGGACCTCGTCAAGGTGCTCGCCTGGTACGACAACGAGACCGGCTACTCCACGCGCATGGTGGATCTGGCCGTCCTGATGGGCGAAATGCTGTAACCCGGCGCCGCCCGTCGGCAGGCCCGAAAGGAGCGCACCATGGCCGTCCGCAGGCCCCTCATCGCCGCCAACTGGAAGATGTACAAAACCGCCTCCGAAGCGGTCGAGTTCGTCCGCCGTTTTCTCCCCCTCGTCGCCGGGATCACCGACCGGGACATCGTGCTCGCACCGGCCTTTCCCGCCCTCGAGGCGGTCGCCTCGGCCCTGAAGGGGTCCCCGGCGGCGCTCGCCGCCCAGGATGCCTTCTGGGAGGAGGAGGGGGCTTTCACGGGCGAAGTCTCCCCGCGGATGCTCGCCGCCGCGGGGTGCCGCTACGTGATCCTCGGGCATTCCGAACGCCGGCGGCTCTTCGGCGAAACCGACGCGACCGTCCGGCGGAAGGTCCAGGCCGCCCTGGCCGCCGGACTCATCCCGATCGTCTGCGTCGGGGAACGCGAAGAGGAACGCGAACAAGGAGAGACCTTTTCCGTCCTTGACAAGCAACTGCGGGATGGCCTAAAAGACGCATTTACGGTCGAACCCAGGCGGGTGGTAATCGCTTACGAGCCGGTCTGGGCCATCGGGACGGGTCGTACGGCCACCGCCGCGCAGGCCCAGGAGGCTCACGGCTTCATCCGCAGGCGGCTCTCCGAGTTCGCCTCCCGGGACTTCGCCGCCGGGGTGCGCATCCTCTACGGCGGAAGCGTGAAACCCGACAACATCGCCGAGCTCATGGCCATGCCGGACGTGGACGGTGCGCTCGTCGGCGGGGCAAGTTTGGAAGCGGAAAGCTTCGCCCGTATCGTCACCGCATCCTGAGCCAGGAAGGCGGAAGGGAACGGCAAGCGAACATGACGGTGGTTTTAATCCTTGTCCACGTTCTGGTCTGCTTCGCGCTGATCCTGATCGTTCTGTTGCAGACCGGAAAAGGCGCCGATATCGGAGCCGTCTTCGGCAGCGGGGGCAGCCAGACCCTCTTCGGCCCGACCGGCGCGACGACGTTTCTCAGCAAGGCGACCACGATCGCCGCGGTGGTCTTCATGCTGACCTCGTTTTCGCTGGCCTACATCGCCAGCCGACGGCCGGTGACCTCGGTGGTGACGACGGCTCCGGCGGCGGTGGAAACCCGCGCACCCGAGGCTCCCGCCCCGCCGGCGGGCGATCCCCGGCCCGCGGCTCCGGAAGCGAAGACGCCGTGAATCCGTTTTGTGCCCAAGTGGTGGAACCTGGTAGACACGCTATCTTGAGGGGGTAGTGGGGAGACCCGTGCCGGTTCAAGTCCGGCCTTGGGCACCATCTGCAAGGGGCCGCGATCCGAAGATCGCGGCCCCTTCGCTTTCCATTCGACGCTTGCCTTCCGCCTTCTCCGGCAACGTCCTCCCGCGAAAACCGACTTTTTGGAAATTGAAACCTTCAATCTCCGGCGGCAAATCCATTTTTATTTTCTATTTGCTATATCTGAACCGTCAATCTATGAACTTTCGCCGGCGCCGGCCGATTTCTACGGCCGGACCGCCCTCGCGGAAAGGAATCGCCGTGAAGGACATCCGTCGCATCAGCTTCACCTGAGCGGATCCGCTGAACGCGATCCGGGTGAATTGCGCGCAGGCTCGCGGCAGGACTTCCGGCGGCTCCGGCTTCTTTCCCTTCTTCCCGGAATCCCCATCCGTTCGAGCGCTGCGCTTCGCGTAATCATCAACCATCGCAGGGGCAAAGGTGCTGGGCACCCCGCGGTCTTCAAAACCGTCGGCCTCGTCTCACCCACGAGGAGGTGGTTCGATTCCCCTTGCCCCTTCCAGAAAGGGATCGCCGGAGCGGACAGTGCATGATCGCCAGGGGAACCGTCGGTTGTGCCGGTCACGTAGACCACGGGAAGACGACGCTGGTGCGCGTCCTGACCGGAGTGGAGACCGACCGCCGGCCTGAAGAACGAGAGCGCGGGATCTCGATCGAAGCGGCCATCGCCCCTCTGGTTCTCCCTTCGGGCCGCCGGGCGGCCCTGATCGATGTGCCGGGACAGCTCGATTTCCTGAAAAACACGATCCGCGGCTTGCAGCAGATCGACGTCGCGCTGCTCGTCGCCGCCGCCGCCGACGGCGTGATGCCCCAGACGCGCGAGCACCTGGAAATCCTCCGCTGTTTCGGCACCGCGACCGGGTGCGCCGTGCGGAGCAAGATCGACCGGGTGTATCGGTTTCCGGGGAGGGGGACGGTGGCGAGCGGGACCCTCGCCTCCGGCAGCCTTGCCGTCGGCGACGAGGGGAAGCTGCTCCCTTCCGGGATCCGCGCGCGCGTCCGCTCCCTTCAGACGCACGGCGAGCCGGTCGATCGCGCCGCGGCCGGGCAGCGGGTCGGCGTGAACCTGCCCTCCGCCCCGCTTTCCTCGATCGTCCGCGGCATGGCGCCGGCGGCTCCGGTCTCGTTATCCGTTTTCCAGCGTCTTCAGGCGGAGATCGAGGTCTGCCCCCTCTTTTCCCGCGGCCTGCGCTCCGGCATGCGGGTGAAACTCTATTTGGGGACCTCCGTCTCGCCGGCGCGTCTGGTGTTGCTCGAAAACAACCGCTTGCCCCCCGGCGCCGCGGGCCTGGCCGAGCTGCGCCTCAAGCAACCGGTCGCGGCGCGGCCCGGGGATCCCCTGGTCATCACCCCGGCGGAGAAAAACCGGATCGCGGGCGGCGGCACCGTGCTGCGGGCGGGCCGGGAGCGCTTCCGCGCCGCACGCGCCGCAGTGATGCTTCCCCTGCTTGCCGCTCTTCGTCGCCGCGATGCGGCGGGTTACGTCGAGGCCCGGCTGCAGGCCGCTCCGTTGCGCCCGCTGCGGGCCGAGGCGCTGGCGGGGGAAACGGGAATGCCGGCAGCGGAGTTCGTCGCGATTCTCACCCGAGGCGGCGAGCAGGGAGAGCTGATCGAGATCGCCGGGGAAGGCGTCGTCTCGGAGGCGGCGTTTTCTCGGCTGAAGCAGGATCTGCAGCAGGCGGCCGAGCGGATCCTGCGGGAAAACCCGATGAAAAAAAACCTTCTTCCCACCGAACTATCCTCCGCCACGGGTGGTCTGAACCCGGCGGTGCTCCGGGCCGCGCTCGAAGGCCTCATGCGCCAGGGGATCCTTCTTCCCGCCCACGGCGGCCTGCTTCCGGCGGTGACGCCTCAGGACCTTCCTCCCGCGGAGTCCGAGCTCGCCGGGGCGATTCTCGACTTCGCCGGCCGCTGCGGGATAACCCCCTTCAGCGCCGACCGCTTCTGGAAGGCGCACACCCCGCGCTTCAAAAAAGAGGCGACTCGAGGGATGCTCCACTTCCTCCACGCCCGCGGCCGCCTCGTCCGCCTGGACGACATGCGCTTTCTCTCCCCCGCGGCGCAGGCCGAGGTGAAAGCGCCGGCCGAATGCGGATGCCACCCCTGAGGAGGACGCCGTGAACGACCCGATCGAAATTCCCAAAACCGTGAGTCGCTCCTTTTTTCAGAAGGTATAGGAGGTGCTGCCGGAAGGCGGCAACCTGAGTCTCTGCCTCACCTGCGGGGCCTGTGCTTCGTGCTGCCCGGCCACGGGGCTGGAGGGCATGGATCCGCGCCGCTTTCTGCGTCTCGCCGCGCTCGGGCCGGAGGAGGAAATCCGGGAACACCCCTGGGTGTGGATGTGCAGCATGTGCAGGCGCTGCGCCTACGCCTGTCCGATGAAGATCAACATCGCCGGCCTCGTCTACGAGGGCCGGAAACTCTGGCCGCGGGAGAAGCGGCCCAAGGGCATCCTCGGCTCCTGCGACATGGCCCTGCGCAACCAGAGTTGCAGCGCCATGGGCACGCCGGAAGAGGACTTCCGCTTCGTCGTGGAGGATGTCCTCGCCGAAGTGCGCGCCCACCAGCCCGGCTGGGAGAACCTCCAGGCTCCCATCGACAAGGAGGGGGCGACGTTCTTCCTCAGCCAGAACTCGCGGGAGCCGGTCACCGAGCCCGAGGAAATGGTGCCGTTGTGGAAAATTTTGCACCTCGCCGGAGCCGACTGGACCTACAGCTGCACCGGCTGGGGCGGCGAAAACGATTGCATGTTTTTGGCCGACGACGAGGGCTGGCGGCGGATCACGGAGACGACGCTGCGCTCGGCCGAACGTCTGGGATGCAAGGTTTACCTGAACACCGAATGCGGGCATTCCTCCTACTCGGTCTGGATGGGGCAGAAGCGCCACCGGATCGAGACCTCGCTCGAAATCGCCCCGATCGTAAGAGATTACGCCCGCTGGATCCGCGAAGGAAAGCTCCGGGTCTCCTCCGAATGGAACCGCAAGCGCCGCGTCCGGTTCACCGTGCAGGACCCCTGCAACCGGGTGCGCAAGAGCTGGGGGGACGCGCTCGCCGATGAGCTGCGCTTCGTCACGACGGCCTGCGTGGGCGGGGAAAACTTCGTCGACATGGTCCCCAACAAGTCGAACAACTACTGCCGCGGCGGCGGGTGCCGGTGCGCTGTTTGGATCCGGCGGCGCGGGAGTGCAATTTTCTCGAGGTCTCCTACGGCTACGACGAGGCCGAGGCGCGTGCGGAGGCCTCGCGCTGCCTGCGCTGCGGCATCTGCTCGGAGTGCTACCGCTGCGTCCAAGCCTGCCTCGCCCAAGCCGTCGACCACAGCCAACAGGAGGAGACGCTGGAACTTCCGGTCGGGGCGGTGATCCTGGCGCCGGGCTGCGAGCCCTTCGATCCCTCGCGCCTCGAGAACATCTACCGCTACCGCAGCAGTCCCAACGTGCTCACCAGCCTCGAATTCGAGCGCATCCTCTCCGCGATGAAGGACGCGATGATCGCCAAGGAGCACGCGCACGGCGAGCTGGAGTGCACGATCTTCAACATGGACATCCGCAGCTTCGGTCGACCCGAGCCCCTCCGGCGGCGGGGCGATCCTGCGCTACGTCGGGGAAGACGGTCTGCCCGGCCGGGAAGAATTCGACCTGGTGGTCCTTTCGATCGGCCTGCAAAGCGAACGGCCGCTGCGGGAGCGACTGCAGGAACTGGGAATCGCCCTGACCGAGGGCCGGTTCGTGCGCACCGACACCTTCGATCCCACCGCGACCACCCGCAAGGGGATCTACGTCTGCGGGGCGCTTTCCGGACCGAAGGACATTCCGCAGTCGGTCATCGAGGCCGAGGGCGCCGCTCTGCGGGCGTGGGCGGACCTCGCGCCCGCCCGCCATCGGCTGACCTCCCGCCCCCCCGTAACCGCCGAGCGGGATCTCCGCGGGGAGCCCCCCCGGGTCGGCGTCTTCGTCTGCCATTGCGGCATCAACATCAACGGCGTCGTCGACGTGCCGGCCGTGCGGGACTATGCGCGGAGTCTGCCTTACGTGACCTATGTCGCCGACAACCTCTACTCCTGCTCTCAGGACACCCAGAACCTCATTCGGGCGAAGATCGAAGAGGAAGGCCTCAACCGCGTCGTCATCGCCGCCTGCTCCCCCAAAACCCACGAGCCCCTGTTCCAGAAAACCCTCGCCGATGCAGGAGTCAACAAATATCTGCTGGAGTTCGTGAACATCCGCAACCAAGACTCTTGGGTGCACATGGAGGATCCGCCCGCCGCCACCGCCAAGGCCGAGGAGCTCCTGCGCATGGCCGTTTCCAAGGCCGTCCTGCTCAGCCCGCTCGCCGAGGAGGAAATCCAGATCCTGCCCCGAGCCCTCGTCGTGGGCGGGGGGATCGCCGGGATGGCGGCGGCGAAAGCGCTTTCCTCCCAAGGCTTTCCCGTGGAGATCGTGGAACGCGAAGCCGAGCTCGGCGGCCAGGCCCGTTTCCTTCACCGGACCGCCCGGGGCGAGGAGGTCTCCTCCCGGATCGCCGATCTGATCCGCGAGGTGGAAACCGACCCTCGGATCACGGTGCATCGCCACGCGGAGCTCATCCAGGTCGATGGGTTTGTCGGCAATTTCCGCTCGACGATCCGACAGGGGACGGAGACGAAAACCGTGGAGCACGGCGTGACCTTCGTGGCGACCGGCGCCCGCGAGCACCGGCCCGAGGAGTACCTCTACGGCGAGGATCCGCGCGTGATCACCGGCCTGGAACTCGACCGCCGGCTTCGACGGAAGGACCCCCGGCTTGCGGAACTGCAGCGGGCGGTTTTCATTCAATGCGCAGGTTCCCGCGAGCCGAGCCGTCCCTATTGCTCGCGGGTCTGCTGCACGCACACCATGATCTCCGCGCTCGAGCTGCTCGACCGCAATCCGCAAGCCCAGGTGGTCGTCCTCTACCGCGATATCCGCACCTACGGCGAGCGGGAAGGGCTTTACCTCGAAGCCCGGAAGCGGGGGGTGATCTTCATCCGCTACGACCTCGAGGACAAACCCCGGGTCCGCGCGACCCCTGCGGGGCTGGTGGTCGAGGCGCTCGATCCCATCCTCGGACGGTGCATCGCCTTGGGAACGGACCTGCTGGTTCTCGCCGCAGCGGTGGTCCCGCACGAAAGCACGGAACTCGCCCGCTTTTTCAAAGTGCCGGTCACCGCCGACGGCTTTTTCGTGGAAGCCCACGTGAAGCTGAACCCGGCCGCCTTCGCCACCGAAGGAGTCTTTCTCTGCGGGCTCGCCCACTACCCCAAGCCGATCGACGAGTCCGTGGCCCAGGCCCAGGGGGCCGCCGCCGCGGCGACCGTCTTGCTCGCGCGCGGCAAGCTCACGGCGGTCGGCACCACGGCACGGGTGGAGCCCCTCTTTTGCTCTTCCTGCGGGGTCTGCCTCGCCGTTTGTCCCTACAAGGCGCCCCGCTTTTCGGAGAAAGGACCGTTCGCCGGCCGGGCCGAGATCAATACCGCCCTCTGCAAGGGCTGCGGTTTGTGCGTCGCCTCCTGCCGCTCGGGGGCGATTCAGCTTCAGGGCTTCACCGATGCCCAGACGATCGCCATGATCGAGGCGGCGGTCAGCGGCTGAGGGCGGCCGGCCGGTGCGGCTCATGGCGGATGGCGCCCGCCAGCGGTCGTTGAAATCCGGCTTGCCACGCGGCAAGCCTCGAAGTTAAATGGCGAAAACGTCGCCTTTCTCGAAAAGAAACGACCCCCGGCCTGCCGCCGGATTTCGGGCCGACGGCCCGGGGGCCGGCTCCGAAACGGTTCCCCCCGGCTTTGGGGAAGAGGCGAAGGGAGCATCAAGCCGTTTGCGCTGCGCCGGCATCGACATCGGCTCGCGGGCGGTCAAGCTCGTCGTGCTCGAAGAGGGGCGGATTCTCGCCACCCGGATGACGGATTCCGGGCCTGACCCGCTCGCCGCGGCTCGTCGCCTGCTCGCCGGAATCGCCTGCGACCGCCTGCTGGCCACGGGGTACGGCCGCGGACGCCTCGAGGCCGTCTGCGAGGTGCCCACGGTGACCGAGATCAAGGCTCACGCCGCGGGCGCCCGTCACCTGTTGCCCGAGGCGCGCACGGTCCTCGACATCGGCGGACAAGACAGCAAGGCGATCGCCCTCGGGCCGCAGGGGCGGGTCCTCTCCTTCGAGATGAACGATCGCTGTGCGGCGGGAACCGGGAAATTTCTGGAGATCATGGCTCGGACGCTCGGCTTCGGGCTGGAGGAGTTCGCCGCCGAAGCGCTGCGCGCGGAAAAGGAACTCGCCATCCACAGCCTCTGCACCGTTTTCGCCGAATCCGAAGTCACCTCGCTTGTCGCCCGTGGGGAAGACCGGCGCGGCATCGCCTTGGGGCTCCACCGCGCCATCGCCCGCCGCACCGCGGGGATGGTGCAGCGCGTCTGCCGCGAGGGCCCGATCGCCTTCACCGGCGGGGCGGCCCGAAACGGCTGTCTCGTGCGTCTTCTGCAGGAGCTGATCCCGCAGCGCGTGCTGGTTCCCGAGGCCCCGGAACTCGTCGGCGCGCTCGGTGCCGCTCTGCTCGCCAGCCTGGGCGAAGCACCCACCGCCGCGGGAATCCCCGCCTGAGTCAAAAGCGGCCGCCGCCAGCCTGGAGCGAAGACAACACGCAAAGTGTGCAGTCCCAGTTTCTTTGCGCCTCGGGAATCGATTTTTTCGAAGTCTGATAGCCAATCGATTGCTATTATCTATTTGATCGATTTACAGATTCCCGCTATATCCTGCCTATCTTTTTTTCTGCCTCTCCTTTTCCGAGCAATTCCGAACGCGAACAGGGAGGATACGAACCGATGGCTGCGGTAAAAAACATCTTTGCGACCCGCTGGGGCATCATCGGGGTGGGAGTCATCATCGGCGTGTTGGCCACCCTCCTGCAGAAGTGGGGCAACCCCGCCAACATGGGCGTGTGTGTGGCCTGTTTCGACCGGGACATCGCCGGCGCGCTCGGCCTGCACCGCGCCGAAGTCGTGCAGTACATGCGCCCCGAGATTATCGGCTTCGTCCTCGGTTCGCTGATCGCGGCCTACGCCTTCCGGGAGTTCCGGCCGCGGGCGGGGTCCGCTCCCGTCGTGCGCTTCGTCCTGGGTGCCTTCGCCATGATCGGCGCTCTCGTCTTCCTCGGCTGTCCCTGGCGCGCCCTGTTGCGTCTGGCGGGCGGCGACGGGAACGCCATTTTCGGGCTTGCCGGTCTCGCCTGCGGCGTCTGGATCGGAACCCTGTTTCTCAAGACAGGCTACAATCTGGGACGGGCGACCCCGACCTACCCCGCCGTGGGATGGCTTTTGCCTTTGATCATGCTCGGCTTTCTCGCGCTCATGCTCGTCTTTCCCCAAATCCCCAACGAACCGAAAAGCGGGGTGCTTTTTTACAGCGTCAAGGGGCCGGGTAGCCAGCACGCGCCGCTTGCCGTCTCGCTCCTTGCCGGCCTGGCGGTCGGGTTTCTCGCTCAACGCAGCCGCTTCTGCACCATGGGCGCCATTCGCGACCTGATCCTCTTCCGCCAGATGCATCTCTTCTCGGGGCTGCTTGCCCTGATCGTCACGGCCTGGATCATGAACCTGATCCTCGGGCAGTTTAAACCCGGCTTTGAAAACCAACCCGTTGCGCACACGCAGGGGCTGTGGAATTTTCTCGGCATGACGGTCGCCGGCCTCGCTTTCGCGCTCGGCGGTGGATGCCCAGGGCGCCAGCTCTTTCTTGCCGGCGAAGGCGACGGGGACGCCGCGCTTTTCGTGCTCGGGATGATTGTCGGCGCAGGGTTCGCCCACAACTTCGGCATGGCGAGCTCGCCTTCGGGTATCGGCCCGCACGGGGTCGCCGCCGTGGTGGTGGGGCTCGCCGTCTGTCTCTTCATCGGATTCACCATGCGGCAGAAAGCCGCCTGAAGGAGGAGGTCATGGCCACCGTGGACGCCCGCGGGCTCTCCTGCCCGCAGCCCGTGCTGCTTGCGTTGGGCGAGATGAAGAAGCTCGGCCGAGGGGCCTTGGAGGTCTACACTCTTTCCCTACACGACGCTCTTCTGATCGTCGACACCGACACCTCGGTCGAAAACGTGACCCGCGCCGCGGAAAGCCTCGGTTGGAGCGTAAAAGAGTCGCAACCGGAAGGGGGCGGCTACCGGCTGGTTCTGGAGAAATCCTGAGGCGACCCCCCCATGCTGCGCTGGCTGAAACGCAACACCGCGCGGGAAGAGAAATCCCCGCCCGCGGCGTCAGAGCGGGGGATCCTCGTCTTTGAAAACACCAGTGAAGTGATCCGCGCCGAAAGCCGCCTGCGGGAAAGCGGCCGCTCGGTGAGGGTCATGGGTCCGCCTCCGGAAATCCGCACCGGCTGCGATCTCGTGATCGAGTTTCCGCTGATCGAGGAACTCGCCGTCCGACGACTCCTCGAAGAGCAGGGCCTGCGGCCCATCCAGGTGGTGCCGGTTTCGGGGCCGCTTCTCAAACCCGTCGACCTGTTCCAGGTCAAGGACTTCGGCGACTGTCTCATGGTTCGGGCGGCGAACATGAAAGTGACTTTCGAAAAACAAACCCGCCTCATCGTCAATGTCTCGGGCGGCGGCTGCCCCGATGTCCCCTATCTCGCCCGCGAGCTGATCGGAAAAACGCTCGAGGAGACCCCCGAGCCGCGCCGCATCGGCCACACCCTCTGCGGTTACGCGCTGCAGCTCGCTCTCGAGGAGTGCCGTCGGCGTTGCTCGCTTTGATCGGAACCGTCCCCGAACCCGAAGTCGGCCTGGTGGAAGGCGAAGCCGGCCGGGAGCCGGGTTTCATCCGGGTGGGATCCCGGCGTTTCCCCGTCACCCGGGGGACCCCGGCGCTGATCGCCGCCTGCCTGGCCGCGGGGGAGGTTCTCGGCACGCCGCCGCCGGCGGTTTTTCTCGGCGGCGACATCGGCCGGGGCACGGGAAGCCGTCTCGTTTATCGCCGTTTGGTCGATCTTCTCCCGCAGAAGACGTTCTCCATCCTGACCTTTCATTACCTCCAGCCGGATGTCGACTGGCACAACCGCATCCTGCTGTCCATGGAAGGCCGTTCCCCCCGGCCGATCCTCATCGCCGACGCAGGCTTCATGTACGCGGCCAAGATGAGCGGCGAAGCGCCGCAATACGACCTTTTCACCCCGGATGCGGGGGAACTCGCCTTTCTCGCCGACGAGGAGGCCCCCCACCCCTTCTACACCCGAGGCTTCATTTTGCACGAGGAGCAAAAAGTCCCCGAGCTGATCCTGCGCGCCTTCCGCCAAGGCAATGCCGCCCGCTGCCTGCTCGTCAAAGGGCACGTGGATACCATCGCCTGCGAGGGCCGCATCCTGGAAACCGTCGCCTCCCCCTGCGTCGAGGCGCTCGAGCCGATCGGCGGCACGGGCGACACCCTCACGGGCCTCGTCGCCGCGCTCGTGAGCGCCGGCTGGAGGGTCGCAAAGGCGGCCGGCATCGCCGCGCGGGTCAACCGCATCGCCGGGGCGCTCGCCGCCCCCTCCCCCCGGACCCCGGTCCAGGCGATGATCGAGCAGATCCCCCGGGCGCTGCGGAGCGTCCTTGATTCCGCGACCCGCCTGCCTCATACTGAAAAATGATGGAACTCGTGTTTCCCTGCCCGCTAACGGGCGGACATTTCCGCAGCGCCGACTACGAGATCGTCGCCTTCGGCGGCGTGGTGGTGAACGCCGCAGGCGAAAAGACGCTCGAGGCCCGCCTGCGGCCACGGAACCCCTGCCCGATTTGCGGAGCCCGACATGAATACGCCGCCGCGGACTTACCCTGCCCCTGGGGGACAGAAGATCCCGGCCGGCGAAATCCTCCGGGGGAGCCCGGCCCATGAGCCCTCCTGAAACAAAGGGGCCCGTCCGCCTGACCACCACGGTGGCCGGCGCCGGCTGAGCCTCCAAACTGGCTCCAGGGGACCTGGACCGGGCCCTTTGCGGTATGCGTTTTCCGACGGACGAAAACGTGATCGTCGGCTTGGAGCGGGCCGACGATGCGGGGGTCTACCGCGTCTCCGAAGAGCTGGCTCTGATCCAGACGGTGGATTTTTTCACCCCGGTCGTGGACGATCCCTACGCCTTCGGGCAGATCGCGGCCGCCAACGCCTTGAGCGACGTCTATGCCATGGGCGGGGTGCCCAAGACGGCGATGAACCTGGTCGCCTTCCCCGTCAAGGACATGGACCTCTCCATCCTGCGGGCTATTCTCCAGGGCGGGATCGACAAGATCCGCGAGGCGGAAGTCGTTCTGATCGGCGGGCACAGCGTCGAAGACAAGGAGTTGAAATACGGACTCTCCGTGACCGGCTTCGTCCATCCCCGACGCGTGCTGACCAAAAAGAACCTCCGGGCCGGAGACCGCCTGGTGTTGACCAAGCCGCTCGGAACCGGGATCGTGAACACGGCGATCAAGGCGGGGCTGGCGGACGCGAAGCTCGTCGAGCGGGTGACGCGCACGATGGCCGCGCTCAACCGCAAGGCGGCCGAACGGCTCGCCGCCTTCCGGGTGCATGCCTGCACGGATGTGACCGGCTTCGGCCTGATCGGCCATCTGGCGGAGATGGTTTCGGGCTCCGGGACGAGCGTACGCCTCGAGGCCGCCGCCATCCCCGTTTTCCCGGAAGCGCTCGACTTCGCACGCATGGGCCTGATTCCGGCCGGAGCCCACCGCAACCGGGAGTTCCGCGAAGCGATGGTCGATTTCGACCGCGGCGTATCCCGCGAACGGCAGGACGTGCTCTTCGATCCGCAGACCTCCGGCGGCCTGCTGATCAGCCTGCCGGCCGAGGATGCCGGGGCGCTCTGCGCGCAGATCCTTCAAGAAGGCGGCACGGCCGCGATGATCGGCGAAGTGCTCCCCGATCCGGCTGAGCGGATCCGGGTCGCCTGAACCGCGGGGATTTTTCCGGAACTCGAAAGGAGACCGGAACGATGAAGGAAATCGATTGCCGGGGGCTCTCCTGCCCGGCGCCGGTGCTGCATACCAAAGCGAGTCTCCAAGAAGACCGACCGGAGACCGTCCGCGTGCTGGTGGACAATGCGGCCTCCCAGGAAAACGTGCGCCGCTTTCTCGAATCCGAGGGCTACGAGATCCGGATCGAACGCACGGGGCAGGACTACGTGATCGTCGGCCGGGCGGCCGGTACGGCCGCCCGGTCCGAAGAACGGGCGGCGGCCGCGAAACCCGCCCCGGGTCGTCATACCCTTGCGGTAGTCTGCACCAGCGACCGCCTGGGGCGGGGGGATGACGAGCTCGGCCGCCGGCTCATGGTGAATTTCCTCAAAACGCTCCGCGAAATGGGCCCGGATCTGTGGCGGCTGATTTTTGTGAACAACGGTGTCAAACTCACGATCGACTCCTCCGAAGTCCTCGAGGATCTGAAAGGCTACGAGACCTCGGGGCTGAAGATCTTGGTCTGCGGCACCTGCCTGAACCACTTCGGGCTCCTCGAGCGCAAGCAGGTGGGGGAGACCACGAACATGCTCGACATCGTGACCGCACTCCAGCTCGCCGACAAGGTCATCACCGTATAACCGCGGCCGCGATCGTCTCGCAGCGCCTCAACCCTTTAGGAGGATGCCCATGAAATACGGGGCCCGAAACCGCCCCACCGCCCGGGTGAAGAGCCTCCAGCGCGGAGACGTCATGTCGCTCGTCAAGTTCAGCGTCACCGAGCCGCACGAGATGGCCTCGGTGCTCACGGCCGAGTCGGTGAACGATCTCGGCCTTCCGCCGGGGGACGCGGTCGAGCTCGTGATCAAGGCCATCCACGTGCTGCCTGTCAAGCCCTGAGGGATCGATCGGACGCCGTTGCATTTCGCGGAGCCGGTGGTTAGAATCCTCCCATGGCCCGCGACAACGACCCGCTTGCCGACCCCAAGAATCTCGAGAAGGAAATCGCCGATTTTCTGGCCAAGAAGTTCGGCGGTCAGGTGAAGGTGCTTTCCCCGCTCGTCATGACCGCGGAGGTCCCGGCGGCGCCCCCCCGGGAATCCTCTCGCGGAGAGGCGATCCGCTTCGATCTCAAGCCCGAAGACCTGATCGCCTACCTGGACGAGGTCATCGTCAAGCAGGACCGGGCCAAGGCGATCCTCGCCACCAAGGTCTGCACCCATTTCAACCGCATCCGCTGCCTGCAGGAGCAACCCGAGCGCTTCGAAACGGCGGCGGGCGCGATCAAGAACAACGTTCTCTTGATCGGCCCGACCGGCGTCGGCAAAACCTACATGGTCAAGCTCATCGCCGCGAAGCTGGGGGTGCCCTTCGTGAAAGGGGACGCGACGAAGTTCAGCGAAACCGGCTACGTCGGCGGCGACGTCGAGGACCTCGTGCGCGACCTCGTGCGCGAGGCCGGGGACGACCTCGAGCGGGCGCGCTACGGCATCATCTACATCGACGAAATCGACAAGATCGCCTCGGCGCGGAACCATTTGGGGGCCGACGTCTCGCGGACCGGGGTGCAGCGGGCGCTGCTCAAGCCGATGGAGGAGACCGAGGTCGAGCTGCGCGTACCCCACGATCCGGTCTCGATGATGCAGGAAATCGAACGCTTCCGCAAAACGGGAAAGCGTGAGAAGCTCGTCGTCAACACGCGGCACATCCTGTTCATCATGAGCGGTGCGTTCACCGAACTCGCCTCCATCGTCCAACGCCGACTGGCGAAACAGGAGATCGGGTTTGCGGCCCGGATTGCGGAACACCGAAACCCGGCGGCGCTGCTCGAAAAGGTCAAGGCCGAGGATCTCGTGGAATACGGGTTCGAAAGCGAGTTTGTCGGCCGCCTTCCGGTCAAGGCCGTCTTCGAACCGCTCGAGGAAGAGGATCTTTTTCGGATCCTGTGCAATCCGAACAATCCCATCGTGCTCGGCAAAAAGCTCGATTTCGCCTCCTACGGCATCGCGATCAAGTTCGACCCCGAATTCCTGCGCGGGGTTGCGGCGCTCGCCTTTGCGGAAAGCACCGGCGCCCGAGGGCTGGTGAGCGCCATTGAAAAGGCGCTGCTGCCCTTCGAGCGCAGGCTGCCGACCTCGGCGGTGAAACGGTTTCCCGTGACCCGCGAAGTCCTCGACAATCCCGAGGGATTCCTCGCGCGGCTGCTCGCCGCACCGGAGGATCCGGAATTCCGGCGCGCTTTCGAACGCCTGGCGGAAGCCGAGCGGCAGAGGATCCGCGGGCACCTCGAAGGGGGGGGCGGCCGCCGCCTCATCGAGAAAAGCGGCCTGGCGCTCACGCCGGCACGGATCGAGGCGGTCGCGAGCGTTTACGGCCGTGATGTCGTCGACCTCTTCCGCGCCGCTGGCCGTGTCAAAGCGGTGATCGACGAGATCAAGGAGGTCGAGTTTCTCTTTTACCGCAACCATGACCTCAGCATCGTCCTGGAGGAGGATGCGATCGATCTTCTGCTCGAGGAGGTCCTGGAGGCAGGGATTGCGGCCCGGGATCTTTCCGCGCGGTTGAGCCGCCAGTTCGAGCACGGGCTGCGTCTGGTGCGCGAAAAAACCGGCCAAAGCCGGTTTTTCCTCAACCGCAACGCCCTTCTCAACCCCGAGGAATATATCCGCGCCCTGCTCGCCCTGCCGACGATGAACCGGGAAACCCCATGATCGGAATTTCCAAGCTCTACTGCGGCACAGTCGAACCCTCCGACGCCCTGCGCTATGGACGCCAGTCGGGGAGGCTTCCTTCGCACTTGCTGCAGTTCTCCGCTGACAAAAAGCCGGTCGTCGTCTGGAACATGACGCGACGTTGCAACCTGCGCTGCATTCACTGCTATGCGCACGCCCGCGCCCAGGCCGACGACGATGAGCTAACGACCGCAGAGGGCCGGGCGCTGCTGGACGACCTTGCGGCCTTCGGTGTGCCGGTCGTTCTCTTCTCCGGCGGCGAGCCGCTGCTACGCCCCGATCTGCCGGAGCTCGCCTCCTACGCCGTCACCCGCGGGATGCGGGCGGTCATTTCGACCAACGGCACGCGGATCGACGCCGCGACCGCACGCACGCTGAAGACGATCGGCCTCTCCTACGTCGGGATCAGTCTGGATGGAATGGAAGAGGTGAACGACCGCTTCCGTGCCGTCCCCGGCGCCTTTCGCGCGGCCCTCGAAGGAATCCGGCACTGCCAGGAAGCCGGGATCAAGGTCGGGCTGCGCTTTACGATCAACCGCCACAACGTCGGCGAGATCCCCGCGGTGTTCCGGTTGATCGAGGAGATGGACATCCCGCGGGTCTGCTTCTACCACCTGGTCTACGCCGGTCGAGGATCGGCGCTCGTGGACCAGGATCTTTCGCCGGAAGAAACCCGCCGCACCCTCGACTTCATCCTGGAGGAGACCCGCCGGCTGCACGCCGCCGGGAAGCCCAAGGAGGTGTTGACCGTCGACAACCACGCCGACGGCCCGTATGTCTACCTGCGGCTGCGGCGGGAGGACCCCGCCCGTGCGGCCGAAGTCCTCGAGCTGCTGCGCTGGAACGAGGGCAACAACTCCGGCCGCGGGATCGGCTGCGTCAGCTGGAACGGCGAGGTGCATGCCGACCAGTTCTGGCGGCACCTGAGCTTCGGAAACGTGCGTCGGCGTCCCTTTTCGGCAATCTGGACCGACACCTCGCACCCCGTGCTCGCCCGCTTGAAGGAGAAGAAAAAGTACGTGACCGGGCGCTGCGCCCGTTGCCGCTGGCTCGATGTCTGCGGCGGCAATTTCCGAGTCCGCGCCGAAGCCGTGACCGGCGACCTTTGGGCGCCGGACCCGGCCTGCTACCTGACCGACGAGGAGATCGCGCTCACTCACGGCCCTTCGCCCTGTGCGGGCGGAGGCTGACTGTTTCCTCGAGGAGCCCCCCATGCTCTACCCCGACACCCGCGGCCGCCGCCTGCGGCGCAGCGAAGGCATCCGCCGCTTGGTCCGTGAGACCCGGCTTTCGCCGGAGGACCTCGTGCTGCCTCTCTTCGTGATCGGCGACAAAGACGTGCGCCGGCCCATAGAGGCCATGCCGGGCCAGTTCCAGCTTTCGATCGACCGGCTGCTCGCGGCCGCCCGAGACGCTTACGGTCTTGGCATCCCGGCGGTGATCCTCTTCGGGGTGCCGGACCGCAAGGACGCTCTCGGCACCTCGGCTTACGCCGCCGACGGAATCGTCCAGCGCGCCGTACGATCCCTCAAAGAGGCGCTTCCCGAACTGGTGGTCATCACCGACGTCTGCCTCTGCCAGTATACGGACCACGGCCATTGCGGGATCGTCGAGAAAGGCCGGATCCACAACGACGCCACCCTCGAGCTGCTCGCCCGAACGGCGGTCTCCCACGCCAAGGCCGGGGCCGACCTGGTCGCCCCCTCGGACATGATGGACGGCCGCGTGGCCGAGATCCGGCAGGCGCTCGACGAAAACGGCTTCGAGGAGGTCGCCATCCTCGCCTACTCCGCAAAGTACTGCTCGGCGTTCTACGGCCCCTTTCGCACGGCGGCGGATTCGGCCCCGAAGTTCGGCGACCGCCGCAGCTATCAGATGGATCCGGCGAACGCCTTGGAGGCGCTGCGCGAGGTGAGCATGGATGTCGAGGAAGGCGCCGACATCGTCATGGTCAAACCGGCCCTCGCCTATCTCGACGTCATCCAGCGTGTGCGTCAGGAGTTCGACCTCCCGGTCGCCGCCTACAACGTGAGCGGCGAGTATGCGATGATCAAGGCCGCCGAAACGCTGGGCTGGCTCGACGGTCCACGAGCCATGATGGAAACCCTGACCGCGATCAAACGCGCAGGGGCGGACCTGATTCTCACCTACTTCGCCCCGGAGGCGGCGCGGCTGCTTCGGGAGGCTGACTCGGGAGGCGCCTGATGCCTTCCGTCGCCGGAACGGAGCATCCCTCCCCCCCCGCGCCGGATCCCCGCCGTCCCGCGTCCGCGGGGACAAGTGCGCTGCGCCTCGTCGCGTGGGAAACCACGCGCAACTGCAATCTGGATTGCATCCATTGCCGCGCCGCGGCCGGCCGCGGCCCCTACCGCGGGGAACTCACCACCGCGGAAGGCATGCGCCTGCTTGCGGAAATCGCCTCGATCGCTCCGGCGATCGTCATCCTGACCGGGGGGGAGCCGCTTTTGCGGCCGGACATCTTCGAACTCGCCGAACACGGCCGGGACCTCGGCCTGCGGATGGTCATGGCGCCGAACGGGACGCTGGTAACCGAGACGATCGCCCGGAGAATGGCCGCGGCGGGCATCCAACGCGTGAGCGTCAGTCTGGACGGGGCGTCCGCCGAAACCCATGACGCCTTCCGCAAAGTTCCGGGGGCTTTCGCGGAAGCCCTGCGGGGAATCGCCCACCTGCGCGCGGCGGGGGTTCCCTTCCAAATCAACACCACGATCAGCCGCGCGAACCTCGGGGAAATCCCGGCCATCCAGGAGCTTGCCGCACGGCTCGGCGCCGTGGCGCACCACATCTTTCTTCTGGTCCCGACCGGCCGCGGCAAATACATTGTGGACCAGGCGATCGATGCCGAAACTTACGAGCGCACTCTGAACTGGTTTTACGAGCAGCGGGGCAAGACGCCCCTCGAGCTCAAAGCGACCTGCGCCCCGCATTACTACCGCATTTTGCGCGAGCGTGCCGCCCGCGAGGGCCGGGCGGTGACCGTCCAGAGTCACGGCCTCGACGCGGTGACCCGCGGCTGTCTGGGCGGAATCGGCTTCTGTTTCGTCTCCCACGTGGGCGAGGTGCAGCCCTGCGGCTTCCTGCACACCGTCTGCGGCAACGTGCGCGAGCGTTCTTTCGCCGCGATCTGGGAACAGAGTGAAACCTTCCGCAGCCTCCGGGACTTCGACCGGCTGCGGGGAAAGTGCGGCGCCTGCGAATTCAAGCGCGTCTGCGGGGGCTGTCGGGCCCGGGCCTTCGAGGCGACCGGGGACTTTCTCGCCGAGGAGCCGCTCTGCAGCCACATCCCCCGCCGCCTCTGCAAATAACACGCCCTCCCGTTTTTCCTCTTTCCGCTTTTCTGTTGCCAGACCCGGCCGCCCCGCGCTATGAACACGACCATCCGCCCCCGACTCGGGTCCCCGGCGGTGGAAGGGCCGATTGTCCCGGCAGGTGAGCCATGAAGATCCGCGACCTGATGATCTCCCATCCGATCTGCATCACCGCGAACGCCTCCATTCAGGAGGCGATCGAGCTGATGAAGGCCAACCGCATCCGGCACCTGCCGGTCGTCGCGAAGAGCCGCCGTCTCGAGGGATTGGTGACGCTCGCCGACCTCAAGCAGGGGCTCATTCCCTCCATGCTGGGGGACGTCACCCTGAAGGACTTGATGATCGCCAACCCGATCACGGTGTCGCCCGAGGAGGAGATTGAGACCGCCGCCCAGCTGATCTACAAATACAAGATCGGGGGTCTGCCGGTGACCAAAAACGGGCGGCTCGTCGGGATCATCACCGAGACGGACCTCTTGCGCGCTTTCATCGAGATGTTGGGCCTGATCGCCACCTCCTCCCGACTCGACGTGGAAGCCGGAAACAAACCGGAATCGCTGCGACGGATGCTCCAAATCATCGGGGAGCACGGGGGCGATGTCCTCAACGTTTTCATGACCCTGGAGAAGGCCAAACGCCGGGTCTACCACTTCCGGCTCGTCGCCTGCGACACCGCACTTATCCGCAGGGCGTTGACCGAGGCCGGCTTCCGCGTGACGGCGACGATCGACTGACTTCCCCCCCGCTTCTTCCGACCCCCTCCGACCCTTTCACTCCGACTCCTCGCCGAGGGAGGCTTCTTCCCCTGCGGTCTCTGCTCGGCGGGGCCGAATCTTCCATCCGTCGCGGCCCAGTTCCACGGTAACCGCGCCGTGGCGATCGGTGCGCCAAACCGGGATGTCCCGCGCCCGAAACCGCTCCAGCACCTCCGGGTGCGGCGATCCTCGCGTCGGGGAGCCGGAACAGGAGACGATCACCGCCTCGGGCGAGACGGCGTCGAGAAACTCCTCGGAATTGGAGCCCCGGCTTCCGTGGTGAGGCGAAAGGAGGATCGTGCTCTTCAGCCCCGGCCCCTCACGAGCGACGAGCTCCCGTTCCGCCGGGCGGCGGATGTCCCCGGGGAGGAGGAGCGATGCCCCCCCGGCTTCCAGCCGCAGGACAAGCGAGCGGTCGTTTCCGGCCCCGCTTCGCCCCCCGGCCTTTCGATGCGCCTCGGGTTCCGCAGGCGGGTGCAGCACCTCGAAGACGGTCCCACCGACGCTCAGACGACGGGGAAGCTCCGCGGGGCCGAGCAGCGGAATGCCGCGTTCACGGGCGATTTCCTTTAACGACGCCCAGGCCGATAGCGGGCTTTCCTCCCCGTTGGTCCAAAGGCTTCCCACGCGGAAATGCCGCGCGATGAACACCAGCCCGTTCAGGTGGTCGCTGTCCGGATGGGAGAGCACGAGATGATCGACGGTCGCGATCTTCCGGCCCCAGAGCACCGGGGCCACGACACGGCCCCCCACGTCAAGCGCCTGCGGGCCGGAAAACCCGCCTCCGTCGATGAGCGCCGTCTTCCCGCCCGGAAACTCGACCAGAGTCGCCGCTCCCCCGCCGACGTCGAGGACCGTCACCCGGAGATCGTTGCGCCCGAAGCGCTGCCATCCCCAAAAAGCGGCATCGGCGGCGAAGCCGGCAAGTGAAAGCCCCGCCACGAGACCCAGGCGACGCAAGCGGAGCCGCATTCGGGCCTGGTCCCCCTCGGTGCGCCGCGCGTGGGGAAGCGCGCCTGCGGCCGAAACCAAAGCGGCGCTCAAGGTGTAAAAGAGGATCAGCTCGACCTCCGAAGGCGTGACCGTCCGCAGGGCGGCGAAGGGCATCGACGAAAGCCACTCGAGAAACGAGAGTACCCCCTTGAGGAGGCCCCCGGCCGCAGCGAAGAGAAATCCCGGAAGCAGATCCCCGAACGGGCTTGCCGCCGCGGCGGCAAGCCCCAGGACCACCGCCCCCCAGCCGACGGCGGGCACGGCCACGGCATTGGCCGGCAGGCTCACCAGGGAGACGGTGTTGAAGTGAAAGAGGACCAGGGGCGCCGTGGCCCACGTCGCAAGGAGCGTCACCCCGAAAAAGAGCGCCACGCGACGACGCACGCGCCCGAGGCGTCCCGAGGGAAATTCGGACGGGCGTCCCGATCCGGCGTGCCAGCTCTCCAGCCCCCAGAGGATCCCCGCCACGGCGGCAAAGGACAGCTGAAACGAGATCGAAAACAGCGATGTCGGCTGGACAACGAGAATCGCCAGCGCCGCGGCGGCAAGCGCGTTTAAGGGTTCCGCCTCGCGCTCGGCGAGCACCGCACCCAGAAACACGGCGACGATCAGAAACGCCCGCTGCGTGGAGGGGGAGAACCCGGCGAGCAGGGCGTACAAGAGGACCGGAAAAAAGGCGAGCACCATGGCCCCCTTGCGGGTCCAGCCGGCGCGAAGCGCGGCGGGCACGCGCCCGAGCAGGAGCCGGAAACCGGCGAAAGCGAAGGCGGCGACCAACCCGACGTGAAGGCCCGAAATCGCCAAGAGATGGCCCGTTCCCGTGCGGGTGAAGACCTCGCGCAGTCCGGGGTCGATGCCCGAGCGGTCGCCGACGACCAGGGCCTTGAGGATCGCGGCCTCGCGGGGGCCGACCGCGCGCTCGATCTTCTCCGCAAGCAGCCGGCGCACGGCCTCGATCGCGGCCTGCGGCCCACCCGCATCCCCGGGACGGAGGATCTCGAGGGAACGCGCCGGTAGGCTCACCCCCGCCCACACGCCGCGGTGGGCGTAAAAACGGGCGGTGTCGAACCCGTGCGGGTTGTCGAAGGTGCGAAGCCGGCGGATCGCGCCGGTGAGCCCCACCCGGTCGCCGTGGCCGACCGGGGGAATGTCGTGACCGAAAACCGAAACCCGAAGCAACCCCCTCGCCGGCCGCTCCCCGTGCGCATCGGCCAAGCGCTCGACCCGCAGCACAAAGCGCCGGCGGTCCTCGAACTCGAGCGGTTTGCCGTCCACGATGCCCTCGATCCGCAAGGGACGGCCCCCGGCGGCGTACAACACGTGATCTTCCGAAAAACGGGGCTCCGTCCAGGGCTGAAGCGAGAGGTACCCCAAGGCGAGGAACAAAAGCAGGGGGGTGAAGAGAGACTCGAGGCCGCGACGCAGGCGGTGGAGAAGAACAGCGCCGGCGAACAGAGCGAGCGCCCAGGCCGCGGCTCCCTTCCCGGGGACGAAGTCCGCAAGGAGGATGCCGAGCATCAGGGCGACGGCAAGCGGAATGAGCGGCCGGTGAATGTAGCGCACGTTGGCCATCGCCACGCTCGCGGGGAGACGGCCTTCCCCCTCTCGGGGGGTTGAACCGCGAAAAGCCTCTTCCCTCAGGAAACGCGCCGGATCTCGGCGCCGAGGGCGGAGAATTTCTCTTCCAGCGCTTCGTAGCCGCGGTCCAGGTGGTAGACGCGGTGAATCAGGGTCGTGTTCTCGGCGACCAGCCCGGCCAGCACAAGGCAGGCGCTCGCCCGCAAGTCGCTCGCCATGACGGGAGCGCCCGAGAGGCGCCGCACACCGCGAACCGTCGCCGTGTCTCCCGAAATCACGATGTCGGCGCCCATGCGGCTGAGCTCGCTCACGTGGATGAAGCGGTTTTCGAAGATCGTCTCCGCGATGACGCTCACCCCGTCGGCGACAGACATCAGCGCCATGAACTGCGCCTGCATGTCGGTGGGAAAACCCGGGTAAGGCTGGGTCTGGACATCGACGCTCTTCAGCCTCTCCGGACCGCAGACGGTGATCGTTCGCTCGCCCACCGCGATTTCGGCCCCCGCAAGGCGCAGCTTGTCGATGACCGCCCCCACGTGGCGCGGCTCGCAGTCGAGGATCTCCACCCTCCCCCCGGTCACCGCCGCCGCGGCGAGAAAGGTTCCGGTCTCGATGCGGTCGGCGATGATCTCCGCCTCCACCGGATGAAGACTCTCCACCCCTTCGACCACGATCTCGGCGGTTCCCGCACCGCGGACCCGGGCGCCCATGCGGTTGAGGACATCGGCCAATGCCGCGACCTCGGGCTCGCGCGCCGCGTTGCGGAGCACGCTGCGGCCATCGGCCAGCACCGCGGCCATGAGCACGTTTTCGGTTCCCGTGACCGTCACGCGGTCGAAGGTGAACTCGGCCCCGCGCAGCCGCCCGGCGGAGGCGGTGACATAGCCGTGGTCGAGTTTGATCTCCGCGCCGAGGGCTTCCATGCCTTTGAGATGCAAGTCGATCGGCCGAGCGCCGATCGCGCAGCCCCCCGGCAGCGACACCCGGGCGCGTCCCAGTCGGGCCAGCAGCGGCCCGAGGACGAGAACCGAGGCGCGCATCTTGCGTACGAGATCGTAGGGGGCCTCCCAGCGGTTGAGGCCGGAGGTGTCGAGCCTCACCTCATGTCCGCGGCGCGCGACCCCCACGCCCAGCGTCTCGAGCAGGCCGAGGGTGCTGTCGATGTCGCGCAGACGGGGAACGCGCCGGTAGCGGCTGGGGCCCGAGGCGAGCAGCGAAGAGAACAGAATCGGCAAGGCGGCGTTTTTGGACCCGCTGATGCGCACGCTTCCGGTCAAAGGGTTGCCGCCGCGGATGAGGATCTTGTCCATCAGGCTCCGAAATCGGATGGCTTTCCGCCGCTTCCGGCATCCAGGAAAAAAACGCGCTCTTTTCCCGGCCGTCACCGGGGGAAAAGAGCGCCGCCGATCGGACCCGCCGTGCGGGTCAAGGGTGACCGTGCCCCTCTTCCTCGCCGCGGGCCGTCTGCCACACGGCCTTGAGGATGCAGTAGGCCAGACCGATCCCCAGGATGGAGAGCGCATACCAGAGGGCGCCGTGGAAGACGAGGTGCCCCAAGTCCCAGACCCATTCGAAGCTGAAGGGGAACATCAGCGGCCTCCTTCCGGGAGCGGGTTCAATTCCGGCTCTTGCGGAAAGATCGGGAGATAGCGGTAGGAAAAGGCGATCAGGATGATGCCGTAGGCGACCGGAAGGATCGTGGTGGCGATCTCCTGCCAGCTTGGGAAGTAGGTGAACCACTTCTCAAAGGGCAACACGGGGACGGCCTGCATCTGCAGGATCATCACCCACCGGTTGAGGCAGGCGCCGAGAACCGCGAGAAGCACGGCGAGAAAGAGCAGCCGCGGGTTTCTCCGCACCGAGGCGGAGACGAGCATGAGCGCGGGGAGCACGCCGCAGATGCCGATCTCGGCGACCAGGATCCAAAGGCCGTAGGCCGAGCCGGGGTTGTTCGTGTAGAAATCCAGGAGCGTGAACCCCATCGCGGGAGCGGTCACCGCGGCCCAGTAAACCGTATCCACGATCTTGGCCGTGATGTAGGTCAACAGCATCCAGCCGGCGATCTTGGCCAAAAGATCGATCACGTTGTCCTTGACCAGCTTCTTGCGGGTCGCCATTTCCGTGATCCGGGTCACCAGGATCGTAAAGCAGGGCCCGCAGGCCGCCGCCGACCAGGTGTAAAGAAAGAAGGTCCATGGCCAGATCCCGATCCCCGAGCGGAACCCGAAGGGGCGGCCGTAGAGCACACCGCTCACCCCGCCGAGCGAGCCCTGGTGGAAGAAGGAGAGGAAGGCGCCGGTCGCGGCGAAGACGGCCATGATGCCGTGCATGTTGTGGGCGAGGTGCCGGAAGAACGTCACCCGCTGGAGCTGGCGGTTTTCCAGCATCAGGGGCACGTACTCGATCGTGAGCACGATGAAGTAGCAGGTGAGGCAGAAGGCCACCTCGGTGAGCATCGAGTGCACGTTGGCGTGCCAGAAGATGAACCACGCGCGCAGCGGTTGGCCGACATCGATCGCCAAGATGAGCAAGGCCGAACTGTAGCAGACGAATCCGATCAGCACGGCATAGTTGATGATGTTCTTGAGTTCGTCCTTGCCGATGATGTAGCGCAAAAGCCCCGTAAAGAAGGCCCCGCCGCCCAGGGCGATGACCGCGAGATCCGCCCAGATCCAGAGCGCGAATCCGTAGGCGTTGTTCATGTTCGTCTGATTCAGCCCTTTGATGTAGATCAGAAACATCGCCACGACGCCCCACAAGAGCACCGCGCCTACGACCGCGATGAAGACGAGGAACCGACCGAGCGGGCAACGCTCGACTCCCTTGGGTATCAGAGCGGAATCCATGATTGTTCCACCTCGTCGCCGGTTGGGGAGGGGGGAAAGCCGCGCACGTTCCGCGACGCTCCGCCCCTCCGATCCTTCAGGTCCTCTGAATCTCGTTGTCCCCTGCCCTGCGCACCCAGTCCCGGCGGGTCAGGTAATAGACCTTGGGGTTGGTTCCCAGGCGCTCGAGCAGGCGGAAGGCCTTCGGGTTGCGCGGCCGACCCCCATGGGCCAGGTCCGGCCTCACGATCTGGTGGACGCGGTGCGCGGGGTTGTTCAGGTCCCCGAAGACGATCGCCCCCGCCGGGCAGGCCTGGGTGCAGGCCGTCTGGTACTCCTCCTCGGAGAGCTCGCGCCGTCCCTCGAGGTAGGCCCGGTTGAGCGCCGTTTGATAGCGGCTGTAGCAGAAGCTGCATTTCTCGACGACCCCGCGCATGCGAACGGAGACGTCGGGGTTGAGCGAACGTTCCATCCCCTCGGGCCACACCGGATCCCACCAGTTGAACTGTCGCACATGGTAGGGGCAGGCGGCCATACAGTACCGGCAGCCGAAGCAACGGGTGTAGATCTGGCTGACGATCCCCGTGTGCAGGTCATAATCGGTCGCCGTGGCCGGGCAGACCGAAACGCAGGGGGAGTGGCCGTGCTCGCCCTCGCAATGCTGGCAGGGCCGGGGAAGAAAACACTCCTCGGCGTGCGGGAAGGGCTTGCCGTTGCTCAAGCGGTAGACATGCATCCAGGAAACGCTGAGCAGCTTGTCGGTGTCGTCGTCGCGAAAGGGGATGTTGTTTTCGGCCATGCAGGCCACCATGCAGGCGCCGCAGCCGGTGCACTTGTCGAGGTCGATCACCATCCCATAACGCTTGTTCTTCAGCTGATCCATGCGCTAACCCCTGTCTCGCCCGAGTGTTCGGATCGATCGCGGCTCGAAACGTCTCTTCATGCCTTTTCCAGCCTGGCGCGGATCCCCCATCCGGCCTCGAAGCCCGAAGAATCCTCGACGGCGGCGAGCAGCCGGTTCGTGCTGGCGCCCTTGCCGGCGAGATAGCGGTCGTGCGCCCCGCGACCGAGCCCCCGGGCCATGCCGACCAGGCCGGGGCGGATCCCCTCGGTCAGGTAGAGCTTGACCCGCGCCTCCCCCCGAGGGGTGATGAGGCGTGCGTCCGCGCCGTCGGCCAGGCCGAGATCGCGCGCCGTTTGCGGGTGAATCTCGACCCGGATGTCGTTCTTCCAGAGGATCTCGCTTTCAAGGGCCTTGACCAGGAAGGGCGGGGTTCCCAGGGCGGCGGTGAGCCGCAGGCTGTCATAGGGCACGAGCGTCAGTTTGAAAACCCCCGGGTCTCCCGGCGCCGGATGCGGCCGGAACTCGGCCAACCGCTTGAGTTCGGCGTTGCCGAACTCGAACTTGCGGCTGGCCGTCTCGAAAGGCTGCGGCTGGAAAGACTCGTCGAGCGCGAAGCCGTTCTTGCGCAGCGGCTCCCAGGCCGCCGCGAGCGTCTGCCGCAGGCAGACCTCGTGGCTCTCCCACGGGAAGGCCGCGCGGAGCGTCCCTCCCAGCCTCCGTGCCAAGCGGATCACCACGTCTCCGGTCGGCATCGTCGCGAAGCGGGGGGCGATCGCCGGCCGGACAAGACCGATCAAGGGCTTCGGGAAACCCGCCGCCCCCGGAACATCCTCCCAGCGCTCGAGGTAGGTGGGCACGGGCAGGACGTAGTGGGCCGCGGCTGCCGTCTCGTCGAGAAACGGAGAAAGGCTTACGAGGAGCGGAATGCGGGAGAAGGCCTCCGCCGTGCGCTCGCTGTCGGGCAAGCTGTAGAGGGGGTTTCCCCCGCTCACGAACAGAATCCGCACCGCGGGCTTGTCCCCTGGGAGCAGCGCCTCGGGCAGCCGGTTGAGGAGATAGCGGGCGAGGGGGTAGCGCTCGGATCCGGCGCCGTCCACGCGCGGCGTCTGCATCCCCTTGGAGGCGACCGCATCCATCTCCGGCTCGGGCCAACGGACGTACTCCGGCTCGGGCACGGCGATCACGCCCCCCTCGACGTTGATGCTGCCGACGAGCGCGTTCAGGAAGTGGACGGCGAGCGTCTCCTGCAGGCCGCCGGGGACCCTTCCCGCCCCGCGCCCGCAGACGGCGAGCGGTCGTTCGGCCGCGGCGAAAGCGCGGGCGAGTTCGACCACGGTCTTCGCCTCGAGCCCCGTCGCCTGGGCCACGGCCTCGGGCGCGAAGGCTTCCCGGAGGGCGTTCCTTTTGAGATCCTCCAGGCCCGCCGTGCGCGAAGCGACGAAGGGTTTGCGCTCGAGCCCCTCTCTGAGGATCACGTGGATCAGACCGAAGGCCAGCGTTCCCTCGGTTCCGGGCTGAATGGGCAGCCATTGATGGGCTTTGGCCGCGGTCTTGGAAAGCCGGGGTTCGAGCTGGACGAAGCGCCCGTTTCGGTCTTGGAGCGCCCCGCAGGCGCGGAAGACGAACGGGGGAGCTCCCCAGCCCTCGAGCAACCCGCTGCCCAGGCTGAGCAGAAAGCTCGCCCGTTCGAGGTCGAAGCCGGCCGTGGCGCGCTGCCCCTGCGTCAGGTAGAGCGCCGTCTCCCAGGCGTCCTGGGCGGAGGGGGTGCGGATGAAGTTCGGAGAACCGTAGACGGTGAGAAAACGCCGGATGAGCTCGGCCGTCGTGCCGCGGTCGGTCTCCGCGATCCAGGCCACCGCCTCGGGGGCCCCGGCCTCGCGCAGCTCGCGCAGCTCACCGGCGATCTCGCCGATCGCCTGCTCCCAGGAGACGGGCACGAAGCGGCCGTCGACTTTCTTGAGCGGCTGCCGCACGCGCCAGGGGCTGTACAGGAGCTGCGCACCGGCCGCCCCGAGCGGGCAAATCCCGCCGCGGTTGACCGGGTGGTCTTTGCGCCCCTCGATCTTGACGACCCGGTCTTCCACGCGTCGCACCCGGATGCCGCATCCGCCCGGGCAGAGCGTGCAGGTCGAAGCGACATAAGTCGTCTCCCCCTTGGGGGGGACGGGGGTCCAGGGCCAGTTCTGGGTCCAGATCGAAATATCGTCGGTCAGTTTCCACGGCAGCGGGGAAAGCGCCGTCCCCGCCGCACCGCCGAGAACGAATGCGAGGAAGCTTCGTCGGTCGATCTTCATCCGGTCCACCCCTTGTGCGGCGCGAAGCCGTCGATACCGGTTGAGACGGGGTTCACTTGTGGCAGACGAAACAGCCGTCTTTCTGCGTCTGCACGCTGCCGCCCGGAACCCGGGCCTGGGCGTGGCATTCGGCGCAATCGTCCATCTTCATGCGGTCCCAGGAATTGCGCTTGATGCCGGCGATGTTCCACCCCCAGATGTCCCGGCTGTAACCGGTGATGCGGTTTTCCTGGTAGGGCCTCAGGCTCGTCGACTCCCCGATCGGGCCGTGGCAGACCATGCAGTCGATGCCGCCCAGGCGCACGTGCGCCGCATGGGAGAAGAAGACGCAGTCGGGCTGACGCGCATAGACGAGCCAGGGGACCTCGCGGCCGGGTTTTACGTATTCCTCGACGAAGCGGATCTCCTCCGGGTCGTCGCTGTTCGCCTCGCGGTGGCACTCGATGCACTGGGCGAGCTTGGGCGCGCCGGAGAAGCTGCCGTCTTCGCGGAAGAAATGACAGCTCGCGCAGCCGTGGTCGACGATCTCGTTGTGCAATGCGTGGTTGAAATCGACCGGCTGGCGCTTCTCGGAGTAAAGCAACGCCGGGAAGGCGATCCAGCCGACGAGCAGGCTGGCCGCCAGCCCCAGAATGAAAAAAAGGATGATCGCCGCTCCGGCGCCATCCTTTTTTTCGCCCTTTTCCGGCTCCGACCGCGATGATGGTGCAGAGGATTTCGGCTCTTCCATGGACACCCCGTCGCGCTGTGGTTGGTGAAGAATCTGCGGCGTGATGCACCCGCCGCCCGGATGTGTCATCTGCCTGCCGGTCGGCGCCGGCGGATGCGAAATCGAGACGGTTCTGTACCCCAACCGTTTCCCGCTTGTCAAGCATCAAGCCGGGCCGCTTCAGCCGTAGCTGTGCAGCCCCGGTAGCAGATTCACGCCGAAGTAGGTGAAGAGCACGGCACCGAAGCCGACCAGCGAAAGGAAGGCAATCCGCCGGCCCCGCCAGCCGCTCACCAGGCGTGCATGCAGCAGGCTCGCGTAAACGAACCAGGTGATAAGCGACCAGGTCTCCTTCGGGTCCCAGCCCCAGTAGCGGCCCCAGGCGGTATTCGCCCAGACGGCTCCGGTGATGATCCCCGCAGTGAGAAAAAGAAACCCGAAGACGACGAGGCGGTGGGTCCACTCGTCAAGCAGCGGGGGTTCGGGAAGCCGCGCCGCCAAGCGCCCGGGGGCTTCGCGGCGGGTACGCAGCAGATACATCAGGCTCACGCCGAAGGCCACCGCGAAGGCCGCGTATCCGACAAAGCAGGTGACCACGTGGGCGATCAGCCAGTTGCTCTTGAGAGCGGGGATCAAGGGCTGGATGCGGTCGGAAATATCGGGGGAAAGCGAGGCGTAGGCGAGGGCGAGAAAGGCAAGCGGTGCGGAGAAAGCCCCGACCACGCGGCTGCCCGAGCGCCGCTCGACCACAAGATGCACGAGGATGATCATGCCGGCGAAAAAGACAAGCGATTCGTACAGGTTGGAGAGGGGCGCGTGGCCCATGCCCAGCCGGTAGGATTCCGCCCAGCGCAGAAAGAAACCCGCCGCATTCGCCGCCAGCCCGACGGCCGCCGCCCCGGTGGCCGGAGCCTCGAAACAGCGGCGGTGGAAAACCCAGGCCGCGAGGTAGAGAAACGCGGCGACGCCGTAGATCCAGGTGGTGGCCGAAAGAAGGATCGAACTGGTCATGGAGGACTTCCTGAGGAGAGGCGGCGAAGCTCCTGCGCCAGACGCTCGATGGCCGCGGGCAACGCCATGCGGTTTTTGTTGGCGGTCATCGCGAGCGAAATCCGGCTTCCGCCTCCCTCGGGATCGAGCCGGAGGCCGACCTGGCGATGGCTGCGGAAAAAGGTGACATAGCAGCCGACCAGCATCAGGACGAAGCCGGCGTAGACCACCGGAACGCCGGGGTCACGGTTGACCTGAAGCCCCGTATAATAGCGCTGTTTCACTTCCTCGACGGCGATGACGACCTCGCCGCGGCGCATGCGATCGAAGGTGGGGAAGCGGACCGGCAGCAGCACCTCGACCGGCTCCCCCTGCGGCGGCACGAGGCGCCCGACGAAGGCGTCGCCCACCGGACTGCCGCGAAAGCTCGCATTCGGTCGGAGATCGAGGAGCACGAAGGTCCCCAAATCCTCGGGAATCGCGAATTCGTCTCCCGGCTTCATCTGCCGCGTGTAGACCATGCCCGTCTCGCGGCTGGTGAAGCTCAGCTGCACCTCCCGGCCGGGGAGCGTTCCGTAGCTCGACTGGTAGATCGTGATCCCCCGGTGCTCGAGCGGGTCGTTCACGAGGATGTCCCGGCGCAGCACCTCACGGCCCTCCTCGAGGATCACGAGACGGGAGCGGAATTCGCTCGGCGCGCCCGTGGGGTAGAAACTCACCTGGAAGCTCTCGCAGCGGATCGCAAACGGCAGCCGAAGCCGCTCGCCGGTATTGCGCAGCTGGATCGTCTGAACGGTTTCGCCTTCGGGGATGTTCACGAAGCCGTCGAAGCCAAAACGCGAGCCGATCAGACCGCCGACCAAGAGGAGAAGCACGCTGCCGTGCACCGCATAGACCCCCCAGCGCGACCAGCGCCCGGATTCGGCGAAGAGAAATCGTCCGCCCGTTTCCGTCCCGCGCACCTGCACCGGGCCGACGCGGCGGCGGAGCAGGAGTTCGCAGCGGGCGGCGAGGGCGGCGGGCTCCTGCGGCACCGCGAAGGTCGAGCTCGCCTCGAGCCCCGCGAAACGCCGGGGATCGGGCACAGGGCGCTTTCCGGCGAGCACCGCCCATTGCCGCGAGATCCGCTCGGCCGAGCAGACGATCAGGTTGACGGCGAGCAAAAGGACCAGGATCTGGAACCACCACGAGTGGTACATGTCGAAGAGGTCGAGGGCCCGAAAAAAACGGTAGCCCGTCTCGCCGAAAATCGCGCGGTAGGTCGCCGGCGCTTCGTTTTGGGGGATCAGGGTGCCGAGAATCGAGGTCCCCGCCAGAAGAAGCAAAAGGGCGATCGTGAGGCGAAGCGAGGCGAGCCCGTCCCAGAGGGCCGACCCGAGCGAGGGGCGGGAAGCGGTCATGCGCGCGGGGCTCCGCCCGAGACGAGGGGAGGAAGAAAGCCCCGCGAAAGAGATGACGGCGGCTGAGGAAAAGGCATGCGGAAAAGCAACGATACCTCGTCGGGACGTTTCCCGCCCTGATAGAGCATCCCGGCGGCGATGTCAATGCGGGACGGCTCTCCCCCCGGGAAGCTTCGGCTTCGCCGCAGGTCCGCAGCCGGCACGCCCGGAGGAGTGCGGAGCGAAAAAGCAGCTGACCGGCCGTTTCCTTTATGATAGAGGTTTTCGGAGGGCGGGCTTTCCCGCCCGATCGTATTCCCGACGGAACGCCTTCATGAACGTCCCCCCATTTCCCCGCGCCGCGGCCGCCTCCGCGGCGCTCGATTCCTTGAACGAAGCGCAGCGGGCGGCCGTCGAGCACGACGAGGGGCCCCTTCTCGTCATCGCCGGCGCCGGAAGCGGCAAAACCCGCACGCTCACCCACCGCGTCGCGCGCCTGGTGGCCGAGGGGATCCCGCCGGCGGCGGTCCTTCTGCTCACCTTCACGCGCAAGGCGGCGCAGGAGATGATTCAGCGCGCCATCCGCCTTCTCGACCGCCGCTGCGAGCGCGTCTCGGGGGGGACCTTTCATTCCTTCGCCCACCTCATGCTGCGGCAGCACGGCGGGGCGATCGGTCTGCCCCCGGATTTCGCCATCCTCGACCGCAGCGACGCCGAAGACCTGATCGGCCTGATTCGCAAGGAAGCCGAAAAACGCCCTGCGCGCGGCCGGCTGCTTCCCCGCAAGCAGACCCTCGCCGACCTCTTCAGCCGCGTCGTCAACAAGGGCCGGCCGCTTGAGGAGACCGTGCTCGAGGAGCACGCGCATTTCGCCGAGCGGATGGACGACCTGAAGGCCCTCTTCGCCGAGTATGAGCGGCGCAAGCGCGAGCACCACTTCGTCGACTACGACGACCTCCTCGTGCTCTTCCGCCGGCTGCTCGCCGAGGTCCCCGAGGTACGCCGCCGCATCTCCGGCGCCTACCGCCACATCCTCGTCGACGAGTACCAGGACACCAACCGCATCCAGGCGGACATTCTGGATCTGCTGGCCGACGCCCACCGCAACCTCATGGTGGTGGGCGACGACTCCCAGAGCGTTTACGCCTTCCGGGGGGCGGATTTCCGCAACATCCTCGAGTTCCCCCGCCGCTTCCCGGGCACCCGAGTCATCCGCCTGGAGGAAAACTATCGCTCGACCCAGCCGATCCTCGATCTCACCAACCTGGTCATCGCCCGGGCGCGGGAAAAGCACGCCAAGCGCCTCTTCACCCGCCGGGACGGCGGGACCCCGCCGCTGCTCGTTGAAGCCGAGGACGAAAACGCCCAGTCACGCTGGGTCGTCGACCGTATCCGGGAGCTCTTGGCGGCGGGGACCGCCCCGGGCGAGATCGCCGTTCTCTTCCGCGCGGGCTACCACTCCTTCGATCTGGAGATCGAGCTCGCCCGGGCGCAGATCCCCTTCGTCAAGGTGGGGGGCTTCAAGTTCAGCGAATCCGCGCACATCAAGGACACGCTCGCCCACCTGCGCGTGCTCGCCAACCCCTACGACCGGCTGAGCTGGCACCGCGTCCTCACCTTGCTCGAGCGCATCGGACCGAAGCACGCCGAGAGCATCTACCGCGCCATCGTGAGCGCCCGCAGCGGCGTCGCCGGACTGTTGGCGCTGCCGGCCCGCAACGAGGAGCTCGAAAAGCTCAAGGCGCTCTTCCGCGCGCTCGACCCGCAGGCGATGCCGGTCGCGGACCTCGGCCAGGAGGTCGTCCGTTACTATCTGCCGATCCTGCGCCGCAACTTCGACGATCACCCGCGGCGCGCGAAGGACCTCGAGCAGCTGCTCGGAATCATGGAACGCTACCGCCGCCTGGAGAGTTTTCTCGCCGACATGGCCCTCGAGCCGCCCACCCTCGGCGTGGAGGAGCGGCTCGTGGCCGAGCTCGAGGCCAAGGACCGTCTGGTCCTCTCGACGATCCATTCCGCCAAAGGACTCGAGTGGCACAGCGTCTTCGTCATCTGGGCGCTCGACGGCAGGTTTCCCTCGCTTCGCGCCCTGGCCGACGAAGAAGAGATGGAGGAAGAGCTGCGGCTGATGTACGTGGCCATGACCCGCGCGCGCGAGGGGCTCTATCTCTGCTACCCGCGCGAGGTGTTCGACCGCACCCTGGGTTTGGTGCTGAACCGCCCCTCGCGTTTCATCGATCGCGTGCCGCGGTCCCTGCTGCCCAAATGCCGCGTGGACGGGCGGGGAAAATTCCAAGCGGTGACGGAGGAGGATCCGGGTTGATCGCCGGGGCCGGTTGCGGGGGGCGGGGAAGGGCGCTGCTCAGTCGCTGAAAAAGCCCCACCAGAGGAAGGCGGCGAAGGCCGTGGCGGCCGCGGCCGCGGCGAGGTAGGCCCTCCAGTCGAAGGGCTTGCGGGCCAGCCCCGTCGCCGTGACCGGACCGACGGGCCGGCCGCAGGCGTGGCAGACTTCCGCCGCGAGCGGAAGATAGGTGAAGCAATCCGGGCATTTCTTGGTCAGGTGGGGCGGCTGCCCGCCCGGGGCCGACGGCTGGGAGCCGGAGGTCTTGGACATCGGGCCTCCTCAGGCGAGGTCTTTGCGCCGCTCGATCCTGCCGTTGCGGCGCAGGTCGTTCATCCAAGCTTCCCAGAGCTGCATCCGTTTCTGCTGCAGCAGCTGCTCCCGGATCCGGTCGCGCTCCCGCTCGAGCCCGGCCGCCTCGGGATCCCGGCGTCCGGCGAAGCGGATGACGCAGAATCCTTTTTCCGTCTCGAGCGGCTCCTCGGGGAAGGGCCGGCTCGGGGAGAGCTCGAAGGCGGCCCGGTTCACGGCCGGCTCGTGGCCCAACCCCTCGATCGCCTCGCTGCGCTGAAAAAAGCCCGAGGGACGGAAGGAAACCCCGAATTTCTTGGCCGCGGCCTCGGGCGCCGCGCCGCCCTGCAGATCGGCGAGCAGCGCCCGCGCCTGCTCGCGCGCCAGATCGGTTTTCTTGCGTCGCAGCACGTCCGCACGCACCCGCTCCTCGACTTCGGCGAGCTCGGGGATGCGGGAGGGCCGCCCCTCCTCGTGCTGCAGCAGGAAGTAGCCGTCCGGGAGGTCCAAAATGTCGCTCACCTCGCCGGGGGCGAGCGCGAAGGCCGCCTCGACGAACCGGGCCGGCTGCGCCAGCGCCGGCGGGGGCTGCTCGCGCGAAAAGAACCCGGTCGTCTGGACCTCGAGGTGCCGGTCGGAGGCGGCCTGGGCGAGATCGCCCGCGGCGAGGGCGGCGTCATAGACCGCCTCGGCCAAATCCGCAGCCGCGTTTCGCGCCCGCTCACGGGAGAGCCGCTCGGCGATCTCCTCCTTCACCTCGGGGAAAGTCCGCGTGCGCTCCTCGTTCACCCGCTCGACCCGGATCAGGTGCCACCCGAAAGGCGTGCGCACAGGCTCGCTCAGCGTCCCCGGGGCGAGCGCGAAGGCCGCCTCGGCAAAGGCCGGGACGACCTCCTCGCGGCGGAAAGGGGGGAGGCGCCCGCCCTGCTCCCGGCTTCCCGGATCTTCGGAGACTTCCCGGGCGAGCGCGGCGAAATCGGCCCCCTCGAGAATCCGCTGGCGGAGCTGCGCGATGCGCGCACGGGCGGCTTCGACGGCCTCGGGGGAGGCGTTTTCCTCCAGGCGCAGCAGGATGTGGCTCGCCTCGACGGTGCGCGGCACGACGAAGCGTTGGCGCTGTTCCTCGTAGTAGGCCTCGAGCTCGCGCTCTCCGGGCGTGTGAAGCCCGCGGAGGGCCTCCGGGTCGATGCGCACGAAGCGGACCCGCACCTCGGCCGGCCGGCGGTAGGCTTCCCGGTTCTCCTCGAAGTGCCGGGCGATCTCCTCGGCCGTCGCCTGCACCTCGCCGAAGCGCTCGCTTTCGATCACCGCCCAGTCGACCTGGACGGCAAGGCGGTTCCAGAGGTACCACTCCTCGACCTCACGTCCGGAAACCTTGGCTCCGCCGGTCACGAGGCGGGCGAGCTTCTGGACCCTCAGGGAATCGCGCTGCAGCGACTCGAAGACCTCGGGCGTCAGGCGGTTGAGCGAGAGCAGCTGGCGGTAGCGCCCCGCGTCGAAACGCCCGTTCGCCTGGAAGGCGGGGATGCGGTGCACCGAGCGCGAGAGCTCTTCGTCGCTCACCTCGAGGCCGAAGCGCTCGGCCGCCTGCCGCAGCAGCACCTGATCGATCAATTCGTCGAGCGCGCGGTTGGGCAGATCCATCGCCCGCAAAAGCTCGTCGCTCAAACCGGCGCCGAAACTCTGCCGCAGCTGATCGAGCATCCGGTTGTACTGGCGACGGTAGGCCTCGATCGAGATCGCCTCGCCGTTCACCGTGGCGACGATCCCCTCCTCGTGCTGGGTCCAGCTGCCCACCCCCCAGAAGATGAAAACGACCACGATGGCAAAGAGCAGGGCCTTGATCATCCAGGTGCCGGCGTGCCGGCGCATGAAATCGAGCATTCCTCCGGTCTCCGATCGCAGATGAGGATGGGATCGTTCGGGCGGCGGCGAGACCCGCAGGCGGTTCTCTTCCCGGAGGGAGTCAGACGATCAGTCGCAAGGGAGCTTCGCCGCGGCTCACCTTCGTCCCCACGGAGGCCGAACAGAACGCGCAGAGGTATTCGTATTTGTCCCCCTCGGGCAGCACGAGAAGCAGCCGCTTGCGGACGGGCACCGCCCGCCGGCAGCGGGGGCAGAAGAGTTCGGTCGCATCAAAATCGCGGTACGCCCCCGGGGCTCCTCCGAGGGACCGCCGTGCCGCACGGTTCATCGATCCACCCGCAAGACGAAAAAATTCCCCATCGCTCATAATGCGGAAGGCGGCATCGCCGCCTTTACGCTGTTTGAACGCATTTTAATAAGGACGGTCCGCCTTTGTCAATGCACCAGGGCGCTTTGGGAGTTGACAGAGGATAGCGGTTCGAGTAGAAGAGAAGGATCATTGCGCGTGGGGCTGTAGCTCAGTTGGGAGAGCGCATGAATGGCATTCATGAGGCCAGGGGTTCGACTCCCCTCAGCTCCACCACCCCATTCCTCCACCCGCCACTCCCCCGCCCCGCTGTATTGTGCGGGGCAACGACCCGCCGCGGGACTGCCGCCCCGCCCCCGGCGGCGGGACACCGCAGCCGGAAGCTCTTGACATCCCGCACTCATGTCCCATAAGGGTTTCCTGTTTCGGCGCCCTTCCGCGCCGTGAACCCCAATCCTTTCAACCGTCTTCGTTAAGGAGGATCCTCGCATGAAAAAGTGGCTCGTTTTCGGTTTCACCCTCTGCCTGGCGCTGTCCCTCGCCGCCCCGGCCGCAGCGCAGTACAAGGCGACGATGAAGCTCGCCTCGACCCAGAGCATGGAACATCCCTACATGGTGGGCGCCAAGAAGTTCGCCGATCTGATCAAGGAGCGCACCAACGGCCGGATCGAAATCAAGCTCTATCCCAGCAACCAGCTCGGCAAGGGCGAGCGCGAGATGACCGAAGGCATCCAGCAGGGCGCGATCGACCTGCTCGTCACCTCGACCGGCCCGCTCGGCGGCTTCAGCCCCTCGATCAACATCCTCGACTTCCCCTTCCTTTTCCGCGACAACGCCCATGTCGATCTCGTGCTCGACGGCCCGATCGGCCGCAAGCTCCTCGACGATTTCGAGAAGGCGAACATCAAGGCGCTCGCCTTCTGGGAAAACGGTTTCCGCCACCTGACCAACAACAAGGTCTCGGTGAAGAAAGTCGATGACGCCAAGGGCCTGAAAATCCGCACCATGGAAAACAAGGTGCACCTGGCGGCCTGGAAGGCGGCCGGCCTGAACCCCACCCCCATGGCCTGGGGCGAGGTTTACACCGCGCTGCAGCAGCGCGTGATCGACGGTCAGGAAAATCCGGTCGCCGTTTACTACGCCTCCAAGTTCTGGGACGTGCAGAAGCACTTCTCGCTCACCGCGCACGTCTACTCCCCCTCCCCCTTCCTGATGAGCAAGAAGACCTTCGACGCCATGCCCAAGGAAGACCAGGAGCTCTTCGTCAAGACGGCCTACGAGGTGGCCAAGTTCCAGCGCAAGATCAACCGCGACGCCGAGGAAGACAAACTCAAGGAGATCGCCAGCAAAGGCGTCACCGTGGTGCGCGACGTGGACCGGGAGAGCTTCAAGAAGGCCATGGCTCCAATCTACGATCAGTTCAGCGATCAGTTCGCCAAGTCGGACATCGAAGCGATCATGAACGCGAAATAAGCCGCTTCGCGGTTGCGCTGCGGGCGCCCCGCACCGCCCTCCGGCGCAAGGGGCGCCCGTTTCCGTTTCGAGATGAGAAAGAGGCATTCATGCGTTTCCTGCAGGCGGTGAACCGGGGTTTGGTATCCTTCGGCAGCTGGGGCACGATCCTCTTCATGGCCGTCATCGGCGTCGTGATCCCCTACGAGGTCATCGGCCGCTACGTCTTTCAAAAAATGACCATCTGGTCCGGGGAGGTCTCGACCTATTCGCTCGCCTGGGCCTCGATGCTGGGCGGTGCGGTCGGGTTGAAGAGGGGCTACCAGGTGCGCATGGACTCGATCGTCGAGGCCGTGCCCGCGGGCCTCGCGCGGGGGTTCAAGTTTCTCGCCTATCTCGCGGCGCTCTTTTTCTTCGCCATGATGTTCGGCTTCGGGCTCTTCCAGACGATCTATAACTGGAAGCAGACCTCGCCCGCCATCGGTTTGGTGATGAGCATCCCTTACGCTTCGCTTCCCACCGGGTTTTTCATCATGTTCATGCTCACCCTCGAGGAGTTCCTCGCCTTTCTCGGCGTGGGCGCGAAAGGACCCGCGGCATGATCGCCGTCTTCGCCTTCAGCTTTCTCGGTCTGCTCTGCATCTCGGCCCCGATCACGGTGGCTCTGGGCGGCTCGGCCCTCGCCTACGCTCTGATCAGCGGCGATGTCCCGATCACGACCCTCATTCAGACCACCTTCGGGGGGCTCGCCACCTTTCCCTTGCTCGCCATCCCTCTCTTCATGCTCGCCGGCAACCTCATGAACGAGGGGGGGATCACCCCCGATCTCGTGCGTTTCGCCCGCCTGCTCCTCGGCCACATCCGCGGCGGCCTGGGGCTCGCCACGATCCTCGCCTGTGCGATCTTCGCCGCGATTTCGGGGGCGGCCGTGGCCACCGCGGTCGCAATCGGGGTGGTCATGATCCCGGCCATGAAGGAAGCGGGCTACGACGAGGAGGTCGGCGCGGCGATGACCTCGGTCGCCTCCTGCATGGGGCCCATCATCCCGCCGAGCATCCCCTTCATCATCTACGGGGTCGCGGCGAACATCTCCGTCGGCGCACTTTTTTTGGGCGGAGTTTTTCCGGGTCTGCTCCTTGGGCTCTCGCTCATGCTCTACATGTACTTCGTCGCCCGCAAGCGCAACTACCCCATCGACCCCCCGACCCCCTTCCGCGACCTCGGGATCGCCGCCTGGAAAGCGCTGCCCGCGCTCTTCATGCCGATTCTGATTATGGGCGGGATCCTGAGCGGAATCTTCACCCCGACCGAAGCGGCGGGCGTGACCGTGATCTACGCCGTCCTCGTCGGGATTTTCGTGTACCGCAAGCTGCGGCTCCGGCGGATCCCGGCGGTTCTTTTGCAGGCCGGACTCGAATCCGGGATGGTGATGCTCCTGATCGCCCTCTCCGAGCCTTTCTCCTGGATCGTCGCCGCGGACCAGATCCCGCAGATGCTGATCGACTGGATCTCGCAGCTCACCACCTCGCCGTATGCGATCCTGCTCTTGATCAACGTCTTCCTGCTGCTTCTCGGCATCCCGATCGAAACCGCTCCGGGGATCGTCATCGTCACCCCGGTGCTGGCGCCGATCGCGGCCTCCATGGGAATCGATCCGGTGCACATCGGGATCGTGATCTGCTTGAATCTCGTCCTTGGGCTCGTCACCCCGCCGGTGGGGGCGGTCCTTTTCGCTGTGTGCGGCGTGTCGAACATTTCGCTCGACAAGCTCGGCAAGGCCGTCTGGAAGCCTTTTTTCGTCGCCCTCGTGGTGCTTGCCATCGTGACCTACGTGCCGTGGCTGAGCACCTGGCTGCCCAAGACTTTCCTCGGCTACTGATCCGGGGCCGCGCCGGAGGGATTCTCCAGCCGCGGCGCCCGCAAACCCTTCCGCGGCCTTCCGCGCCGGCTGCTTGGCCGGGGGCGCAGGCCGCGCCTTCTCCCGGAGGTGAATCCCATGGCCCCCGCCCCTGAATCCCGCGGACCGCTTCGCTCCTCGATCCTGACCCGCGGCATTGACCGCGCCACCCATCGGGCGCTTCTTTACTCCATGGGCTGGCGCGCCGAGCACTTGGAGAAGCCCCTGGTCGCCGTGGTTAATTCCTTCAACGAGCTCATGCCCGGGCACGTGCATCTGAACGCGCTCTGCCAGGCGGTCAAACTCGGGGTCGCCGAGGCGGGCGGGCTGCCGCTCGAGTTCCCGACGATCGCCGTCTGCGACGGCTTGGCGACCGGCCACGCCGGGATGCGCATGCCCATGCCGAGCCGCGAGCTGATCGCCGACTCGATCGAGATCATGATCACGGCGCACGCCTTCGACGCCATGGTCCTCATCACCAACTGCGACAAGGTGACCCCGGGGATGCTCATGGCCGCGGCTCGTCTGAATCTCCCCGCCCTCTTGATCGCCGGGGGTCCGATGGACACGGGCTGCTGGTGCGGCCAACGCGTCTGCTACAACGACCTCATGGAGGCCGAGGGCCGGGTCGAACGCGGCGAAATGAGCGCTGCGGAACTCGCCCAACTTGAAGAGGTGGCCGTCTGGGGGCCCGGGGCCTGCGCCATGATGGGAACGGCGAACTCGATGAACATCTTGACCGAGGCCCTCGGAATGACGCTTCCCGACGGCGCATTGACCCCGGCCACCTCCGGGGCGCGGATGGCGCTCGCGCGCCGCGCGGGACGAGCGATTCTCGATCTCCACCGGCGCAACCTCCGGCCACGCGACATTTTGACCCGCGAGGCGTTCGAAAACGCCCTCGCCGTGGACATGGCCGTCGGCGGTTCGACGAACACCTGCCTGCATCTGCCGGCGATCGCCCATGCCGCCGGAGTTTCCCTGGCGCTCGAGGATTTCGCCGTCGCGGCTTCCCGTTATCCCCACCTCGTCCTCCTCAAGCCGGCCGGAAAGCATTTTCCGCTCGACTTCTACAACGCCGGCGGGGTGCCCGCGCTGATGAAGGAGCTCCTCGACCGCGGCCTGCTCCGCGGGGAGTGCCTCACGGTGACCGGCCTCACCCAGGCCGAAAACCTGGAGGGCCGGAGCATCCTCGATCCGGAAGTGATCCGCCCCGTCTCCTCGCCGCTCA
>CAZQUP010000014.1:37491-51960 GCA_964596545.1 uncultured Desulfatibacillum sp. | reverse complement strand
CTCTGGCTTAAGGGTGCGCGCATCAGTTTTATCCATGCACACCCAATATCACATGGCTACCAACTTGTATATAATTATTTGCCGGGTTAATAAAACGAGAGATTGGCGATGAAGGTCTTTTGAAAGTCGGGGTGGGCGGCCAGATCGAAGACCCGGGTGCAGGAAGCGAGTTCGCGCGCGGCGTCGAAGCAGGCCGGATGGCATAAGCCGAGGATGGCGCCCCGGCCAGCCGCGTTTCCCACGCATTCAATCTCCGCTTCAGAGATTTCCGGGAACATGCCGATCGTCAAGGCATCGGCCGTTTGGATGGAGCTTCCGAAAGAGCCGGCGAGAAGGATCCGACGGGGGCGATCGAAGCCGTGTTCCCTGCACAACAGCTCGATTCCGGTCCGCAAGGCCCCCTTGGCCAACTGCACGGCACGCACATCCGCCTGGGTCAGAACGATTGCTCTACCTCCGCGAGCGATTTCTTCGGGGACGATCTCGAAGGCGAGCGTTCCTCCGGGGCCCCGATGCAGGCAGGGAGAATCAAAATCGCGGTTGTAACTCCCGTTTGGGAGAATGACTCCGGCCCGCAGCAATTCGGCGATGATGCTGATGACCCCCGAGCCGCAAATCCCCGAGGGAGGTTGATGGTTTTGTGGGTTTTGCTGGATCAGCCTCCACTCGAGACGCCGCGTATCGCCGTTGAAGCGCACGGCGTTTATGGCGCCGGAAACGGCGTGCATGCCGTGCCGGATGGCAGCCCCCTCCAGCGCCGGGCCTGTGGCGCAGGAGGCGGCGGCGAACCCCTCCTTTGTTTTCAAGATGATTTCGCTGTTCGTGCCGATGTCCACCAAGAGCGATCCGGGGGATAGAGAAGGGAAATCCACCGCCAGAGCGGCGGCGACCAGGTCGGCGCCGAGAAACCCGCTGATGAGCGGAAAGCTTTGAACCTGAATGTCGGGATTGAAGCTGAGGCCGATGCGGTCGCCTCGCCGCATCTGAGCGGCGGTGAAGCGGGGGGTATACGGGAACACGCCGATCGAAGAAGGGTCTTCTCCGAGCAGCAAATGGACCATCGTGCTGTTGCCGACCACGACGGCCGATCCGAGTCGTCGCGGATCGATCCGCAACCGACGACTCAAGGCGCTCACGGCCCAGTCGATCGTCTTCGCCGCCAGCACTTGCAAACGCCGGAGGCCCTCGCGCCGGGTCATGACGGCTCCGATGCGGCTGATGACATCCTCGCCGAAAAGGCTCTGAAGGTTGCGGGCCGAGGTCGAACCCAGGACGGTGCCGGCGGAAAGGTCGCACAAGTAGACGGCAATCGTGGTGGTGCCCAAATCGACGGCGATCCCGTGTCCGCAGGAGGGCGAAGGCCGTTTTCCGGGAGCGGAATCCCGTGCGGACGGCGGAAAAAGGATCGGAGCCTTCGGCAAAACTTCGGCCGAAAGCCGACTGGATTCCGGCACGCTGACACGGATGTCCCCCAGCACATGGGTGCAGCAGGCAAGACGCAGGCCGAGGTTCAGTTTTTCCTCACCGAGCAGGATCCGTTCCGTTTCCCCCGGCGCGGAAATCGAAGCCGGGGTGGGGCAGTTCACCTGGACGACGCATTTCCCGCATCGGCCGCGGCCCCCGCAGTCGGCCCGGATCATCTCGCCGCCGGCGATCAGCGCCTCCATGAGGTTTGCGCCGCTATCAACGGAGAGAGAGCGGTGATCGATTTCGATTTGAATCCGGTTCCGGTTCATCGCCTGTGGAATCTCCCCAAACAGGCCGGGTCTTCAACGCCCGGTGATTGCCTGTTTTGGGTCAGCTGGGATATGATGGACCGCTGACCGTCAGTCCCCAGGAGGAAAAGAAAGACGTCGTGCACCTTCTGTCTTTTGCCGACATCGCCCTTCAGCCCGAAACGGCAGCCAGACGATTGCATTTCGGGGATCTACCTCTTTTGCAGCGCTTGATGGAAAAGGTCCAAGCGGCGGTATTTCCCCGAGCGGCTTTTCGGGTCGGCTTCATCGATGAAAAGCGGGACGAGGAAGTGGTGATCCACGGGGTTGTTTTCAAAAGCCGAGTTCTCCGCCGCAACCTTGACCCGGTCGGCCGGGTATTCCCTTTCCTTCTGACCCTCGGAGCAGCCGCGGACGAAATGATCTCCGAAAGTGCCGACCTCCTCGAAAAATACCTTCTGGATCAGATCATGAACTTGATCCTGAGGGAAGCCCGAAACCGCTTCGAGAGAGAACTTCGCGCCGCCTTCGCTCTGGAGAAGATCTCCTCCATGACGCCGGGGTCGCTGCCGGACTGGCCGATCGAACAACAGCAACCGCTCTTTCGTTTGCTCTCCGGTGTGGAAGCGGCCCTGGAGGTCCGGCTGACCGAGAACTTTCTGATCCTTCCCCGCAAGTCCGTCTCCGGCGTTTATTTTCCCACCGCGACGACGTTTCTCAGCTGCCAACTCTGCCCCCGGGAACGCTGCGACAGCCGAAAGGCGGCCTTCGATCCGCAGAAAGCCGAGGATTACGGAGTGCGGCACTGAGAGAGGAGACCTCCATGGAAACCTACTTGCTCTACGGACGGGGGCGTTTGCCCCTTCACCTGCCGGAGGACCTGGAAGTGACCGTGGTGCGCAAGCCGTCCATGCCGCTCCTCGAAGACCCGGCTTCGAGGATCCAGGAGGCTCTGCGATCGCCCTCCGCCGGCCGTCCGCTTCCCAAACTGGCCGAAGGACGGAAATCGGCCTGCATCCTGATCTGCGACATCACCCGCCCCGTTCCGCATGCTCAGTTGCTGCCGCCCCTCGTCGATGGCCTTCTGTCCGCCGGGATGAAGAGGAAAGACATTTTGATCCTGGTGGCGACCGGCCTGCATCGACCCAATGAAGGGGAAGAGCTGCGCGAGATTGTCGGATCGGACTTCATCCTCAACTCGATTCCGGTCGCCAATCACTTCGCCCGCGACCGTGCAGCCCACGTCGATCTCGGGCAGACCACCTCCGCTATTCCGATCCTGATCGATCGGCGTTTCGTGGAAGCCGACCTGCGCCTGGTCGTGGGCTTGGTCGAGCCGCACTTCATGGCCGGGTATTCGGGGGGGCGCAAACTGGTCGTTCCGGGGGTCGCCCACTGTGACACCATCTTTCGGCTTCACGCCGCGGGAATCCTGAACCACCCCTTGGCGACGAACTGCGTCATCGACGGCAACCCGATCCATGAAGTGCAGATGGAGGCACTCCGGGCCGTCGGGGAAATCCACGCCTTGAATGTCGTGATCGACGAGCAACGGAGAATCAGCTTCGTCAACTTCGGGGAGATTCAAGCAAGCCATGCCGAGGCCGTCGCCTTTCTTCGCCCCTATGCCGAAGTGCCGGTTGCCCGACGCTTCCGGACGGTGGTCACGAGCGCCGCCGGCTATCCGCTGGACCGGACCTTTTACCAGACGATCAAGGGCATGGTGGGGGCGCTCGATATCCTCGAGCCGGGGGGGACATTGATCATTGCCAGCGAGTGCTCGGAAGGCATGGGCAGCCCGGAATTCGTTGAAGCCCAGCGGAGGTTGAACCGGTTGGGGTATCACGAATTTATGAAGGAAATCATGAAACGGAACCTGGCGCGGATCGACGAATGGCAGACCCAGATGCTCGCCAAGGCGCTGCACAAGGCTCGCATTCAGCTTTACAGCTCCGGCCTGAGCCGTGGAGATCTGGCCGATTGCGGGGTGACGCCGGTGGCGTCGGTGGAACAGGCGATTCGGGAGAGCACCGTCCGCCACGGGGATCCGCGGTTGGCGGTGATCCCGGAAGGGCCTTACGTCATCCCGCTCCATCGCGCCGCGTGATCACGAAGGGGGAAGTTTCCCGGAACGGAAGGACTTGAGGTAGGCCATGCAGTAGGGGTCCCGGCCCATCAGGGTCTCGGCGGTTTGGATGCAGGCCATCATGCGGCCATCGAGGGGATTGACGATGGCGCTGTCCAAACCTCGGGCGATGGCCATCACCATGAAGGTCTGGTTGAGGAACTTCCGCTGGGGAAGACCGAAGGAGATGTTGGAAAGACCGCAGATCGTGTGGATGCCGGGAAAAGTCTCCATGATGCCCTCGACCGCCAGGAGAAACTCACGTCCGAAAACGTTGTTGGTGGATACCGGCTGCACCAGCGGATCGACGTAGATCTGATCCGCCGAAAGCCCTCGCTGGACCAGGGCGTTGACCAGCTTGTCGGCGATGCGCAGCCGTTGCTCGGCCGTTTCGGGCATGCCTTCGTCGCTCATGCACAGGGCGACGACTTTGCTTCGGGATTCGGCGACGAGAGGAATCAGCCGGTCGAAACGCTCCTTTTCGAGGGAAATGGAGTTGATCATCGCCGTGCCTTTGTGGACGGCGAGTGCGGCGGCGATCGCCTGCGGGTCGGGGCTGTCGATGCAGCAGGGAGCCTCCACGGCGGCCTGCACGGTTTCCACCATCCATTTCAACAGTTCGGCTTCCCGGCCGACGAAGACCCCGGCGTTGACATCGATGTAGTCCGCCCCATGCTCCTTCTGATCCCGTGCGACCTGGGCTAGGGCGTTGTCGTCTTGCTTTTCCAGGATTGCCCGGATCCCGCTCCAGCTGGCGTTGATCAACTCCCCGACGATCAGCATCGCCCGTTTCCTCCTTGGCCTTCGCAAAGCATCCTTCAGCGGCTGACGAGTCGTTTGGCCAAATCCACCGCCGATCCGGCATCGGCCGCGTAGCCGTCGGCCCCGATGTCGCGCGCGAACTTCTCGTTGACCGGCGCTCCGCCCACCATCACCTTGACCCGGTCACGGATGCCGCGGGAAACGAGTAGATCGATCACCTTCTTCATCTCCGGCATCGTGGTGGTGAGCAGGGCGGACATCCCCAGGATGTTGGGGGCGTGCCGCTCGATGCCGGCGGCGAAGTCCTCCACCGGGATGTTGATTCCCAAATCGACCACCTCGAAGCCCACCCCGAGCAACATGGTGGCGACGATGTTTTTGCCGATATCGTGAAGGTCTCCTCGGACCGTGCCGATCAGTACCTTGCCCGCCGCTTGTTTTTTCTCCTCCGCCAGATAGGGTTCGAGGACGGCCAACGCCGTGTTCATCGCGCGCGCCGAGAGCAGCACTTCCGGGATGAAAACCGTGCCGTCCCGGAAACGCCCGCCGATCACTTCCATGGCCGTGAGCATGCCGCGCTGCAGAATGTCGGTGGCTTTGATTCCGCGTTCCAACAGGTCGCGGACATGCCGCTGAATGTCCGCGTCGTTTCCTTGGAGCACATCGGCGTGAACTTCGGCGAAGATCTCTTCGGACGGGCTCTTTGCCGCAAGGAGATCGGCCGCCGCCTGAAGCTGTGCTGCGCTCAGGGGGCGCATCGATCCGCCTTCCAGCGGAAGCCGCCCTTCCTTTTCCACCCGCTCCCCGACCAGAACCAGCCGATCGAAATCGGCGTCGGGGGGCGTGGTGTCGGCCACCGAAAGAATGAAGCGTTTTCCCGGGGCGACAGCGTTGAAAAGATCATCGAGGTAATGCTGAAGATCTTCCAAAGTCGCCGTGGTCGGCGAAAGCATAGATTGGATCAGCCCTCCCATGATGGTCAGCTTGCCGGATCGGCACCATCGCTCGTAGTAGGTTCCCATCGGCACCTTGGTCATGGGGGCGCAGCAGACGGCCTCGGCGACGTGCATCCCCGAATCGGCGATGAGGTCCATCAGCCCCTGGTTTTCCCCGTCACAGTGGCTCAACAGGAGTTTGCCCCGCGAGGAGAGGTGCTCGGAGACTTTGCGCAGCCAGGGCAGCAATTCCTTCTGAAAGTAAGGGGGGTAGGTGATCATTTCGTCGATGTTCGCCCCCCAGAGCACCACCTCCGCCGGCGAATCGGCGACCACCCGGAGGATCTGATCATAAACACCGCCGATCGCTTCGGCCAGACGGCGCATCTTTTTCTGATGGTCGTTGTAATGATAGAAAAATTCCGTGGCGTCGAGAAAATCGCGCTGAATGTGGTGAATCGGCGATGCCGAGAAAGTCCCCATCATGACGGCGACCCCGTCATCCCCGATGCGCTGCTGCCAAGCACGGTAGCGGTCGTAATCCGGGGTGACGGTGATGTTCTCGAAGATGTACGCCCAGATCTCGTAGTCCTCGGGGCGCTTGATGCCATGCTCCTTCACCCAGGTGATCGAAACCCCCGCCCGGCGCATCTCCTCGTTGATGACTTCCTCCGTGCTCACAACGCCCTTCGGGGTGTGGTACTCGACCCTTTTCGCTTCCTCATCCCCACGGCGGCTGGTTTTCACCTCCAGGCGGACATTAGGCGAGAAGCGGATCCGGTAACCGTTCTCCTTCAGACTGTAGAGGCCGATGCCGCGGGTCACGTTTTCCTCGGGATCGACCACCTCCAGGAGTTCCGGGATGACCTTGTGCAGCGCCCAGCCCTCGGCGCGGGCGATTTCGTCGGCGGTTCGCCCCTGATGGCGCTGGGGCAGCGTGCCCCGATAGGCGTTGGCGTTGTACCAGAGATCAATACGGGGGCAGTAAGGCAGGACATCGGGCGATTCTCCCCGCATCGCCGAGAGGATTCGTTCTTTGCGGGTCATTTTTGCGGAGCTCCTTTCTTGCCTTTACGCAGTTCAGGGGGTGAGAATAACGTCTGGGCTTCAGACCCTTTCCGCGACGAAGCGGCGTGCCAATTCGACGGCCTCAGCGGCGTTGGCCCCGTAGCCGTCGGCACCGATTTTCTCGGCGAAGACGCGATCCACCGGAGCCCCGCCCACCATCACCTTGATCTTGTCGCGCAGGCCCTGGGCTTGCAACTCCTGGATGACTTTCTGCATTTCCGGCATGGTGGTGGTGAGCAGCGCCGAAAGCCCCAAGATTTCCGGTTGGATCGACTTCACCTGGTCGATGAGCTTTTCCACGCTCAAGTCCACACCGAGATCCAACACGCGGAATCCCGCTCCCTCGAGCATCATCGCGACGAGATTTTTCCCGATGTCGTGCAGGTCGCCCTTGACGGTCGCCATGACCACGGTCCCGCGGGATCGGTTTTCGTCTCCGACGATGCGCATCTTCACCACCTCGAGCCCGGCCTTCATGGTCACGGCCGAAACCAGCATCTCGGGCACGAAAATTTTGCCTTCCCCGAAGTCCCGGCCGACGATGTCCATCGCGGCGATCAGCGCCTCATTGATCAGGGCCGTCGGGTCGACTCCCGCGTCCAAGGCTTTTTCCACCAAGGCCTTGATTTCGGTGTGGCTGCCGCGGATAACCGCTTCCTTGATGTGGTTCAGATGATCGATCATCGGTGTCCGGCCTCCTTATCGAATCGCAATGGGGTAGCCTCCGTACCGCAAGGCGGTCTCCCGCATCGCCATGTAGTTTTCAAATTTGGCCCAGCGGGGAACGGAGTTCCCCGAGCCTAAGGCAAAGCCGCCGCCGGGGGCCACATCGCGCAGGAGTTCCTTGACGCGGGCTTCAATTTCCGCCGCCGATCCGCTGCGCAGCAGCTCGTTGGAAACGTTTCCGATAAGGCAGATGCGATCGCCCCATCGCTTCTTGACTGCGGCGATGTCCATACACGTAGGGTCGATCGGCTGAATCGCGTCGAGCCCCATGGCGATCAGGTCGTCCATCAAAACCGTGAGGTCGCCGTCGGAGTGCATCATGAAGAGGCGGTTGTGGTCATGGCATCGCTGACCGACTTTCCGATACCAGCTGAAGACATGCTTCCGCAGGGCGGCGGGCGAGATCATGGGCCCGGTACCGAAGGCGATGTCGTCCACCACCCACACCCCGGCCACGTGATCCATGGCGAAGATTCGATCGAGCGCTTTCATCTGGATCGTGGCGACACGCTCGAAAACCTCCGCGACCAAGGACTCGTCCAGGACCAGCTTGAGGGCGAAGTTGTTGAAGCCCATCAGCATCCAGGTCAAGGTGAAGATCTTGCCGGAAATGGCGATCACTTTCATGCCTTCCGGCAGCAGCTCTTTGACGGCGACCAGCTTGCGGAAATCGATGTCCGCCGCCGCATCCCAAGGAAACTTCTCCAGGTCCGGCCGTTCGTGAATGAAGCTGGTCATCTCCAGATTCCAAGCCTTGGGATCCGTTGTCCCGGGCTTCTCGCGCTGGACCATCTCTTTGAGCACCCGGGTGATCTTAGACTCCTCCGTCACTTTCCCGGGCGACATCATGCTGACCGTGATCGGGATAAAGTCGTAGCCGGCCTTGGACCAGAACTCCACTTGCCCGGCCAGATCGTCGGCGGTCACGGTGCGGCCGAGAAACCGGCTTTGGATGGAATAGTCGATCAAGATCTCAGCCAACGGCACGCGATCGGTTTCGCGGTGCCGGACCGCAGATAGAAAACGGTTGAAATCGGGCTTTACATTCATCGTTCAGTATCCTGCGTGCACGGCCTCGACGATGGCCCGGAGATTTTCGAGAGGGGTAGAGAGTGGAATGGCACATTCCGGACCGATCAGGTGTACTCCAGCCTCTATGGCGTAGCGGGCCTGTTGGTAGACGTCTTGCGGTGTCCCCTGAAGAAGTGCCCTGGGGTTGTTGACGTTTCCGACGAGGGAAATCCGGTTGCCGATCCTTTGAACAGCTTCCTTGGCATCCACCTGCCACTCGAAGTGGTAGGCATCCACACCGGTCTCCGCGAAGAGTTCCAGGCGGTCCGAGCAGTTGCCGCAGACATGCAGGATGACGGGGCCGCCGACCTGACTCATGATCTCCTGGTGAATCGGCAGGAGATATTCCCGGTAATGATGGGGGCCGACCAGGTTGCGCGTCGCGTGGTCGGCGAGCACCACGATATCCGCACCGGCCTGGAACTGGGCGTTGATGAAGGCGATGGTGACGGGCATCAACTGCCGAAGCATTTTCAAAACCTTCTGGCTTTCCCCCATTCCCACCGCGAGGAGAAAATTCTGCGTCCCCGCCATGTGATAGGAAAGGGTCCAGGGGCCCATCACCTTGCCGATGATCGCAACCCGCCCCCCCACGTGTCGCCGCAGCAGGGAAAGGGCGTCCAGAACCACCCGACAGGAGGGTTTCTCGAGAAAATCCGGAGGGATTTCGATGTCGGAAAAATCCTGGTTGGGGAAATTTTTCACATCCGGCATCCGGTTGCGGTCGCCCCAATCGACCTCGGCTCCTAAAGCGGCGGCCTCCTGGACGACGGAAAATTCCGGCATGACGGCATCGAAGCCGACCACCTCATGACCGGCCAGAGCGAGTTCGGCCATCGCCTCAGAGCGGAGATGGGCCTCCGGGAAAGAAACACCGGTTTTTTCCATCAGGCCGTGGCAGGCAATCGATGTCGGGTTCGCGGCCGGCGGTCTCGGCCCCCTCCTTCCTCCAAACATCGCCGACATCACCAGGTTGTGCGAATTGAGCTTCATCGCCGTCTTTTTTTCTCCCTTCCGTCGCTTTCCTGCAGGAGGTCGAAGCCATGCAGGGTGCTCCGCTGTAGATCGATCCCGAAATTCGACTCGATCCGCTTGACCACATCGAACAGATGCGACGCGATCTGCTTTTCGGCGGCTGCCGCATCGCGGTCGGCGATGGCCTGGACGATGGAGGAATGAAATGCAAAAGCGTCTTCGATGGCCCCGGGAAGCTGTGAGACTTCGCCGATGAAACGCTGCAGCATGTCATGTATCGTTTCGAGAAACTTCTGCAGCACGCGGTTTCCGCTCATTTCGGCCAAGGTCAAGTGAAAGGCGGTGTCCTGACCGATGAACGAAGGCGTGTCGTCCTCTTGAAGGGCTTTCTGCTGCTCCTGCAGGATGTCTCGAAGACGGGCGAGCTGTTGGGGTTGAGCGCGCTTCACCGCCAATTTCACTGTGGTGCGTTCGATCGAGATGCGAGCCTCGACGAACTCCCGAACACTCAAGGGGTCCAGAAGGAATCGACCGCTGAGGGAAGCGAGGTAACTGCCCGGGTTTGGGGATTCAACAGTCGTTCCTACTCCCTGACGCGAAACCAGAAGTCCCATGGCCGAGAGCTTGTTTACCGCCTCGCGCAGGGTGTTGCGGCTCACCCCGAGTCGCCGGGCCAGTTCGTCCTGCGGCGGCATCTTCTCGCCGCGGCGCAACCGGCCGGTGGCGATCATCTCGTAGAGTACTTGGAACACCCGGCTGGCGGCGGTGGTTTTATGAATCGGGCCGATTTTCATGCACGGTTTCCAGGATGCAGGGATCGTTGCGCCTTGATCGGCGATGGGGCCACCTGTTCCATCCAAACTTGCAGACGGGGCAGTTCACCGGAGGCATCAAAGGGAAAGGGAAAACCGTGAGCGGCGACCGAACATCCCCCGGCGCGGGCCTCTTCGGCCAGAGCCCGCGAGACCGCAAGGCATTCGAGGGATGAGGTGTTGACGATCCATGCCAGGCGCAAGGTCGCCGGCGTCCATAGACCGATCGTGCGCAGGGCCGCCTCGAGCAAGAGTCGGTCGGAGGATAGCGCAATCGGGATGCGACCTTTTTCCGGGGCGACGGCCGTGATGCAGTTCAAAGCCGTCATTTCGGCGTCCATTTTGGCCACCACACGGCGGTGAACGAAATCGGCCAGCCCCACTCCGATGGCATTGCCTCCGGTTTTTTCGGACAGGTTGCGCAAGGCGATCCGGGTGATGCGCGGCCGTTCGCAATCTTTCTCGTAGATGTTCATGATTCGGCCGATCACCTTCGTATCGAAACCGGCGCCTGAAATGTCCTTGCCGATCTCGTCCACAAGCAGGACATCCAACCGTTCGAAGGGCAGGGTGGCGTGATTCCGTTTCGCCTCCAGAAGCAGCTCCGGCTCTCGAACGAACACTTTTGCGCCGGGGACGACCTCGATGCGCCGCAGGCGATTGGTTTTGTCCTCCAAGACGGCCACGCCGCAGCGAACGGGAAGACGGGTGAACAGGACTTCGGCCATCTCCCGGATCGCCTGTTCATAGCCGATTCGGACCGCCAAGCGGTGCATGCTCTCGGCACCGGCGATGCGCCCCAACCCGACGACGGACATCTTGAGAAGACCGGACTCCACGGAACCGATAAATTCGGTATGTTCCTTGATACGATTGACCAGAATGATGTGATCCGCATGGACGGCCGACCGGTCCGCATAGACGGGGCAGCCTTCGGCTTCTCCCACGATAACCGGCTCCAGCTGATCATGAATGGGTGCTCCCAGGCTGTCCTCGGTTTGGCCAAGATGATGAAGAACTTGGATCTGTCCCAGCGCCGTGCCGCCGCCATGACTGCCCATGGCCGGCAAAACGACGGGCATGGCCCCCCGGGATTTCATGCACGTCACGACGGCGTTCAACACAGCCGTCATGCAGGCCACCCCACGGCTGCCTGCGGTGATGACGACGTTGTCGCCGGGGCGGATCCTCTCGAGGCAGCCGGAGCCCTGAAGCCCCTCGAAGACGGCCTCCTGCACGTTCACCCCATCGGTCGGTTCGAAATCCTGCCTGACGAGGTAGAGCTCGGGGAATTCCATAAAGGGGCCCTTTTTCTTTTTAACAATCAACGCGTCATCAGCGATGGAAGCCACAACGAAACCCCCGGGAAAGCACAAACAATCGCCAGGGCGACAAACGTCAACCAGAGATAGGGCAAGTTGGCTTTGTAGATGTCCATTACGCTGATATCCGCCGGGGCGACGGACGCCATATAGAACACCGATGGCCCGAAAGGAGGGGTCAGATAGGAAATGTGCATGTTCATGCAGAAGACGACCCCGAACCAGATCGGGTCGAAGCCCTGGGCCACGATGATCGGAATGAACATGGGACCGGTCAGCAGCAGAATGCCGATCCAGTCCAGAAACATGCCCAAAAACACCCAGATCAGTTGCATGACGATGACGATGCCCCAGGGCCCGAAAGGCAGATCCATGATCGCGTTGCGAACGAATGCCGACCCGCCGGCCAGGGTATAGACACCGATGATGGCCTGGGCGCCGAAGAACAACCAGGTCAACATGCAAGAGATCCACAGCGTCTCATAACAGGCCTTTTGCAATACGAACCAGGTGAGCCGCCGATTGATCGCCGCACTCAGGACGGCGCCGGCGCAGCCGATCGCCGCCGCTTCGGTCGGTGTGGCAATCCCCACATAGATCGAGCCGAGCACGGTGACCGTGATGATGGCCGGCATCACCAGGCCCTTCAGCATCTGCAACTTGATTTTCAGCGGGATGTTGCGTTCCTCCTCCGATGCCACCGGGGCGAGCTGCGGCCGTCGCCAGACACTGAACATGATGTATCCGATGAACAGCGCCGCGAGAAGGAGGCCGGGGACGATCCCGGCCATGAAGAGATCGCCGATGGAGACGCCGGCCGTCATGCCGTAGACGATAAAGACGATGCTGGGAGGGATGAGCGTCGCCATGCCACCGCCGGAGGTGATGCAACCGAGAGCCAAATTTTTATCGTAGCCGCGGTTGAGCATCTGAGGCAAGGCGATGAGGCCGAAGGTGACGATCTCGGCTCCGACGATCCCCACCATGGCGGCCATCACCACACAGGCGATGATGGTTCCGATCGCCAGCCCTCCGCGAAGGCTACCCGACCAGACATGAACCGCAGCGAACAACTGCTCGGCGACCCCGGACTTTTCCAAAATGCAGCCCATCAGGACGAACAAGGGAACCGAAACCAGCGCGTAGTTCAACATCATGTGGAAGACCCGCGTCATCGTCATGAACATGGTCGCGGGCTCGAAGAGACCCAGGGTGAAGATGACCGCGGTGGCTCCCATGGTCCAGGCGAGGGGCAAGCCCAGGATCAGAAGGAAAATGAAGGTCGCAACCAGCAGCAGCGTGATCAGCTCGACGCTCATAGATCTCTTCCGTGACGGAGGAAATGGATATCCCGAACAAACTTGGCGGCGCCTTGAAGCAAGAGCATCAGACAGCCGATCACGAATATCGATTTGATCGGGTAGATCGGAGGATCCCAGGGGGTGCCGGAGGATTCCCGGAGGGCGATCGATTGCATGGCGAATTGAAACCCCACCCACAGGAGCATGACCATGTAGAGGGTGAAAAACGGGAAGGTCAGCAGGTCGAGCAATCGCTGTCGGCGTGGAGAGAGCCTGGCGTAAATCATGTCGATCTTGACATGGCGCCCGACTTGCAGCGTCCAGGCCGCTCCCAACACGTAGAGAATCGCGCAAAGATAGATCATCAGCTCGCTTGCCCAAATTGTCGGTTTGGCAAACACGTACCGAGCGATGATTTCGTAGAAAATGCAAAAAAGGGTGGGAAAAAGCGTAAAGGCGGTGAGTTGCCCGATTTTTGCGTTGAAGCCGTCAATGATTCGCAAGATCGACTTCATGGGGATCCATCTCGAAAAGTGGGGGAAGACCGGCCGACGGCTCTTCCCCCACGAGGCGAAACACGTCGATTATTTGATGCGCTTAATTTCCTTCAGCCACGCCATCTGCGCTTCGATTACCTTTTTGGACATCGGGCTCTTTTCGGCCCACTCCTTCCACACCGTGCCCCGGACGAATTCCCGCAGGCGATCGATCTCCTCGGGTTTCCAGGCCAACGCCTGCAGACCCATGGCATCCATCTCTTTCATGGCTTTGAAATCTTCAATCGCCAGCTGTCCCAGCTGATGGGCATTCAACTCGCGTACCATGCTTTTGAGGATCTGCTGAATGTCCGGAGAGAGCTTTTCCCACTCTTTTTTGTTGATGGTGAAATCGCTGATGGGCATCGACCGGTATTCCGGGTAAATGTAGTACTTGGTGACCCGCGAAAATCCCATGCGGTGATTGACCGAGGGGGTCGACCAATCGGCCCCGTCCACGACGCCTTTGTCTAAGGCGCTGTAGGCCTCTTCGCCCGGCAGAATGACCACACCCGCTCCGAGATGCTTGAGCATGTCGGCCGTCATGCCTTGAGGCGAGCGGATTTTGTGGCCCTTGAAATCCTCCATTTTGTAAGCGGGGAATTTCAGAAACATGGACTCTCGTCCCCAGAGGACGACGCCGATGCAGATTCCGTTATAGGGGGCGTAAAGCTCGTTCAAAAGGTCCATGCCGCCGCGATAGTGAAAAAACGCCTCGTATTCCCAGGGCTGCTCATAGCCGAAAAGGAAATCGGTGAGTGGAGCAAACGCCGGTTCCTTGCCGACGAAATAGCCCGGCCAAGTGTTGAGGACTTGGATGATGTTGTTTTTCAGCGCGTCGATGCCTTCAAAGGTCGGAACGACTCCGCCGGCGGGAAACGGGGTGATTTCCAGGCGGCCGTTGGTGGCGGTTTTCAATTTGGCGCAGAACTCTTCAAGATATTTGAAAGGCGGTTCTCCTGCACTCCAGAGGGTCTGAAGCTTCCATTTGGTGGTCTGAGCTTGGGAAGAGGGAACTTGCAGAATCAAGGCGAAGGCACAGATCAGGGTGAAAATGAGAATCCTTTGCACTCCAGAGGGTCTGAAGCTTCCATTTGGTGGTCTGAGCTTGGGAAGAGGGA
>CAZQUP010000014.1:34280-37391 GCA_964596545.1 uncultured Desulfatibacillum sp. | reverse complement strand
ACTTGCAGAATCAAGGCGAAGGCACAGATCAGGGTGAAAATGAGAATCCTTCTTGCCATGGCAAAACCTCCTTGCTTTCACACCGGATAGACTTTGCTGCCATTACAGAAGAAGGTGGTCACTCTTGGGCTGGCATCCTCCTTTCGTGGCGGTTGGAGATCGAAAGCGATAAAGTTGGATCTTATTATGATAGGATGTCCTACCTTTGTCAAGCAAAAAACATCTTCAAGATTCTCGCGGCAGAATCCAAAAAGACCGGGACACCCGAAACGGACAAATTCTTCAGCCCACCTGCCCCGAAAAGGCCGGCAGGAGTTGCGGCAAGCTTCCGGGCGACCTAATCGTCCACGGATGAAGCGATCTCGGTCAACACCTGGAAAGTGCGGGCGGCACTGCGGTGGCGAACGAGCGAAGAGGGCGGCGGTTGCGGCAGGGAAGGAGGCGCCGACGGAGGGCCGGCGGCGGACGAGGGCCAGGGGACAAGAACGTAGGGCAGTCGGTGGGAGCCGGTGGCCTCTTTGAGCCAACGGGCGGTTGCGGCGACTTGCTCGGGGGTGAGGGAGGCGGGGTCTTGCGGCGCGGTTTCTCCCGGCAGTGGGCAAACGATCGCCGTCTCGAAGCGGTGCTCGGGAAGGCGGCTGACCCGGGCCATCGTGGATTCGATCTCCTCGATTTCGGCCTTGCCCCCCAAGGCCGCCCGGTGCACGTCGGGCGGCCCGTAGAGCCTCATCACCACGCGGTCGGCGAGGCCCCGGCGCAAAAGTTCTTCCACCAGCGAGGCGTTTCGGCCGTCGACGGCGACCTCGAGCTTGAGCCCCTCGCGTTTCAGAAAGGAAAGGACGGCGAAGAAATCTTCGGCCGCCGCCGGGTCGCCTCCCGAGATTTCGACCCCGGATGCCCAGCCGCGCGGGGATTCGGCATACCGGAAGAAGCCATCCAGCCTTCCTCCCGCGTGAAGGTGGCCGATGACCGCCGCAGTCCCCTGCCGGATGGTCTCGCCGTCCGCCAGGAGGGGAAATTCGACACCTCCCCGGCCGCGGACGATCGCCCCCCGGTGAGCGCGGTAAAACTCTGCAAAGGCCGCCTTGCCCTCGCCGAGCGCATCGCGTTCCTCGCAGGCGATGGACCGCTCGCGCAGAAATTTCTTGACCACCGCGCAGCGGCTGCAGCCCGTCACCGTGAAGAGCGTCGTTTTCATGGAAGGCGCTCCGTAGGCCTCAAGAGGTCTTTTCGCCCAAATCGGTGCGGACGCACAGTGCGGCATCCGGCCGGTACGGAAGCACGCCGGGAACCTGAACCACGCGCCGCGGCCCCGATGGGGAAGCCCCCGGGACGCGGAAACGGGAGACATCGATCCGCTCGACCGGCCGCTCGCGCGGCGGGTCGATCTGCGGCACCCAGGCATAGGGCAGGCGGTAGGCGCGGTAGATCATGTTGATCTTGAGCATCCGGCCCCAGTAGGGGCTGATGTACTCCCAGACGATCTCGTGGTCGGCCGTGACCTCGATCAGGCGGCCGCCGGAGCCCTCGGTGATGAGCGTATTGCCGTTTGCCAGGCGCTGGGCCGAGCTGATGAAAGGGCTGTAGAAGCGGTTCGCATCCACCGGGAAGGCCAGGCCCGCCTCGACGGGGGTATATCGCCAAACGATCTCGAGGGTCAGCGGATCGATCTCGAGCACCCGCGAATAGTCGCGCAGCGCGTTGCGGAAGCCCATGGGGGAGCCGGGGTTGGGGCTGCCGTAGCCGGCCCAGCCGCCGTTGTCGAACAAAAGGATGTTGCCCTCCCCGGGCAGGCCGCGGGGGATCATGTGAGCATGGTGCTGGCCGATGATCCAGCCGAGCTTCCGCAGGGCCGGGGTCTCGTCGTAGTAGGGCCCGAGCTTCCAGACGATGCGGCCGCTCTTTTTCTCCACGATGGCCGTGATGTTCGATTCGCGCGCGCACCAGATGAGATTGTCGGGGTGGAAGCGGCCGTCGCCCCCGTCGAACCAGGGGTTCGGTCCGAGAAGCGAGAGCGAATTGATGTGCATCCAGTCGCCGACCCCGCCGCCGGCCTTGAGCCAGTTGGGGTTCCGGAAGAGGAGGTTTCGCGCGTCCTCGCGGAAACCCAGCTCCTCGAAGTGCTCGTTGCAGACCCATTCCCAGACGACCTCCCCTTCCCAGTCGACCTCGAGGATGGTGTCGTCGAGCAGCGGTTTGTCGCTGATCTGCGGATTGCGGACGTTCTTGTGGGACAGAACCATCGTGTAGCCGCCGTCCACCCGGGGCTCGAGCCCGGGGGCGTAATAGCCCACGGGGTTTCCCTGGCGCTGGTAATCGTGGTGCTGGCGCGCCATCCACTGCGGCTCCTCGCCCGGGTCCTCGATGTACTCGTAGCGGTTGAAACGCCAGACGACGTTTCCGTCCCAGTCCACCTGCACGAGGTCGATCCCGTCTTGGCTGCCGAAGGCGGTGCTGCGCTCGCCGGTGCTTCCGATCAGGTGGCCGCCGGGGAGCATGCGGTTCGGCATGCCGTGGAGCTCTTTCCAGAGCTGGACCTCGCCCCCGTTCATGTCGATCAACAGGGCGCCGACCTCCTTGGCCTGAAAGATCGTGTAGCCGTTCCAGCAGCGTGTCGGGTCGTAGAGGGTGACGCCCGTTGGATAGATGCTCGGATAGGTCATCGGGAAGACCTCCTGCGGTATTCTATTCTTCAAAAGCCCGACTGCGGCTCCTGCGGATGCCGGGAAGGGCCACGGCGATCAGCAACGCCGCCGATAGAACGAGAAAAAGAAGCGAGATCGGTCGGGTGAAGAAGATCGAGGGGTCGCCGCGCGAGAGCAGCATGCCGCGGCGCAGGTTTTCCTCCATCATCGGGCCGAGCACGAATCCCAAAATCAGGGGGGCCGGCTCGCAGTCGAGCTTGTGGAGCACATAGCCGAAGAGCCCGCACAGGGCGGTCAGGGCGATGTCGAAGGTGTTGTTGTTCACGCTGTAGAGGCCGATGCAGCAGAAAACGAGGATGGCCGGATAGAGCAGGCGGTAAGGCACGCTGAGAAGCCGGACCCAGATGCCGATCAGGGGCAGGTTGAGAAGGACCAGCATCAGGTTTCCGACCCACAGCGAGGCGAT
>CAZQUP010000014.1:34041-34257 GCA_964596545.1 uncultured Desulfatibacillum sp. | reverse complement strand
ACCCGCGGCCCCGGCTGGATGCCGTGGATCATCATCGCACCGGCCATCATCGCCAGTACGACGTTCGGCGGGATGCCGAGGGTGAGCAGTGGGACGAAGGAGGTCTGGGCGGCGGCGTTGTTCGCCGACTCCGGGCCGGCGACTCCGCGGATGTTGCCCTTGCCGAAGGTTTCGGGCTCGCGGGAGCTTTTCTTTTCGACCATGTAGGCCGTGAAC
>CAZQUP010000014.1:27292-33998 GCA_964596545.1 uncultured Desulfatibacillum sp. | reverse complement strand
AGCCGAGCAGGGTCCCGCGCAGTACGGCGGGTGCGGAGTCCTTGAGCTCTTTGCGGCTTAGCCAGAAGCCGGCGAGCTTGCCCTGGAGGATGTCCCGCTTTTCCCGCCGCTCGAGGCTGGAGATGATATCGCAGATCCCGAAGAGGCCCATCGCCAGGGATACGAACCCCAAGCCGTCGGCCAACTCGGGGACCCCGAAGGTGAAGCGGTGGGCTCCGCTGGTGACGTCGGTCCCGATCATTCCCAAAAGCAAGCCGAGAAGGATCATGCCGACGGCCTTGATCAGGGAGCCCGAGGCCAGCACGACCGACCCCACCAGGCCGAAGAGCATGAGCGAAAAATATTCCGCCGGCCCGAAGCGGAAAGCGAGCTCGGCGAGCGGCACGGCGAGCAGCGCGAGGACGACCGTGGCGAAGCAGCCGGCGAAAAAGGAGCCCAGGGCGGCGATCGTGAGCGCCGCCCCGCCGCGCCCCTGACGCGCCATCTGGTGGCCGTCGAGACAGGTGACGACGGAGGAGGCTTCCCCGGGGACATTTACCAGGATGGAGGTCGTCGAGCCCCCGTATTGCGCTCCGTAATAGATTCCGGCGAGCATGATCAACGCCGAGACCGGCGGCAGGGCGAAGGTGGCCGGAAGGAGAATGGCGATGGTCTGCACCGGTCCGATGCCGGGGAGCACCCCGATCAGCGTTCCGATCAGGGCGCCCGCCAGACAGTAGAGCAGGTTCATCGGGGAGACGGCGGTCTCAAAGCCCAGAGCGAGGTTGGAAAGCAGTTCCATGGGGCGATGCCGCTTGCGTCTTCAAGGGGAAGCCAGGCGCAGAGAAGGCCCGAGGGGGATCGGAAACTCGAGAAGATAGACGAACAGGACGACCACGATGGCGACGAGGGCCGCGGCGTTGATCAGGGTCTCCCGGATGCGGAACTCATGGCCGGCGAGGCTTGCGAGCATGACCAGAACGGCGGTGGAAAGAAGCAATCCGAGAGGAATCAGCAGTCGGCTGAAGAGAACCACCGAGGAGAGAATGATCAGCAGCGGCCGGGGCTTCAGGGCCGGCCATTCCCCCTGAGACGGCCCGCAACGGAGTCCTCGCGCGACGAGCAACGCGCCCAGCGCCGCAAGCAGGAGCCCGAGCGCGAAGGGAAAATAGCCGGGCCCCATGCGTGCGGCCGTGCCGATCCGTAGCTTGAACGCAAGCCCCATCGCCGTCAGGCCGAAGGCGAGAAAGAGAACTCCGGTGAGAAAATCTTTGGGGCGGCCGATGCGCAAGAAAGAAATCTCCCCCCGGGCCGGATTCCGGCGTCCGGCGCCCACCTCCGGGCGAAACCCCCCTCAGTCCGCCTTGAACCCGGAGGCTTGGATGATCGGCACCCAGCGCTCGCGGTCTTTCCGGATGAGGGTTGCGGCCTCCTCGGCGCTCGATCCGACCGGCTCGCTTCCCAGGCTGCGGATCTTTTCGGCCACATCCGCAGCCTGCACGGCCTTGGCGATCGCGGCGCTCAGCTTGTCGATCACCGGTTTCGGGGTCTTGGCCGGGGCGACGATGGCGTTCCAGCCCACCCCTTCGATCTCCGGGAATCCCTGCTCCTTGAAGGTGGGGATGTCCTCCCGTTTGCGCGTGGTGCCGGCCGTGGCGAGAATGCGGATCTTCTCGGGGTGGTAGGCCGTCTGGGCGTCAAAGGCGTCCACCCCGATCGGGATCTGGTTTCCGATCAACGCGGTCACCAGCGGCCCGGAGCCGTTGTACGAGGAATGGACCATCTCCACCCCTGCGGCCTTGGCGATCATCAGCCCGAAGAAGTGGGGCAGGCTGCCGGCGGCGGGGGAGCCGTAGTTGGCTTGGTTGGGGTTTTTGCGGATCCACTCGATCAGCTCCTTGACGTTCCGAATCGGGGAGGCGACGGGAACGGAAACGCAGAACTGGTAGGTCTGGACGACGGATACCGGAACGAAGTCCTTCTCGGGGTCGTAGTTGAGTTTGGAGAAGACGACGGGAGCCACGACGAACAGGGCCGGGTTGACCACGAGAAGCGCCGAGCCGTCGGCGGGCTGGCTTTTGGCGTATTCCGTCCCGATGCGGCCGCCGGCGCCGGCCTTGTTTTCGACGATCACCGTCTGACCGAGCGCATCCTTGAGTTTGTCGGCGATCAGGCGGGCGATGACATCGGATCCGCCGCCCGCGGGATAAGGAACGATGATCTTGATGGGGCCTTTGATCTCCTGGGCCTCGGAGGGGGAAACCCCGATGAGCCCGGCGATTGCCGCCGCGAGAACCCCAACCCACAGTTTGCGCATGGATCACCTCCTGGTTGACCGGTCGGCAGCGCCGAAGGACTCTCCGTGCTTGACAGCGCTTTGGACTAACGTTAGACAAAATGGGCCGATGTTGTCAAGCTCGTCTCGGGAGCCCCTCCATGGTCTTCGCACCCGTCCGCCAGAAGCGGATCGCCGCCGAAATCGTGGGGCAAATCAAGGCCGCGCTGCTTTCCGGGCGGTTCCGGCCCGGGGAACGGCTTCCCCCGGAGCGTGAGCTGACCGACCGGTTCCACGTGAGCCGGGTCGTCGTGCGCGAGGCGCTGCGGGAGCTCGAAATCACCGGCCACGTGAACATCCGAAAAGGGCCCAACGGCGGGGCCTACGTCACCGGGGGATCGGCGGACCCGCTTTATCGGGCGTTTCTTGACATGTTCCGCTACGGCAAGCTCTCGGTCGGCGACCTGATCCGCACCCGTCGGGTGATCGAGTGCGAACTCGCCCGCGAGGCCTCTCGGAGGATCCGGCGAAAAACGGCCCGCAGGCTCGAGGAGGCGCTCGCCGCCGAGCGCGGCGAACGAGAAACGCATGCGCAGTTTGTCGCCAGCCGTCTGGAGATTCACCACCTGCTTGCCCGGGAGAGCGGAAACCGCCTCCTGGAACTCTTCGCCGGCGCCTTGTTGCGCCTGACCGCCGAGGTGGTTCTGGTCGTGAAGCCGCCGCAGCAGGTGATTCACCGTCCCGAGGAACATGTCGCGATCGTCGAAGCGGTTCTGTCCCGCAACCCCGAGCTTGCCGCGGAGGCCATGAGGCGGCACCTGGACCGATTGGGCCGCAGGCTTGCCTGCCTCGAGAGTGTCTACCGCCGCAAGATGGTGCAGTCGGCGGCATCTTCCGCCGCAGCCGTTCCGGCCCCCTGAAGCCCCCTCCCGCCTTTCGCCGCCGGCGAACCATCCCCTTGCCCGAGGTGCCGCAAGGAGACGAGCCTTGGGACGGCCTCGGTCGGTATTCAAAGCAAGGCGGACAATTCTCCGCAAGGCCTTGCCTCGACGGCAAGGAGGGGTTCGAGGGGCGGCAAAAAGAAAGACCCTGCCAGGGGGGGTGGCCTGACAGGGCCGATCGGAGGTGGGAATGAAGGAAAGGAGGAAACTTCATTCCGGTGCCCTATAATTTAAGCAAACACAATGCCAACGATCAAAAAATATCGCAAAAAAAGCCCACCGCTCTTCTTTTCCATCAGCAGTCCCGATTGATTTCAGGCAGTTGATCGATTTGGGCGATCGGCTATCCTCTCCGCTCAACTCCATCGGGAAACGCCTCCGGCTTGAACTTCCGATGGAGATTTTCGTCAAAATTTTGGCGTGGCGTCGAGATTCCGTCGCCCGCTTCAGCCGGAGAAGTTCGTTTGTCGCCCCTGGTGCAGAAGCATCAAGTTTTCTCCGCGATGGCCGATAGAAAGAGAGAATCGAAATGTCTTGCAGGAGAATCATGGCGGAATCCCCCCAAACCTTGAGCGTATCCCAGGCGGCGGCTCTGTGCCGGGTAGGCCGCACGACCGTCGGTTACTGGGTGCGGTCGCGGAAGCTCTATGCGCGCCGTGCGGGGAGAAGTTTCGAGATCCCCGTCGAGGACCTGCTGCACTTTCTGGCCCGCGAGGGCCACCCCATCCCTCCGGAGCTCGCCAACGGACGCAGCGGACGGCCCGCTTTCGGAACCTTCCGCCCCTGCTGGGAGTACTGGGAAGCCGATTCGGGACACCGCTGTGAGCGCTGCATTGTCCGCGAACGCCGCATCACCGACTGCTTCCGCCTGCGCCCCAGTGGGGCCCTCGCCTGCCGGGAAAACTGCCGCGACTGTCGTTATTTTCAGGGCATGTTCGGCGTGCGGTTGCAGTTCATCCACCAGCTGGCCACGCCCGCCGCCGTTTTGAAGGATCTCACCCTCTGGGGAGGAAATGGGGCCTGGGCCGAGCTCTGCGGCCGCCCCGCCGAGCGGCTGACGGGTACGGGGATCGAGTCGATCCTGCACCCACGCTCGCTCGCCCTCCTGGTCGGGGAGCTCAAGAGGGCCGAGGCCGGAGCGGCGCTCGGGCCTCTCTCCGAGCCGCTCTGCATCGTCACCCCGGAGGGAAGGGAACGTCGCATTGTCGCCGCTTTCTACCCCTTGCGGGAGCCCGAGGGGGCGAACCTTTGGCTGGCGGCGGAAGAAAGCGATCGCCCCTCAGAGTAGGCGATCCCCTTCGCGGGCGAGGTTTTCCCGGGACGGATGGATCGGCAAGATAGAAATTCGCGAAAGGAGCCGAAGGAGATGATCGAAGAACAGAAAACGATGAGCCAGGCCGTGGCCGCCATGACCGACCGCGAAGGGAAATACCTCACCTTTTCCCTGGCCGGCGAGGAGTACGGGATCGGGATCCTCAAGATCAAAGAGATCATCGGCATGATGCCCATCACGGCCGTGCCCCGCACGCCCGAGTTCATCAAGGGGGTCATCAACCTGCGCGGCAAGGTGATTCCGGTCATGGACCTGCGGCTGCGCTTCGGCCTGCCCGCGATCGACTACACCGAGCGCACCTGCATCATTGTGGTCGAGATCGAAGGGCCGGCGGGAAAGGTCCAGGTCGGAATCGTCGTCGATGCGGTTTCCGAGGTGTTGAACATCAAGGGCGAGGACATCGAGCCCACACCGACCTTCGGCACGCGGATGAAGACCGACTTCATTCTCGGCATGGCCAAAATGAACGGCGGGGTGAAGATTCTGCTCGACATCGACCGCGTGCTCGGAAGCGAGGAAGCCCAGCTTTTGGCCGAGGCCGCCTGAGCCCGCGAGGAGGTCAACGCCCATGCTCTTTTCTTTCCGCCGCCGGGAGAACGCCCCGGAGCCGGAGAGCCAAAGCGAAGCGGAGCTGGAAAAGATGCGCGAGCTGGGCGACTTCTTCCGGCTCGCCGCCCGTGCCGCGGTCGATCATCTGCGGCGCTTCGTCCTCGATCTGGACGAGATCGGGGGGGAGCGCATGCAGGCCCGGCTGCTCGAGCTCGGCGAAACCTTGGGCACGGAGGAGCGGCTGCGGCGCCTCCAATCGGCTTGGGAGTCCGGAAGCGAGGCGATCGCCGCCTTCGCCGAGCGTCAAAAAACCTGCCTTCGCGACCGCGAGGCCGAGCTCAAGCAGATCATCGACATCCTGACGCGCGCCATGGCCGCGGTCGATCTGGAGAACCGCGACTACAACCGCAGCCTTCTCGAGCAGGGAAAACGTCTCGAGAACCTGACCCATCTGGATGATATCAAGAAGGTCAAGGCGGCGGTCCTCCAGGAATCGGTTCAGCTGCGCGAGGCCGTGCGTGAGAAGGAGGCCCGGGACCAGCGCCGCATCGAGTCGCTTTCGCGCCAGGTGGAGACCCTGCGCCGGGAGCTCGAAACGGTGCGTCGCGAGGCCGAATGCGACGCCCTCACGGGGATCCTCAACCGGCGCGCCTTCGACCGGGCGCTCTCCGACCGGGTGAGCTGCAGCACGGCCCGACCTCAGGAGTTCTGTCTGGTCCTGGTGGACATCGACGACTTCAAAAACGTGAATGACACTTACGGCCACCTGGCGGGCGACCGCATCCTGTGCACGGTCGCGCGCAAATGCGCTCAGGGGCTGGGGGAGGGGGATCTCCTCGCCCGCTACGGGGGCGAGGAGTTTGCGATCCTGTTCGGCGGGGCCTCGCTTCGCGCCGGCCTGAAAAAGGCGGCGCGTATCTGCGGCGCCGTCGCTGCGGCCCGCTACGTCCTCGAGGAGTCTCCGGGCGAACCCGGTATCCGGTTGAGTGTCAGTGCCGGGGTGGCCGCCTGGAGAGCGGGAGATACGGCGGCCTCGCTCATCGAGCGTGCCGATCGCGCACTTTACCGGGCGAAGACGACCGGGAAAAACCGCGCCGTCTCCGAGAAGGAAGCCGCGGCCTGACGCGGGGCCGTCTTGCACGAAAATTGCTTATCTTCTTTTCCCGGTCCGCCGCACCGCGCCGCAAGGAGATTTGCGATGAAGGTTGTCTTCGATCCGATTCCATCGCCGGCCGCCGCGCCGCGTCCCAACGGCGGGGAACCGCAGGCGGAGGAGGGCGGTTTCGTCGATCTTCTGGACCGAGCTCTCGCATCCGGCGCCCCGGCTTCCGCTTCGACCGTGGACGCCGGGCCGGCGGTCTCCTTCGGGCCGGCGACTCCCTTGCCCGTAGAACCCGAGGTGGGGGACCGCGCCGAGGAGATCCTCGAGGAGCTCGAGAAATACGCCGGAAGGCTCGCCGACCCCTCGGCCGGACTGCGGGAACTCGATTGCCTGCTGGTCGATCTGCACCGCCGCTGTCAGGGTCTCGCCCCCCTTCTCGAGCGTCTGCCCGAGGGCTCCCAGCCGCTGCGGGCTCTGGCCGAGCGCGTCATCCTCACGGTTCAGACCGAGATCTTCCACCTCCGCCG
>CAZQUP010000014.1:0-27263 GCA_964596545.1 uncultured Desulfatibacillum sp. | reverse complement strand
CCGCCGCGGGGATTACCTCGGGACCTGAACGCGGAGGGGTTCATGCCGCCTGAAGTCGCCGCCGCCCCGCCGCCCGCGCTGGGCCGCATTCGGGCCCACATCCTGCGCATGACCGGGCTTTCCACGACGGCGATGAAGGTCCTGCGCACCTGCAACGAGCCCGGCGTGTGCGCCAACGATCTCAACCGGGTGATCGCCCTCGATCCGGTCCTGACCGGCCGGGTTCTGCAGCTCGTCAATTCCGCCTATTACGGTTTGCCTTCCAAGGTGAGCTCGCTCACCCGGGCGATCATCCTGCTCGGGCTGAACACGGTGAAAAACCTCGTTCTCTCTTTCGCCGTGTTCGAGGTCTTCTCGCGCCACGACGCCTTCCGTGTCTTCTCCGCGGACCGCTTCTGGGAGCATTCGCTCGCCGCGGCGGCGGCCTCGCGGCTGCTTGCCGAACGGGCCGGCTTGCCCCTGGCCGAACGCGAGGAGCATTTCGTGGCCGGTCTCATGCACGACATCGGGAAAATCCCTCTGAACCAGCTCTTCCCGGAAGCCTACCGCCGGGCGATCCAGGAGGCGGCGGGCGGCGGAGGGAGTATCCGGGCGGGCGAGGAGAAATGGATCGGGGCCGATCACTGCCGTGTCGGCCTCATGATCGCCCGCAAGTGGGAGCTGGGCGAAGATCTCTCCGGGGCCCTCGCCGCGCATCATCCGGCGGTGGATCGGGGCGCCCCGGAGGCCAACGGCATCGCCCGCGCCGTCGCTCTGGCCGACCTGATCGCGCACCGGCTCGGGGCGGGCCTCCCTGGGGGCGCCAGCGTGGGCGAGGAAGCCCTTTTCGAGCTTGCCGCGCGTTGGCCGCTGACGCCTTCCGAGCTCGAGGAGCTCTCCGCCCGGGTGGCGGGGGAGATCGAAAAGGCGAGGATATTCCTTGAAATCGCCGGCAGCAACTGAGGCGCTCCGCGTCACCTTTTGGGGGGTCCGGGGCTCGATTCCCGTTCCCGGCGCCGCGACCACCCGTTACGGGGGGGAGACCCTCTGCATCGGGGTCGAGGTGCCGACGGCCGGACGCCTCATTCTCCTCGATGCCGGCTCCGGGCTGCGGCGGCTGGGCGATCGCCTCGCCCGCCGCGCCCGGAGGATTGCGGTCGATCTGTTTCTCTCCCATACGCATCTCGATCATATCCTTGGGTTTCCCTTTTTTCAGCCGCTCTATCGCCGCGATACCCGGCTGACCGTCTACGGTCCGGCGATTTCGCTCCAGGATCGGCTCGAGGAGGTGATCGGCGAGCAGATGTCCTACCGGTATTTCCCGGTGCGGCAGGTGGAGCTCGCCGCCGAAATCGCCTATGTGGACCTGCGTGAGGGCACCTACGACCTGGGCGACGGGATCGTCGTTTCCGCCGCCTACCTGAACCACCCGCTTCTCTGCCTCGGCTACCGGATCGCCTTTGGCGGCCGGGTGCTCTGCACCGCTTTCGATCACGAGCCGTTTCGCAACCTGTACGTGACCGACCCGGCGGACCCGCGCTATGACGAGCTCATGGCCCGGGAGGGCGAGGCGGCGGCGGCCGCGGCCGCCGATAGGCTTCGCTCCTTCTTCGAGGGGGCCGACCTGCTGATCCACGACGGCCAATACACCGAGGAGGAATATCGCGCCGGCCGTATCGGCTGGGGGCATTCGGCGATCGAAGAGGCGATCCGCGCGGCCGCGGCCGCCCGGGTACGAAGGCTTGCCCTCGTGCACCATGACCCCCGGCGCAGCGACGACGATCTCGACCGGCTCTCCGCCCGGTTCGGCGGAACCGAGCCGTCGGGTGGGCCGGAGGTGATCTTCGCCCGCGAGGGGCTGACTCTTTCCCTGTAGCCCCGAAGGGGCCGCTTCAGAGAAGGGCGACGTGTCGCGCGAAGGCGGGGTCGGCGAGCAGCCGCTTGGCGAAATTCAGATATTTCGAGGTGAGGGTGCGCACGGCGAGTTGAAGCGCGTAGGGCTTGACGGGCTTTTCGAGAAGGTAGGTCACGCGGGAGGCCAGACACATGTCGACTACGTCCTCGCTCGCCCGGCCGCAGATCATGATCGCATCTTCGTGCGCCGCGGGGAATTTGTCCTCGATGGAGTCGAGAAAGAAAAAACCGCTCATCCCCTGGAGGAAGACGTCCACGACGAAGATGGCCACGCCCGCCTCGCGCCGACGGCACCAGGCCATCGCCTCCTTGGGCTGATCGAAGGCGAAAACGCGTCCCCAGCTGTAAAACGATGCGATCAACTCGCGCAGGATGCCGGCGATCCCCGGGTCGTCGTCGAGGATCAACACATCCAGACCCTCTCCCCGTGCGGGTGCCGCGTCCGGCTGCGGCTGCCGCTTGCTCGTCATGAAGGTTTTCCCTCCCGGTCGGCGAGGCGGTATTTTTCGATCTTGCGGTAGATCGTCGAGACGTTGATCCCGAGAATGCGCGCCGCCTGAGGCCGGTTGCCGCCGGTCGCCTGGAGGACGCGCTCGATGTGGCGGCGCTCGACTTCCTCGAGCGTGAGCAACTCGACCCGCCTGCGGCGCTCGGGCCCCTCGTAGGGCAAAAGCGAGCGCATCGCGTCCAGAGAGAGCCGTTTGCCCTTCTCCAGCAGCACTGCGGCGGCGATCATGTTTTCGAGCTCGCGGACATTTCCCGGGAAAGAATAGCCGAGCAGCCGCTCGCAGAGATCCGGCTCGAGATCGGTGATCGGCTTGTGGTTCGCCTCGGCGTGGATTCGCAAAAAATGCCGCGCCAGAGGCAGGATGTCCTTGCTCCGTTCGCGCAGCGGCGGAATGCGGATGTTGTAAGTGTTGATGCGGTAGAAAAGATCGGCGCGGAATCGGCCGCGCAGGATCTCCTCGGAGATGTCCCGGTTGGTGGCGGCGATGATGCGCACGTCCACGCTGCGCACCTCGGTGCTGCCCAGGCGATAGAACTCGCGCTCCTCGATCACCCGCAACAGCTTCGCCTGCAGGCCGGGGTCAAGCTCGGTGATCTCGTCGAGAAAGAGGGTGCCGCCGTTAGCCGCCTCGAAGAAGCCGCGTCGCTCGGCGGCGGCGTCGGTGTAGGCCCCTTTGGCGTGCCCGAAGAACTCGTCCTCGAAGAGGGTCTTGCTGAAGGACGCCATGTTGACGGCATAGAAGGGGCGCTCGGCGCGGCGGCTCAGCTGATGGATCACCCGCGCGATCATTTCCTTTCCGGTCCCCGACTCGCCGCTGATCACGACGTTGTAGTCCGTGGCCGCGACCGCCTCGACCTGGTGGAAGACGACCGCCATCGACTCGTCCTCCGCGATCAGGCGGCTGAAGGCCTCCGGGTGCTTCAGGTTTTCGAAGACGCGCTTGCGGCCGAGCTGTGCGAGCTGGTTCCGCAGGCGGAGGCGCTCGAGATGGTTGTAGACGAGCGCGGTGAGCTTTTCGGGCTCGATCGGCTTGACGAGGTAGTCCCCCGCCCCCGCGCGCATGGCGGCGACGGCGGTGGCGACGTCGTCGACCGCGCTCACCATGATGCAGTCGGTCTCGGGGAACTCCTCCTTGATCTGCTTGAGGAGATCGAGCCCGCCGATGTGGGGCATCACGAGGTCGAGCAGCACGAGCGGCGGCCGATGGGCGCGGAGGATCTCGAGCACCCGGCGGCCGTCCGAGATGAGCGCCGGCTCGGGAAGACCCGCGCTCAGCAGTGTCGCCTGGATGCTGTGGAGAAGACCCTCGTCGTCGTCGACGACGAGCAGCGGAGGGTTTTTGGCCGGGATGGATTCCATGAACCTGCCGTCAAGGAAGAAATTCTACAGGCCGACGGGCAACCCGTTCCTTTTGATTCTAAGATGACCTTGCTTTCCGGGTCAAGCGGCGCGGTAGGGAAAATCAAAAATTTATAACGAAATAACAAATAGTTATTGCTATTCGGGATTTTTCTTCGTCGGCGTTCATGCAGGCCCGGGGGCGAGGAGCAGCTGCGTGATCACCCGGGCAAGGCTCTCCCGCCAGGGCGGGCGGCTCAAGCCGAAGGCGGCCTCGATTCGCCGGCAGTCGAGAACGGAGTAAGCCGGTCGCCGGGCCGGGGTGGGGTATTCGGCGGTGGCGATGGGAACGACGCGTACCCCGCGCGCACGGCCGTGCTTTTGCAGGAGAGCGAGGATTTCGCAGGCGAACCCGTACCAGGTCGTCACCCCTTGCCCGCAATAGTGGTAGAGGCCCCAGGGGAGGATGGATCCGGCCCCCCGCTCGAGCCGTAGGGCGATCGCCTCGATCGCCTGCGCGAGATCGGCCGCGCCGGTGGGACAGCCCTGTTGGTCATCCACGATGCGCAGTTCTTCCCGCTCGCCGGCGAGCCGCATCACGGTCTTGACGAAGTTTGCGCCGTGGGCGCTGTAGAGCCAGGAGGTGCGGATGACCACGTGCCGCGGGCAGAGGGCCTGCACCGCCTCTTCGCCCGCGGCCTTGCTGCGCCCGTAGACGCCGAGCGGGTTTACGGGGTCGTCTTCGGTGTAGGGCGTGGTTTTCGTCCCGTCGAAGACGTAATCGGTCGAGACATGGATGAGGGCCGCTCCGGCTCCCCGGCAGAGCCGGGCGATTCGCGCCGGTGCCTCGGCGTTTACGGCGAAGGCCTGATCGGGCTCGCTTTCGGCGCGGTCGACCGCCGTGTAGGCCGCGGCGTTGATCACCAGTTCCGGCCGGGTCTTCTCCCAGTAGAAGTCGATCGCCTCGGGCCGCGCGAGGTCGAGCTCCTCGGGGCCCGGGGCGAAGAGCTGCCAACCCCGCTGCGCAAGACGGGGACGAAGCTCGCTTCCCAGCTGACCGATGCCTCCCGTGAGCAGGATCTTCATTGCGGCCGCATCTGCTCGAGCCGATCGAGGAGGGATTCGATTTCGCCTCTTGCCTTCATCCCGGCGACCCAACGATCGGGCACGGCCTCTTTGCCCTTCCAAGCTCCGAAGACCATGCCGGCCGCAAGACCCCGCGCGGCGGAGTCTCCCCCGGCCATGACGTTCTCGATCAGCCCCTGCGCGGGGTTTTCCTCGTAACGGGCGATGAGGTGCACGGCGCCGGGAAAGGCGCTCTTCACCCCGCAGGCCTGCCCGAAGCGGAGGATGGCGGCAAGGGTGTCCTGGGCAGCGCTCTCGAGGCCCTCGCGGATCGCCCGGCGCAGATCCTCTTCCAGGGCGGGATCGGCGGCAAGCTCCGAGAGCACCGCCGCGGGGCGCTTCCCGGCGAGGACCTCGAGGGTGAGTCGGGCGAGCAGCTCTGCAGCCGCGACGACCAGAGGGTGATGATGCGTGAGGGCGCACTGGCGCCGTGCGGCACGGCGGAGCTCTGCGGGCCGGCTGCGCAAAGCGAATACAAGGGGCGCGATCCGGGCCGCCCCGCTCAGGTCCGCGGAGTCGGAGCCCGCGGTGGAGGGCGGCTTGCCGGAGGCGAGGTTTTCCAGCGTGCGGCGGGTCGCGCCGTCTACATAGCCCGTGTACCCGTTGAAGAGGGCCCTCCAGTTGGCGCTGAACAGTTCTTCGTCGAACCCGCCCCGGTCGGCGAGGGATCTCAACAAAACGAGCGCCTGGTCGCCGTAATGGGTGAACTCGCCTTTTCGGCGGGTGGGGTGATAGGTCGGCGGTCGCGGATCGGTGAGGTCCTCGATCCGGCCGAACTCGCGTCGGATGCGCTCGGGGTCGTAGATCCAGTGCGGGCCGAGGGCGAGCGCATCGGCGGCGAAGGAGGCCAGCACCAGAAAGCGAGCGCGGAGTTCCTCGCTCATGGTTCCTCAAAGGGCAGAGGTGTGTATTCGGAACGCAGCCGCGCGAGCACCTCGTCCAGCTCGCCCGGCGCAAGCACCCCCTTCTGGATCAAAAGCCGGATCAACGCCTCCAGGTTCAGCGCCGTCGAGAGGGCGATCTCTTCGAGCGGGCGGGAATCCTCCAGGGGGGCGGGGATCGCGTTGTTCCCCCCGCCCGACGGGGGTTCTCCGCGCCGGCGGTCTTCGCCGCGCCGGCGTTCGGGTCCGTCCCAGGGGGCCTTGATCCAGCGCCGGTTCAAGCCCGAACGGCGCTCCGGGCGCTTTCGATCTGCCGGGTCGGGCGGGCCGAGGCGGCGAAAAGCCATCGATCGCTCCTTGAGGGATGGGGGCGGCACAATTTCTCCCTTCAGCATAGTATGAAATGCTTGCGCCGTCAAAATCGAAGCACGGCCAGCACTTGCAACTAAAGAAGGAGACCGGTAGAATAATTTCTTTGGTCAAGCGTGGGTTCGGCCGCTTCTCCATACAAATATCGAAGGGAAGTGCCGGAAAGGAGGTTCGTCATGGATCGCAGATGGCTCGGCGTCGTTGTTTTTCTGCTGGGATTGAGCTTCGGTTTCGCGGGGGCGGCCTCGGCCCAAAAAATCACCGCCTTCAGCGCCCTCCAGGTGACCCTCTCCCCGGAGGGCAAGACGCTCCAGGAGAGCCCGATCTACGCGCTTGACGGCAAGCTGCGGATTGAAAACTTCATGCCCGAGGCCGAGCAGAAGCTCGTCATGATCTACCGGCCGGACAAAAAGAAGATCGTCTACCTCAACCTCGAGCGCAAGAGCTTCTTTGAAAGCGAAGCCGACGAGGCGGAGCTCGGAAAGCTCGGCGCGGCTTATCTCAAAGGCAAGAAGGAAAAGGATCTCGGCGAGGAGACGGTGAGCGGCTATCCCTGTCGCAAGAAGGAAATCGAAACCGAGATCGAGGTGATGGGCTTCCGCAAGCGCGACCGCACGCTCGTGTGGCAGTCGCCGCGTTTCGACATGCCGCTGCGCAGCCGGGGGGAAGGGGGCGAGACGACCGAGTTGCGCAAGATCCAGCCCGGAAAGCCCGCGGCCTCCCTCTTCGAGGTGCCCTCGGGGTACTCCCGCGTCGCCAGCCTGATGGCCTTGATGGGGGAGGAGGCGCCTGCCGAGCCGCCGGCAAAGGGCGGAAAACTTCCCTCCTCGGGCTTTCCGATCGAGCTGCCGCCCGGCATCAAGATTCCCGTGCCCAAACCCTGAGGGAAGGCTCCTGTTCTTGTACGCATCCCGTTACGGGCTCGCCCGCGAGCCTTTCAGCATCCAGCCGGATCCCTCCTTTCTCTGGCTGAGCGACAAGCACGCGGCCGCGCTGGCGACGTTGAAGGAGGGGATCCTCGAGCGCGACGGCCCCGTCGTCGTCACCGGCGACATCGGCACCGGCAAGACGACCCTCATCCGCCACCTCGTTCGGCTGGACGAGGTGGCGGCGATCTTCGTGACGATCCACGACCCCGATCTCAGCCCGCTCGATTTTCTTCATCTGCTGGCCGTCGAGTTCGGAATCGAGGAGCGTTTCGAGGGCCGGGAGGAATTCTACACGCTTCTGCGGCGTTTTCTGCTCGAGGCCTTCTCCTCCTACCGCAAGGTGCTGATCATCATCGATGAGGCCCAGCGGCTCAACTCGGCGCTCCTGCACGAGGCGGTGCATCTCGCCCGCCTCGAGCTCGCCGGCCGCAGGTTGCTCAAGGTCTTCTTTCTGGGGCAGCTCGAGTTCGACCGCCTGCTCGCCCGCGAGGAAAACCGCGATCTGCTCGCCGCGGTCAGCGCCTACTACCGCATCGAGCCCTTCACCGCCGAGGAAACCCGCCGCTACATCGCCCACCGGCTCGCCGTCGCCGGAAGAAGCCAGCCGCTCTTCACCGACGAGGCCATAGACGAGGTCCACCTTCTCACCCACGGCGTCCCCCGGCTGATCAACATCCTCTGCGGGCATGCCCTTCTCTACGGCTTCGACGGCGATCGCGAGACGATCGGCGCCGATACCGTGCGCGAGTGCACACGAGATCTCACGGTCGCCCTCGAACTGGAAGAGAGGGGCCGTTCCCCGACGAGCGAACCCTCACCCGTCGCTCAGGCGCTCGCCTCCCGCCGCGAGGCCTCGCCGGAGCGGAAGGGGGGAAGAAGGCCTCTTCTTTTTGCCCTCGGGGCCCTTGCGGCGGCGATCCTGCTGGCCCTCGCGTTGTTCTTCCGCTGAGTGCTTGCGCGAGCCCTCGTAGAGCTCGAAGGCGGCAAGACGGCCGTCCAGGCCTCCCGCCCGCAGCGGTTTCTTCCAGGCGGGCCGCAGGCCCAGATGCCCGATGAGACTCCGGTCGCCGAAGTAGATGAACGCCCGCGACCCCGGGCAGCGCTGCTTGAAGAAATCCCCCAGGCTCTTGTAAAAGGCGGGAAGCGAGCTTCTTTTGCCGAGACGGATACCGTAGGGCGGATTGCAGACGATCACCTTGCCGGCGAGATCCCGTCGGTGACGGGCATCGATCCGCTCGAGGTGCACCTTCTCCCCGTAAGGAAGGCGGCGCAGATTTTCGGCGGCGCAGGCCACGGCCTCGGCAGAGATATCGCTTCCGGCGATCCGCCCTTCGGGAAGCGGCCGGATCCGGCGCTCGGCCGCCTCTTTCACTTCCTGCCAGCGCCGCGCGTCGAAGTCGGGCAACCACTCGAAGCCGAAGCGCCGACGGAGAAAGCCGGCCGGAATGCGGCAGACGTGCATCAGGGCCTCGGCCAAGAGCGTCCCCGAGCCGCAGAAGGGGTCGACCAGAGGGGAGTCCCCGTCCCATTCCGCCAAGCGGATCACTGCGGCGGCGATCGTCTCCTGCATCGGGGCCTCGAGGGTGCGCCGGCGGTAGCCGCGGCGGTGAAGCGGGCCGCCTGAGGTGTCGAGGCTGATCACGGCGTGGTTGTTTTCGATGAAGACGCCGACCCAGACATCGGGGTCGATGCGTTCCACGTCGGGCCGCTCGCCCGTTTCCTGACGGAAGGAATCGACGATCGCGTCTTTCACGCAGAGGGCCGCGTAGCGCGAGTGCCGCATTTGACTGTTCACGAGGTTGGCAAAGACGGCGAAGCGCTCCTTCACGCTGAAGATCCCGCTCCAGGGGATCTGGCGCGCCTGGCGGTAGAGGACCTGCGGCTCGTGGCAGCCGAAGGCGGCAAGCGGGGCGAGCACGCGGGAGACGAGCCGTGACTGGTAGTTGATGCGGTAGAGAGCCGTCCGGTCGGCTTCGAAGTAAAGCCCCCGGTAGGTCGCCCGGAGGTTTCCGGCGCCGAGCCGCTTGAGTTCCTCGGCGCCGAGTTCCTCGAGCCCTTCGGCGATCATCGCGAAGTAGCGGTCGTTTTGCTGGTAGAGAAACACCGGAGCTTCCCCCTGCCGGGGTTTCGCCCTGCGACGCGGCGGAGAGGAAGGAAGGCTTCCTTGGGTCTTAGGCTCGCTTCCAGGGCGTACCCCAGCGCTCCTCGTGGGCCTGGGCCCAAGGCAGGGAATCGCGGGCATGCGGCGCTTTCTCCTCGGCCGGATAGCCCAAGGCCACGATCGCCTCAACCGCGACGGAGGCCGGAAGACCCAAAAGGCGCGCTACGTAATCCCGCGCGGGCGTGCCGGCGGGATGAGGCCGCTCGCGGATCTGGATCCAGCAGCTTCCCAGTCCGAGCGATTCGGCCGCAAGCTGGATCAGGGTCGCCGCGATCGAAGCGTCTTCGACCCAGACGTCGGATTTTCCCGGGTCGGCGCAGACCACGATGCCCGCGGCGGCGTGCCGGAGAAAGGAGGAGCCGTGCTCCTTTGCGGCGGAGAGCTGCTCGAGCATCCGGCGATCGCGGACGACGACGAACTCCCAGGGCCGCGTGTTGCGCGAAGAGGGGGCGCGGAGGGCGGCTTCGACCAGAAGATCGAGTTTTTCCTTCTCCACCGCCTTGTCCTGGAAGCGGCGGATGCTGCGGCGTTTTTCGAGCAAGGGGAGAATCATGGCGGCGGTCCTCCTGCAAGGGAAAAGATTCGCGCCATTCATCTTAGCGCAAAACCCTCCGGCGATGAAGGGCTTCGGAGGGCTTGCGGGCTGAACCCCGATTGACTTGGTGCAGCCGATCGGGCATTTTCAAAAGGAAAACAGGCGGCGGAAGCGATCCGCCGCCGCAGGCGAGCTCCATGTTCCTCGAGCGTTTCGGATTCCCGGAGCACCCCTTCCCCTCCGGGCCCGACCCCGGTTGCCTTTTCCTCGGCCGAGCCCAGGAGGAGGCCCTCGCGCACCTGCGCTATGCCGTCTCCGAGGGGGAGGGGTTTTCGGTCGTCGTGGGGGAGCCCGGTGTCGGCAAGACCACGCTTTGCCGGGCGTTCGCCCGACGCCTGGCGGGAGCTCACGACATCGCCTTTCTTTCCGCGCCGCTGCGCACCGGGACCGAGCTCGTTGCGGAGTTGAGCCGTCAGCTCGGAATCCCGGCCGCCGGCGGCCGCACCCAGGACCGGCACGGCGCCCTGAATCGATTTCTCATGGAGCGCCGGATCGCCGGCCGCCGCGTCGTGGTCTTCATCGACAACGCCCAGGATCTGCCCCCCGCGGTCCTCGAGCAGGTGCGGTTGCTCTCCAATCTGGAAACCACGCGCGACAAGCTTATCCTGATCGTCCTCATCGGGGATCCCGCACTGGAGAAGCTCCTGCATTCCCGGATGCTCCGCCAGATGGGCCAGCGCGTCTCGGTTTCTTTTAGAATCCTCCCGCTCGACGAAAAGGAATCCCAAGCCTACATCGAGCACAAGCTTGCCTGCCGCGCCGCCGCGGCTCCGGTCCGTTTCTCGACCGAAGCCGCGCTCTGGGTCTATCGGGCCTCTCGGGGGAACCCGGCGCGACTGAACCAGGCTTGCACGGCGGTTCTGACTGCGGCCGCCGAGAGGGGGTTGTCCGTCGTGGACGGGGAGACGGCGCGGGCGGCGCTCTTCGGCTCCCGGCCCCTTCCGGCGGCGGTTTGGAAACGAATCCCGCTCCGGCTGCGGTCCAAAAGGCTTGCGCTCTGGGGGGTGGCTTCAGCCGCAGCGATTCTTCTGGTTTTTGTGCTTCGCCCGGGGGGTGAAGCTCCGGCTCCTCCGAGGGCCGACGAAGCGGTGTTCAAAGCCCTCGCCGCAACCGAAGCCCCCTCGGCGACGGAAGCCGCGGCGCAGCCGTCCTCCTTGGCGGCGAACGACGAGGAAAGACCTCCTCCGCCGGCCGGGCCGCAGGAGGTCGAGCCGACGACGCGGGCGGCGGCGGGGTTTTCCTGGTCGGTCCAGACCGGGGCGTTTTTACAGCCCGAAAACGCCCGCAGGGCTCTCTCGGAGCTCACCGACCGCGGCTGGCCGGCGCGGATCGTGGTTTACCAGGACGGCAAAGGCCGGATCTGGCACACGGTGCGGATCGGCGATCATGCCGATCGCGGCCGGGCCGAAGCGCAGGCCGCGGAATTCCGGCGTCGCGAAGGAAAACCCGTCGTCGTGCGACCCCACGGTGCGCTGTAGGCTCAATTTCATTCTGCGAGGAGGTTCGTGAATGGCTCAGGCTCCCCTTCCCAAGCAACCGATCGTCGAAAAGTGCACCGGCTGCGAGAATATCGAAGACGGCTTCTGCCGCATCTGGGCGGTTCCAGCGGCCAAGTGGCGTACGGGCGTCTGCCCTTCCGCAACGCACGTCAAGGTCGAGGTGAAGGTTCCCGAGCAGAAGGTCCGCGTGGGCCAGCAGAAGCAAAAGAAAAACCGCTAGGGATCGGCCTGGTGCCCCTGGCAGGAATTGAACCTGCGGCCAACGGATTAGGAATCCGCTGCTCTATCCGCTGAGCTACAGGGGCAGGCGGCTTTGCGTGCCGAAAAGCGGAACGTTGACGGAAAGAGGCGGCTCTTTCCAGAGAGGATTCTTACACCAATTCCCCGCCGCCCACAAGCTGCCCGCTCCGGGCGGATCCCCCGCGCCTTCGTGGGGGGCTGCCCGCGGCGACTTGCGGCGCGGCGTTTTTTTGCTCCCTCTCCCTTTTCCCCCTGAAAAACCCGCCCCCGGCGCCGTAAGAACTCCCAAGAAGCCGAAACGGACGCCTCGAACGCCGCGGCGGGCGCTTTTCGCACGGCGAAATTTTCTGCGACCTGTGACCGGATCTGTCAAGCCGGGGTGTTATCCTGGAGCACGTTGCAGGGTGGATTTTTCGTGGGCTTTACTCTTTCCGGGAGGTGAACCATGAGTCAGCGCATCCTTTCCTACATCGAGGGGCTGCAGGTGGGCGAGCCGCAGCAGCACGAGAACCTCGTCATGGTGCCGCTGGTTTCCGATTACGACGACGGGCTGGGCTATCTCCCGCTCGCCGAGGCGGCCGCCGCCGATGAGATCGAGATCCGCGAGGTGAGCGAGGCGGGGTCGGTGCCGGAGTTGCGCGTGCTGAACCGCGGCGAAAAAACGGTTCTCATTTTGGACGGCGAGGAGCTGGTCGGAGCCAAACAGAACCGCATCGTCAACACGACGATCCTCGTCCCGGCCCGAAGCGAACTGAAGATCCCCGTGAGCTGTGTCGAGCAGGGCCGCTGGTCCTACCGCGGCAAGAGCTTCGAGACCAAGAAGCGCATGGTGAACGCCGACATCCGGAATCTGAAGGCGCAGACCGTCCGCTATTCCCTTCGCACCCAGGGGACGTTCACGGCCGACCAGTTGGCCATCTGGCTGTCGGTCGCAGAGTCCGCCATGAAGCACCAGGCGGTTTCCGAAACCATGGACCTGGACTTCGTCTTCGAAAAGAAGGCTTCCAAGCTGGAGGGGCATCTCCGGGAGATTTCGCCCTGCGAACGCCAGATCGGGGCGGCTTTCCTTGCGGGCGATGAAATCATGGGGATCGACGCCTTCGGCCATGCCGGAACCCTGCGGGCGGTGTTTCGCGGGCTTGTGGAAAGCTATGCCCTCGACGCCCTGGTGGCCGAAAAACCGAAGGAGACGTCCGCCACGGCTAAAGAGAAGGTGGCGGCCATTCTTGCGGAAGCGAAAAACGCCCTTCTCGAGAGCCGCCCCTCGGTGGGGCTCGGAAACGACTTGCGCCTGGAAACCGCAAAGCTGATCGGATTCGCCCTGGAGCATGAGGGGAAGATCGTCCACTTCGTGCTCTTCCCGCGGATCGAAATCGACAAGCCCGCCGAGCCGGTTTTTCCCCTGGGGTCGATTCGCCGCCGGCCCTGGAGGGTGTGAACGAAGGGGAGGGGAAGGGTGCGCCGTGGGGGGGGGGAGGCCGACTTCTCCCCCGCGCGCTTCCCCCTTTTGCGCGGCATCGATGATTCCCTGGAGGTGGACATGAGACCGAACCCTTTTCTCTCGACCCGGTCCCTGTGCGGCGAGCGCGAGGAAGATCACTTGACCGAGTTCTGGGCGGCCGCACTCGATTCCTGCCCGGCGTTCCGCGAAGCCTATTGCCGTTTTCTTCTCGCGGGGCATGCGGACAGGCGGGGCTGGGGCGAGTTGCGGATCGCGTCGGTGGCGACGCAGGTCAACTTCGGAGGAAACGTCCCGGATCTCGTTCTCGGGCTTGTCGGAACCGGGGGCCTCGAGATCCGCGTTGCGGTCGAGCACAAGATCTTCGCCAGGGAGTCCCGAAGCGGCCGCTCCCAGGAGAACGACGAAGAAAAGGTCCTCGGCCAGCTTTCCCGCTATCTATCGGTTCCCGAAATCGACGGGGTCGCCTTTGTGCGCCTCTGGCCGCAGGCACTGGATCCCCGGGTGCTCCATCACGAGAAATACATCCGACCCGGAGCGGGCATGCATTTCCTCTGGTGGCATTTCTACCCCCTGCTCGAGGCCTGCGCCGACGAATGCCCGGTGGTGCGCTGGCTGAAGGAAGGCTTTGAGCAGGATGGGCTCACCCCGCCGCTCAAGAGTGTGCCGCAGCTTCGCGTCCCGGGGGACGACGAGCGGGAGCGCGCCAACCGCGGCGAATTCGCCAAGCTGATGGAGCTTGCCGCCGTGCGGGCCGCCGAGGCCGGCTGGCGCCCGAACTTCGACCAGCACGGGGCCGAGCTCTATCTGCGCCGACACCCCTTCTCCTGGGCGCAGAGGGTGCTCTTCAGCGGTATCGGCCAGCCTCAGGAACGTGCCCGGCGGCAGCCCGGCCTGCGGGTGCGGGTGACCCCCCGTCAAGGAGAGGAGCAGGGGGCGATCGAGCGCCTGCGTCCTGCGGTTGCGAGCGGCCTTTTCCCCAGGCCGCCCGAGATCCACCGGCTTCCGAACGGCACGGTGGAATTCTATGTCGCCTTCAGCGAGCTTCTTGCCGGTGCCGAGGACGCGGAGACCATCCGCGCCCAATTCTCATCGCTCGCCGAAGGCGTTCTTCTCTGTCTGTGATGAGAAGAACCCGCGGCTGACCGCCGCCGATCAGCCGGCGCCCGGCCTCGGTGGTTGATTCGACCCGGGAGATTTTTTATGCTGAGAGAGATCCATCCATAGCCTTGGCCGGAAACGCTTTTCCCCCACGAACCTTTCGCGATGGGAGGCGCCTGTGGCATCCGGGAATCCCGCCGAGGCGGGCGAGCTTGTTCTCGAGCGGCTCGAGGCGGCCGGTGCCGCCGGTCTTGCCAAGGGAAAACTCCTCGAGCGCCTCGGTTCCAGAGGCGAGCGGGCCCTGAAAGAGCTTCTCGCCGCCGGGCGGGTCGCCAACCTGGGAACCCGCATTCGCCCCCGTTTCGTCCTTCCTGAGCATTACCGACCCGTGGAGCGCGCCTGCGAGGCGATCGAGAAAAAGGCCCTCTCGCCGAAGACCACCCCCGAGGGGCCGATCGCGCTTTTCACGCGCGCTGAGCTGACCCGCGGCCTGACCGGGGAGCCGAAGAAGAAAATCCCCGAGGCCCTGGCGCGGCTTTTCGCCGCAGGAAGGCTCTGGCGTTTCAAAAGGGGCCGCCTCGTCTACCTTGTTCACCGCGAGCACCTGCAACGCCTCTTCCCGCAGGAGGGGCGCCCTGCCGAACCCCGGGCGCCGACCCCATCCCCCCCGGTCGTCGTGGATCGCGAGGCGGTTCTTTCCGCCTACCGTCGGCTGAGAGAGAAGAGCGGCTTCAGCCATGTCGAGATCGCCGCCCTCGCCCGCGAGGCCGCCTGCCCGCTTGCCCCGCTCAAAGAGTTCATCGTTTCCGAGGGCCGGGCGGGAAGGGCGGTGCTGGGTCTGGGGGACTGGTCGCTCTCCGACGAGGAGACCCGCGCCGGGGCGATCGAGCTCTTCGGCAGACCCCATCTTCTCGTCTCCTTCGAAACCGGGTAGGCAGGCCATGATCGCAAATCCCTTCGCGCAGGCCATCGTGAACGAGCCGCGCCGCGTTTCGGCCTCGGTTCCCGGCTTGAACGAGGAGCCCCTCGAGCGCCTGGTGCGGCTGGTCGAGGCTCTTTCCGAGGGAAAGGAGCCGCCGCGCGATGCGCGCTGCCCCGGGGCGCACCTTCTGGGCTCCTCGGCCCCGGGATACGGAAAGTCGCACCTCATCGGGCGGCTCTTCCGCCGCCTCGAGGGTCGAGCGACTCTCGTTTATCTTAGGCCCTACGCCACCCCCGCCTCCTCCTGGCGCTCGATCCTCCTCAAGACCGTCCAGGAGATGGAATTCCCGGAAAGGCAGGGCTCATCCCCTCTCGATTCGGAAACCCAGCTCGAGGCCTTCATCCACGGCGTCCTCGTCAACATGGCGCTGAACGGCCTGCGCCGCGGGGTGATCGCAAGCCGCGCACCGCACCGGCTCATCGCCTACCTCGATCGGGCGGCGATCATGGAGCTGCGCGCAAACGACGCCTGGAAGAGACTCATCCGGCAGCAAACCGGGAAACTCTCCAACCTCCTGAAGAACCAGCTCCATGAGCGCGGCCTGCAGCTCACGGCATCCCCCGCCGCGTGGCTTCGCGTCCTTGTCTCTTACGCCTACGAGGGCCGCGCGCATCCGGAGCTCCGCCAGGCCTGCCTCGACTGGCTGAAGGCGGCCTGCGTGGACGAGGAGGAGGCCCAGGCGATCGGGCTTTCTCCCGCCGACCGCCCGCCCTGGGACCTCTCCGGAGAGAACGCCGAGGATCTCGCCCGAAGCCGCCATGCCGATCTCTGCAAGCTCGCCGGCTTCTTCCGGCCTTTCGTCTTCTGCTTCGACCAGACGGAGAATTACGCCTAATCCCCCGAGTTGGCCGCAAGCCTCGGGGTTGTCGTCGAGGGCCTGACCGCCGAATGCCCGAACCAGTTGACCCTGCTCACGGCGAATCTCACCCCCTGGGGGAAGGGCGTTCTCCCCCACTGGCATGAGGCGCACAAGGACCGCATCCTCAAACCCTATCTCGAGCTCAAAGGCGTCAACCGCAGCCAGGCCGTGGAACTGGTCCGGCTGCGGCTCGAGGGGGCGGAGGTGCCCGGGGAGATCGCCTCCCGGATGCTCGAAGAGCAATTTCTTGAGAAATTTTTCACCGCAAACCCCGCCGTGAACATTCGCGAGTTCCTCAGAGCTTGCAGCCAGCGCTTCGAGGAGCTTTTGCGTGAAGACGAAACGCCCCGGAAACCGCCTGCTGCCCCGGAGCCGCAGGTCGAGGAGTTCTATCGCGCCCGCCTCGAGAAGATCCGCACCCAGCCGCGGCGCCGCCTTTTCAACCCCGATGCCCTCTTCTGGCTTCTCGAGAACGCCGTCCCCCCGGGCTGCACGACCTTCAAACCGAAGAGCCGCTATCTCGTCCTCGGCTGGGAGAGGTCGGGGAAAAAGGTCTATTTCGGCCTCGAGGCGGGCCATCACGCCCGCCGCTGGCAGGCGATCGTCAAGGAAGGGGAGGGGTTGAAGGCGGCCGACCCCGGCTGCAAGCTCGTCTTCATCCGCACCCCGGATCTGCGGCCCATCCCCGGTGCGCGCTGGAAGACCGCCCCCGCCATCCAGGCGGCGCGCGGGAGATTTCTGCACCTGCTCACCCTCGACCCCGAGGACATCACCCGGCTCTACGCCGCCCATGACCTTTACCTCGATGCCGTGGAGGGCGACATCCCGCTCAACCCGGAGGCGGTGCTCGCGTTCGTGCAAAAGCAGCTTGCCCCCTTCTGGGAGCGGGTCTTCGAGTCTGCACCCGAAAAATGGGGGCCCACCGCGCCACCCGCCGAAGGCGGGGGGACGGGATCTTCCCTCAAGACAAGGCTGCGCGAGCTGCTCCGTCGCGAAAAATTCCTGAGCCTCCAGGAGATCCTCGAGCGCATCCACCCCCCCGCCACACCCGCGGAGATCGAAAAAGCCCGCAGCGCGATCCCCGAGATCCAAATCTTTTCCGGCCCGCGGATGACCGTTTTCCAGTGGCGCACCGGGAAGAGGGGGTGAAGAGGCGCGCCATGGAGGCGATCAGCGTATCCGCCCTCTGCCGCGCCTGCCTCGAAGAAACCTTTCGCGAGCGGCTTTTGCGCGGGGAGAATCCCCCGACCCGGCACTTCACGCCGCCGGGCGAGATCCCGCTCTACGGCCGCCTGTTTCACCGCCTGGCCGAGCGCTTCACAGAGCGGCTCGTCAACCGCGGGGCGGGTAGGGGCGAGGCCGGAAAGAGCCTTTTTGCCGCGGCTTCCGGGGGGCCGAACCTGCAGGCCCTTCTTGAGGCCATTGAGGAAGATGCCGAGTCCCTCTTCAAGAGAAAGGGCCAGCACCCGACCCTGAATCGCGAAATCGGCCGCTACCAAGAGCTGCGAAGAAAAATCCTCGAACTTGCGCACTCCGGCCGGGATTGGGCTGAAAAGCAAAAAGAGCTCGAGGAGGTGATGGCCGAGCGCAATAGCCTGTGGAAGGCGATCGAACACCGCACGACCGAGCTGAACCGGATGCAGCGCCTTGCCGGGATCCTGCCCAAAGTAGGGCTGCTCAAGAAAAGTCGGGCGAGGCTCGAGACGCTCCGTGGGGTCGTCATCCTGCCGGAAGGCTTTGCGGCAAGTCGGCACCAGGCCGAGAAACAGCTCAGTGCCGCCGACGAGGTCAAACGGAGAGCGGAGTTGGATCTTGCCCGATTGAACAACGAAATCGAAAAGATTGCCCTGCCGCAGAAGCTCCTGGACCAGGCCGGCGCGATCGAGGCCATCCGCGAGCGATTGGGACAGTATCGCAAGGCCGCAGCCGACCTGGGAAACCTGAAAGGAAGATTGCAGCAGAACAAAGCGGACATCCGAGGTCTGCTCGCCGAGCTGGCCCCCGGGCGCGACATGCAGGCGATCAAATCCATGAGACCCACGGCCGCCCTCAAGAGCCGCCTCCAGCAGCTTGCCAGCCGCCACCAGTCCCTGCAGGGGGAGATTCAACGGGAGGAAAGAGCGCTCCGGGAGGCTGAATCAAAACTCAAACGGCTGAAAGCTGATCTGGAACGACTCGAGGCGCCGCTAGACCCAGGGCCTCTCAAAAAGAGCCTCGCCAGGGCGGCTAAGAGCGGTGACCTCGGCGCGGCTCTGACGGAAGCGGAAAAAATGTTGCAGCAGGAGGAAAGGCAGGCCCTCAGTCTGCTCGAGCGCCTTCCGCTATGGAACCTCCCCTTCGAGCGGGTAGGCAGGGTGCCCCTTCCTTCCCCGGAGACCATCCATCGCTTCGAAGAGGCGTTCTCCAATGGTAGGGCCTTTCTGGAAAACCTGGAGAAACGGCTGGAGGATGCCAGGTCGGAACTTCACGAGGTAGAGCAGAAAATCGACGCGATCCTCACCCCCGGCGCTGTTCCAACCGAGGAGGACCTCGAGCAGGCAAGAGAAAGAAGGCAGAGGGGCTGGTCTCTCGTCAAGAGGGCCTGGCTGGCGGGGGAAGACCTTGAGGGGGAAAGCCGGGCCTATGATCCCGATCGCGATTTGGCGGCGGCTTACGAGGCATCCGTCGAGCAGGCCGACGACACCGCAGACCGCCTCCGCCGGGATGCCGCCCGCGTGGCGGAATATGCTGCACTGCGCGCGAGAAAGAAAACGATCGAGGAGAAAATCGTCCAGCTCGAGATCGAACGAGGGGAAGGGAAGAAGAAGCTTGCTCAGAACTTCGAGGAATGGAAGCTTGCCTGGAACCCGGCCGGAATCGAGCCGCTCACACCCCGGGAGATGAGGGGCTGGCTCGAGCAGTACGGCAAGATTCTACAACGGCTCGAGAAGGCGGGTGAGCAAAGGGCACAGATCGAAAAGTTCAGGGGGAGAATCGGCGAGCTCCGGGAAGAGCTGAAGCGGCGACTTGAAGATCTGGGGGAGAAGACCTCATCGGCGCAAGAGCCTTTTGCGCAGCTCCTCGAGCGCTGCGAATCCGTCCAGGAGAGGCTGGAAAAAGCCGCCCGGCGCCGTGCCGAGCTGGAAGTGCGTTGCTCCGAGGCGGCCGATGAGATCGATGCGCACCGTCAAGCCCATGGCCAGGCCGGGCAGCGGCTTTCCGGCTGGCACACGGAGTGGTCCGAGGCGGTTCGGATGCTCGGGCTGGATGCCGGGACCCCGCCCGACGAGGCGCTCGTTCTTCTTGCGAAGTTCGACGATTTATATAGAAAGATCGACGAGTCCGAAGGCCTGGAGCAGCGGATTTTTGGCATCGAGCGCGACGCCGAACAATTCCACGCCGAGGTGAGGGCCCTCGTCGGCAATGTAGCCCCCGAATTGAAAGGACTGCCTTCTGACCAGGCTGCTGACCAGCTCGGCGCGGAGCTCACCCGTGCCCGACGGGCGGCAGCCCGGCACGAAGAGATCACGCGGGAGATCGAGGCGAAGAAAAAGGTACTTTCCGAGGCGGAAAGAGATATCTCCCTCGCAAAAGAGAAGCTCGACAGCCTGTGCCGCCAGGCCGGCTGCGAAACGACCGGCGAACTCGAAGCCCGGGAAAAGCTCTCCGCCGAATTTCAGGAGCTGAAAAAGCGCATCCACGAGCTGGAAACGGACATCCTCGAGCGTGGCGGCGGGGCCGACCTGCCGCAGGTCCTGCAGGAAGCGGAGATGGTCGATGCCGACGCCCTCGTCGCAAAGATCGAGGAAGCACAGAAAAACCTCGAAGAATTGAAACGGCGGCAGTCCGAGCTCGATGAGCGTGTCGGAAGCCTGCGCAGCGAACTCGCCCGCATCGACGGCTCCTCGGCTGCGGCCGAGGCTGCGGCGGAGGCTCAGGGGGTTCTCGCCTCGATCCGGGATCAGGTCGACGATTATGTCAAGTTCCGGCTGGCCTCCCTGGTTCTCCGGCGCGCCATCGAAAGGTACCGCACCCAGAATCAGGGGCCCATCCTGGACCGGGCGGGCGCCTTGTTTTCCCGGCTGACCCTTGGCTCCTTTGCGGGGCTGAGGACGGAGTCCGGAGATTCGGGCGAGCCCGTCCTCGTGGGAGTCCGCCCGGACGGCAGAGAGGTCGAGGTCACCGGGATGAGCGACGGCACCCTGGACCAGCTTTACCTTGCGCTACGGCTGGCCACTCTCGAGAAGTACCTGCAGGAGAAAGAGCCGATGCCATTCGTTGTGGATGACATCCTCATCCGCTTCGATGACGACCGCGCCCGGGCGACGATGGAAGTGCTGGCCGAGCTGTCGAGGAGAACACAGGTCCTGTTTTTCACCCATCATGCCCGGCTCGCCGAGCTTGCGAATTCGCTGCCGATCGACTCCGGCCTGTTCTTGCACGAGCTTTGAAGGACCTGTTAGGTATACTGAGAGGTAGGTTTCGTTGAGACGATCTCGACACGGTACTCATCCTCAGCCAAGATTTTTCAATAACCGACCAGGCACCTTTATTTGATCAGGGTCGCTCTCCCCGGTCAACCTCAACGAGCTTATTTCCCCATAAGCTTGTAAATCATAACCACCGTCTTTCCCAATCGATCCTGGGCAAAAAACACCCAATCAGACGCTTTTCATTGAACGAATAGGCCGCAATAGAGTACCAGTGCGATAGCACCCGAAGATCTCGCGCAGCGATGACCGAGGGTTTAAATGCGGTCATCGGCAGTCGATTTGAGCCCGCGAGCAGATCACCGGTGATGTAGCGGCCTTCAGCGCAGGCGAAAGGGGTTGAAGTCGGCTCCGCGGTCGAAGGGGTCGGCGCCCTCGGCGCGTTTGAGGGCGAAGACGGCGGCGTAGGTGAGGGGAGTGGCTGCAGCCTCGAAGGCGGATTTAAAGAGCCATTGGGTGACAACGAGGCGGGCGAGGGCGGCGTCGGGGAGAACCCCGGCGAAGGCGATGGTGATGAAAAGGGCCGAGTCGGCAAGCTGGCCGACCAGCGTCGAGGCGATCGTGCGCAGCCACAGAAAGCGTCCGGCGGTGGCGATCTTGAGGCGGGCGAGCACGTAGGCGTTTAGAAACTCGCCGGCGAGATAGGCGATGAAAGAGGCGATCAAAAGCCTGGGGGTGAAGCCCAAGATCGCCTCCCAGGCGGCCTGGGCCGCGGCCGGCTCGGCATAGGAACCCGCCGTCCAGAAGGGGGCCGGAGGAAGAAGACCTCCCAAGAAAATCGCCGCTACGGCAAGAAGGTTACAGAAAAACCCGGTCCAGATCACTCGCCGCGCTTGGCCATAGCCGTACACCTCGGTCAGAATGTCCCCCAGAATGTAGGAGACGGGAAAGAGGAGCACCGCGACCGGAAGATAGAGGCTGCCCAGGCCGGGGAGACGACCGAAGGAGGCGATCTTCACGGCGATGATGTTCGAGACGACAAGGCAGGTGACGAAGAGCGCGGTGACGAGCGGCAGGTGGCGGCGGCCTTCCATGAGATTCAGCGCCTTCGGCCGCCGGGGCGACGGGGGGCCGCGGCTTTCTTTTCGTGGGCGGCCTGGACGGTGATCGCAATTCCGCCGCGCACGTGAAAGTTGCCGACGACTTCGATCCGCTGCGGGTCGAGCGCCTTGACCAGGTCATCCAAGATCACGTTCACGACATGCTCGTGAAAAGCTCCCTGGTCACGGAAAGACCAGAGATAGAGCTTGAGCGACTTCGATTCCAGAATCCAGCGGTCGGGGACGTAGCGGATCGTGAGCTCGGCGAAATCGGGCTGACCGGTTGCCGGGCACAAACAGGTGAACTCGGCCGTGCGGAGTTCGACCGTGTAGCGCCTGCCGCGGTGGTGGTTGGGGAAGACCTCGAGCCTCCGCGAGGGCGCGGCCTTCTTTCCGCCCAGAAGGGAGAGCCCCTTTAGATCCTCCGGCTTCGTGACCGTCATGGTGCGATGATCCGGAAAAACGGCGATCCTGTCAATCGCCGATGTGTATCAGCCCCGCAGCACCGCCTCGAGGGCGGCTTTCAGGCCGGTGATCACCCGCTCGATTTCCTCTTCGGTGATCACAAAGGGGGGGGCGACGATCAGCCCGTCGCCTTCGCCCGCCGCCATGCCGACCGACTTGTAGGTGATGACCCCGTGGTCGAAGAGCTGCTGCCAGAGCCGCTCGGTCAGCTTCTCGGAGCGGGGAAAGGGGGTGAGCGTCTGGCGGTCTTTTACGAACTCGATCCCCCACATCATCCCCAGGCCGCGGATGTCGCCCACGTGCGGGTGTTCGGAGAGCTCCTCCTTCAGCCGGGCGCCGAGCCTGGCTCCGAGGGCCGCGGCGCGCTCGACCAGGCGCTCGCGCTCGAGCAGCCGCACCGCGGCAAGGCCCGCCGCACAGGCGATCACGTTGTGGCTGAAGGTCCCGCCGTGAGCGAAGTTCCCGGCCGTGCGGCGCACGGCCTCGAGGTGCTCCTCGCGGACGGCGATCGCCGAGAGTGCCACCGTTCCGCCTGAAAGGCCTTTGCCTAAAACGAGGATGTCGGGGGTGGTCCCGTAATGCTCGGCGGCAAACCACTTGCCGGTCCGGCCCATGCCGCACATCACCTCGTCCATGATGAGCAGAACCCCGTGCCGGTCGCAGATCTCGCGCACCAGCGGCCAGTAACCCGGCGGCGGCGGCAGGACCGCGATGCTCGCCCCGCCCACGGTCTCGCCGATGAAGGCTGAGACGGCGCCGGCGCCCAGGCAGCGGATCGTCTCCTCGATGGCGAGCGCACAGCGCAGGCGGCAGGAGGGGAAGGTGAGGCCGTAGGAGCAGCGCAGGCAGTAGGGCGCGGGCAGGTGTACGGCGTCGCGGAGCATGGGATAGAAGGGGAGCCGGAACGAGGTCCTCCCCGCCGCGGCGAGCGCCCCCATCGTCAACCCGTGATAGGAGTTCCAGCGGGAGAGCAGAAGGTGGCGATCGGTGTCGCCCCGGGCGAGGTGTACCTGGCGGGCGAACTTGATCGCCGTTTCCACCGCCTCGGAGCCCGAGCTCATGAAGTAGAACCGGTTCAGCCCCCGCGGGGTGTGGGTGGAGAGCAGGCGGGCGAGCTCCTCGAGCGGTGGCGAGGTGAACATCGTGGGGTGGACGTAGGTGAGGGTTCCGAGTTGCTCGGCGACGGCCGCGGCGATTTCCTTGCGGCCGTGGCCGACATTCACCACCACCGCCCCCCCGCTGGCGTCGAGAAAGCGCCTGCCGTCTGCGGTTTCGATCCACACCCCCTGCGAGCGAACCGCCTGCGGCAGGGGCCGGTCGAGCACGCGGTGAAAGACGTTTCCGGTATCAAGGGTCATGGAGAGACCTCCTTTAGAGTTGGAAAGCTGCCCCTATAGAGGAGAATCGGCCTGCGGACAAGAGATATTGCCCGCGGGCGCCCGGCGCGCCGAACGGCGGGGGCGCAAAAAGGGTTGTCCGGTGGAGCCTTTTCGCATAGGCTGAAGGCGTCGATCCCAGGCCTTCCCGGCGTCTTTCAGGCCGGCGAGGCGGTCAGACCGAAAGGAGGGGTTTCGTCCATGAATCCGATCCGTTTTGCGCTCATCGCCTGCATCCTTTTCGTCCTCGGCGGCTGCTCCATATTCGACGGCACGGGGCCTTCCACGACACCCGAGCCGAAGAGGCTTCCCGACCAGCGGGAATTCGGGGGAGATGTCCTCATCCCGCGCGAGATGGACATCCAGAAGGAAGCCTCCTACGTCACGCAGCGCGGCGGGATCCAGGTCGGGTTGCTCCGCCTCTACGGTCGGGTGGATTCCAAATCGCTCCTGCGTTATTTTCAAAACAACATGACCGCGGAGGGCTGGCGGCTGGTGACGCGGTATCAATCGCCGCACTCGCTTCTGATTTTCGAGAAGGAAAACCGCATGGCCGTGATCGCCGTGGAGGATTCGACCTTCCAGACCTTCGCCGACGTCTGGGTCGTGCCGCGAAACGACAGCTTCGACTATGAACCCAAGAAGTGACGAGACCCGACGGGGGCTCGCTCTTTGGCTCAAGGAGTTCGAAGGCGCGCTTCTCCACCTTCGTGAAGCGGGTGTCGAGGGCGTTTTCTTAAGCCCCGAGACACGCGCCGTCCTTGAATCCTGGGCGGAGAAGCCCTTCGCCGGGAAGGCTGCGGCCGGGGAATCGCTGTCGGCGATCCGCGCCGACATCGGGGAGTGCACGCGCTGCAAGCTCCACAAAAGCCGCACCAAGATCGTCTTCGGGAGCGGCAACTCTCGCGCCGTCCTCATGTTTGTGGGGGAGGGCCCCGGTCAGGACGAAGACCGCGCCGGGGAGCCCTTCGTCGGCGCGGCCGGACAGCTGCTGACCCGCATGATCGAGGCGATGCGGCTTTCCCGCTCCGCGGTATACATCGCCAACGTCGTCAAGTGCCGGCCGCCCGGGAACCGCACTCCCGAGGAGGACGAGATCGCCACCTGCCTTCCCTTTTTGAAGCGTCAGATCGCGGCCGTCGGGCCGCGGCTGATCTGCACGCTCGGGGCCTGCGCCTCGAAGGCTTTGCTCGAGAGTACCGAGCCCGTCTCGCGGCTTCGGGGAAAGATCCACGAGCGGCATGGATGGAAGATCGTTCCGACCTACCACCCGGCCTATTTGCTGCGGAACCCCGGGAAAAAACGCGAGGCCTGGGAGGATCTCCAGCTCCTCATGAAAGAATATCCTTATGAAACTTAGCTTTCGTCCTTTCCTGCTCGCCGCCGTTTTGGGGGGTGTGACGTTTTTGACGGCGGGCGCTTCCCCGGCCGCGGCGGCCCCCGAGGTGGTCCTCGTGCGGGTCGCCGACGCCATCACCCCGGCGACCGCACGGTTCATCCAGGCGGGGCTGAAAAAGGCCGAGAGCGAAAAGGCGGCCCTGGTCGTGATCGAGCTCGACACGCCGGGGGGACTTGCCGACTCGATGCGCCAGATCGTACAGGACATTCTTGCGAGCCCGGTGCCGGTTGCGGTCTTCGTCGCCCCGGCCGGAGCGCGGGCGGCCTCGGCGGGGGTGATGATCACGATGGCCGCGGATATCGCGGCCATGGCCCCGGGAACGAACATCGGGGCCGCGCACCCCGTCGGCGCAGGCGGCCAGGAAATCGACGGCAAGATGTCCGAGAAGGTCGTCAACGACATGGTCGCCCACGCCCGAAGCGTCGCCGAGCGGCGGGGGCGGAACGCCGACTGGGTCGAGCGCGCGATCCGCGAGTCGGTCTCGGCAACCGAAACCGAAGCGCTGCGCGAGAACATTGTGGACGTGGTCGCCGAGGACCTCCCCGATCTGCTGCGCAGGATCGACGGTCGCGAAATCGCGGGCAAGGGGAAACTCGATCTGGCCGGGGCCCAGGTCGTCGAGCACGAAGAGAACCTCCGCACGCAGATCCTGCGCGCGATCAGCAACCCGAACATCGCCTATCTGCTTCTGATGATCGGGCTGGCGGGCCTTTACTTCGAGTTTTCCCATCCGGGGGCGATCTTCCCGGGGGTCGTGGGGGCGATCGCGCTCATCCTCGCCTTCTTCGCCCTGCAGACGCTGCCGGTCAATTTCGCCGGCGTGCTTCTGATCGCGCTCGCCGTCATTTTTTTCATCCTCGAGATGAAGATCGCTAGTTACGGGCTTTTGTCCGTCGCGGCCATCCTGTCGCTCTTTTTGGGCTCCCTCATGCTCTTCGAAGGCGACGGCCCGACAAGCCGCGTCTCCTGGGAAGTCCTGCTGCCGACGGTCCTGGTGGTTTCCGCGTTCTTCGCCGGTGTTGCCTTCGTCGTCTTTCGCGCCCAGTTCCATCGGCCGGCCACCGGCGCCCAAGGCATGATCGGCGAGGTGGGCGAGGTGAAGCGGCGCCTGGCCCCTGCGGGCAAGGTCTTCGTTCACGGCGAGCTCTGGAATGCGGTGGCCAAGCAGCCGATCGAGGAAGGCCGACGCGTGCGCGTGGTCGCCGTGAAGGGACTGTTGCTCGAGGTCGAGCCTTTGGACGCTTCCGCCTGATCCGTTTTCCCCGTGCGCCGGGGCATCTCCGCCTCGGCAAGGAGGTTTGCGATGTATACCCTGATTGCGATCGTCGTTCTGCTGGCCCTCTTTCTTTCCGCGGCGCTGAAGATTCTCAACGAGTACGAGCGGGGGGTCATCTTCCGGCTCGGCCGCGTGATCGCCGCCAAGGGGCCGGGGCTGATCATCCTGATCCCGCTGATCGACCGCATGATCAAGGTGAGCCTCCGGCTGGTCGCGCTCGACGTCGACCCGCAGGATGTGATCACGCGCGACAACGTCTCGGTCAAGGTGAACGCCGTGATCTACTTCCGGGTAATCGACCCGGTGAAGGCGATCATCGAAGTGGAAAACTACGGTTATGCGATCTCTCAGCTGGCCCAGACGACGCTCCGGAGCGTCTGCGGCGAGGCAGAGCTGGACGATCTGCTCGCCAACCGCGAGAAGATCAACGCCCAGCTCCAGGAAATTCTCGACAAGCACACCGACCCCTGGGGAATCAAGGTGACGACGGTCGAGTTGAAGCACATCGATCTGCCGCAGGAGATGCAGCGGGCGATGGCGCGGCAGGCGGAGGCCGAACGCGAGCGGCGCGCGAAGGTGATCAACGCCGAGGGCGAGTTTCAGGCGGCCGCGAAGCTGGCCGAGGCCTCGGGCATCATCGAGAAACACCCCGTGGCGCTCCACCTGCGCTACCTCCAGACGATGCGCGAGATCGCCACCGAGAGTAACTCGACGACTTTTCTTCCAATCCCGCTCGATTTGTTCCGGATTTTCATGACCCAGCGGGATGCCGCCGACGGCGAAACGGCCGGCCCCGGGCGCTTGACATCGAAAACGGAATCGGTCTAAAGAACGGGGCGCTTCCCACGGGCCACGGACGCGCGCGGAAACGTGCAGCGGAGGTGCGGATTCTTCATGCGGGCGGGGGCTTTTTGGGCTCCCGCTCGGCTTTTCGACGGAAAGGATCGACCGATGAGCGAAAAGGAAATCGAAATCTGGGGCCGCCCGCTCGAAAAGATGACCACCACCGAGCTCCGCGAAGCGGCCAAGGGGATCGAGGGCATCACCGGCGTTCACGGGATGAAAAAAGAGGAGTTGATCGATGCCCTGCGCAAATCCAAGGGGATCGTGGTTGAAAGCGCCCGTCGCGCGAGCGACACGATCCGCGCCCTCAAAAAAAACATCCGTTCCCTCAAAGTGAAGCGCGCCGAAGCGCTGCGGGCAAAAGACCGGAAAGCGGCCGACATCTGCCGCCGCAAAATCGCGCGCCTGAAGAAGAAGACCCGCCGTCTGGCGGCTTGAACCGACCGCGATGGCTCC
>CAZQUP010000013.1:37936-55370 GCA_964596545.1 uncultured Desulfatibacillum sp. | reverse complement strand
ATGAGGAACAACTTCAGAAATTCCGCGGGAAAGCGCGTGCGGGATCCTGAACCCGGCCGGGCACGCCCTCCCGGCCGGTAAGGGGAAACGGGTTCAGCGCGGGGGGACACGGTTTGGACGGCGGAAATGGGCGATGATTTTCTTCACCCCCCCTCCGATCAGGACGGCCGCCATGAAGTAGAAACAGAAGGTGATGAAGGGCAACACGCCCGTAAAGGATTCAATTTCGCCGATCCGCGGCATCACCTGGGGGATGCGGAAAATCAACCCCACGCCGGTCAGAAGGAGGATCACCCCCCAGAGGAGCTGCAGTCGGGAACGAAGCTGGGGATCCATGCGGGTCAGCTCCCGGGTGCTTCCTTCAGGCGGCCGCGGAAGACGGGCTTGCGTTTCTCGAGAAAGGCGGCCGTCCCTTCGCGGGCGTCGGGGCTCGCAAAGACGAGCGCAAAGGCATCCACCTCGAGACGACAGCCCGTAGCGAGATCCACTCCCAGCCCGTGGTTGACGGCCTCCTTGGCGGCCCGCAGCGCCACGGGTCCCTTGGAAGCGATTTCGAGCGCGGTTTTGCGCACTTCCTCCAGGAGCGAGGATGCAGGCACAACCCGGTTCACGATGCCCAGGCGCAGCGCCTCCTCCGCGGGAATCATGCGTCCGGTGAAAATCAGCTCTTTGGCGGCCGCCGGGCCGATCCACCGCGGCAGGCGCTGCGTTCCGCCGAAGCCGGGAATGAGTCCCAAGGTGATCTCGGGCAGACCGAAACGCGCGCTGTCGGCGGCGTAGATGAAATCGCAGGCGAGCGCGATTTCGGTTCCTCCGCCCAAGGCGTAGCCGTTCACTGCGGCGATCACGGGAACGGAGAGCTGCTGAAGTTTTCCGATGACCTCGTGCCCCATGCGGGAGAAAACCTTCGCCGCCAGCGGTCCGAGGGTGGACAGCTCGCCGATGTCCGCTCCGGCGACGAAGGCCTTTTCGCCCGCGCCGGTCAGCACCAGCACGCGTACCGCCTCGTCCTCGGCCAGCCGGTCGAGCGCAAGCGAAAGTTCGACCAGAAGCGCGCGGTTCAAAGCGTTCAGCGCCTTTGGCCGGTTGAAGGTGACGGTGGCGATCCCCTCGTCCTGCTCGATTCGGATGTTTTCGTAGCTCATCGCCTCCTCCTGCGTTGCGGTTCGAAGCGTTTTGCGCGACTCATCCGGGCGGCCGCGCGGCCGGCGATTCGAAGGCCGTGGGCTGGATTTCGCGGATATAGACGCGGATGCCGTTCACGATCGCCTCCGCTATATGCTCCTGGAAAGCGGGGGTGGTGAGCAGCCGGCATTCTTCACGGTTGCTGATGAAGGCGGTTTCGACCAAAATCGAGGGCATGCGCGCCCCGAGCAGGACGTAAAAGGGCGCCTGTTTGACCCCCTTGTCCTTCACCCGGCTGTAACCGTTGCGCTCGAGGTTTCGGACCAGCGACGCCTGGACCATTTCGGCGAGGCGGCTCGACTCGTTGATCTTCGCGTTGCGCAAGAGCTCGTTCAGAATGGAGTGGAGATCACTGATGTTCTTGGTCGAGGTCGCATTTTCCATGGCCGCGACCCGGATCGCCTCGTCGTCGGTGGCCAGGTTCAGAAAGTAAGTCTCGGTGCCGTAGGCGCGCGGGTCGCGCGAGGCGTTCGTATGGATGGAGACGAAAAGATCGGCGCGCTGGGTATTGGCGAAGGCGGTTCGCTCCTCGAGAGCGAGATAGCGGTCGTCGTTACGCGTAAGAATCGCCTCGAGATTCAGTTCCTCGCGGATTTTGCGGGCGGTTCTCCGGGCGATCTGCAGCACGATGTCCTTTTCGTGCACGCCGGGGATGAAGCCCGGGGCCCCGAAGTCCTTGCCGCCGTGTCCGGGGTCGATCACGATGCGGCGCACTCCCAGCGCCAGCTGCCGCGCGAGCGCCCCCCGCGGCACTTTGCCCGCCCGGTCGGCGGGCGGGGCGACGGAGTCGGCGGGCGGATCCGCCGGGGAGACGGCCGTAGCCCCGTTTTTACCCCAGACGTCGATGACGATGCGGAAGGGATCGCGAAGCGAAAAGACCTTATAGGCTTCAAACGACTTGATGTCGACGACCACCCGCACTGAGTCCGGGGTGTAGCGGGCGGCGCGGGCGTCGCTCAAAAGATCGTCGTGGATGGGGATCGTGCGCTGGCTCCCCTCGGCGAGCGTGGCATGCGCGAGATCGACATAAAGCCGCGGCGGCTTGTCGATCGTAGGGTCGCGCTTGAGCAGGCGATGAGAATAGTCGGTTTCCCGGTCCACGTAGACGACGACGCGGGTGTAGTCCGGGTTGGACCAGTGCTTGACGTCCTGAACGACGGCAAGCCCCTCCTCGGAGAAATCGGAAACGGCCGGAGCGGCGTCCGCCGTTTCCGGCGGAGGGGTCTGCGCCGGCGGCTCGGGCCGGGGCGGAGCCGGAGGGGCCGGGGTACGCCGGGCCGCCTGGGCGGGGGGCCGCGAGCGCGGCAGCGACTGGAGCTCTTTTTCCGCCTTGGCGGCGACGGGATGATCGGGGAACTCGTTTTTGATCTTTTCGAAGTTCTCCGCCGCCGCCCGCAGATCGGAGTTGAACTTCAAGCCGCGGTGCAGATCCCGATAAAGCAACCCCTCGTGGTAGAGCGCCTGAGGGGCGAGCGCTCCGGCGGGTTCGTTCAAATAGACGTTGCGGAACCGGCCGATACAGAGCATCCATTCCCGGCGGGTGTTTTCGGTCGGCTTCTTTGCGGAGAGTTCTTTGAAGCAGCCTTCCGCGCGCGATAGCTGCTCCCGGGCCTGGGCGGAAGGAGCTTTTTCCTTCGGAGCGGCGGGCGGCGGCGCCGGTCGCGGGGTTTTCTCTTTCGCGGCACTCGGCGGTGCGCTTTCCCGAGGAGGAGCCCCGGCAGCGGCCTCGGCCTTCAGCTTTTCGAGCTCGGCTGCGGCACGGGGACGATAGGCGCTGGCGGGAAATCGTTTTTGCAGGAGCTCGAACTGCTCGGTCGCCGCCCGCAGGTCGCTCTCGCCTCCGAAGCGGCGGAAAAGGTCTCCGTAGAGAGCGCCGATTTGGAAAAGGCTTGCCGGAGCGAACGGTCCCTTCGGATCCTGCTGGTAGACGGACTGGAACTTTTCGATGCAGGCACTCCAGCCGGCACGCTGCCGGGTTTTCGCCGGGTTGCGCCGAACCTCGCGCGCGCAAGCTTCGGCCTCGAAAAACGCCTCGCTCACCTCGGTGGTCTTGCCGGAACGGGCTTCGGCCGGGGGAAACCCCACCGCCGCCGGCCCCGAGAGGAGGATCAGCAAGCAGATCGCTGCGCGCTCGAAAAGTCGCTTGCCCATCGAAATGACTTTAGCGCAAATAACTCCTCATGGCCACCCGTCCACCGATGCACGCCCTGAAACGTCCGCCGACCGCCGCCTCCGCGTTTATCGACTCTTGCCGCCGATTTTTCCCTGCAAACGATGAAGGAGGTTGATGGCCTCGATCGGGGTGAGGCGGTCGATGTCCACACGGTGCAACTCTTCCAACACGTTTTTTTCTTCCGCGCCGAAAAGATCGAGTTGCACGGGAATCGCCGGGGCGGGCAGGGCGGGCTCGAGGCTTTCACCCAGACTGACGCGGCCGCCGCTTTCGATCCGGCGCAAAATCGTCTTCGCTCTTTCGATCACCGCCCGCGGAACCCCCGCCAGCCGTGCCACCTGGATGCCGTAGCTGCGGTTGGTTCCCCCGGGGACGAGCTTGTGGAGGAAGATGATGTCGTCGTTCCATTCCCGGACGGCGATGTTGAAGTTGCGGACACGGGAGCGGGTTTCGGCCAGTTCCGTAAGTTCGTGATAATGGGTGGCGAAAAGGGTCTTCACCCCCCTGCCCTTCCAGTCATGGAGGTGCTCGGCCACCGCCCAGGCGATGCTCAGGCCGTCGTACGTGCTCGTTCCCCGCCCGATTTCATCGAGGACCACGAGGCTTCTGGCGGTGGCGTTGTTCAGGATGTTCGCCGTCTCCTGCATCTCCACCATGAAGGTGCTCTGCCCCTCGGCGAGGTTGTCGAGCGCCCCGACCCGGGTGAAGACCCGGTCGAGGATCCCCACCTCGGCGCGGCGCGCAGGAACAAAGGAGCCCATCTGGGCCAGGATGGCGATCAGCGCCGTCTGCCGCAGCACCGTCGATTTTCCGGCCATGTTGGGCCCGGTGATGATGAGCACCTGGTTTTCCACGTCGTCGAGAACAATCGAATTGGGGACGAAACGCCCCCCCGGGATCAGGGTTTCGATGACCGGATGGCGGCCGTCGTCGATCCGTAAGCGGCCGTCCTCGAAGATCTCCGGTCGGACGTAGCCCAGCCGCTCGGCCGCCTCGGCCAGAGAAAGCAGCACATCGACGCGGGAGACAAGCTCCGCCGCCTCCTGGATGGCCGGATGTCGGCGCGCGGCCTCTTCACGGATCGCAAGAAACAGCCGCTGTTCGAGCGCGATCCGTTCCTGCTCCGCCCCGAGGGCCTTGGCCTCGAAGGCTTTCAATTCCTCGGTGATGAACCTCTCGGCGTTGACCAGGGTTTGTTTGCGGATGTAACGGCCGGGCGCATCCTTCACCCGCGAGCGGGGCAATTCGATGTAGTAGCCGAAGACCCGGTTGTAGCCGACCTTGAGCGAGGCGATTCCGGTCGCCTCGCGCTCCCGGGCTTCGATGGCGGCAAGAGCCCCGCGGGCGTCGACGGCGATGCGGACGAGATCGTCGAGCTCGGCATGGTATCCCGGTCGGATCAGCCCGCCCTCGTTCAAAACCGCAGGGGCGTCCTCACGAATGGCCGTCTGGATGTGTCGAGCGAGCTCTTCGAGGTCGTCGAAAGACTGCCTCGATCGGAGAAGCTCGGCCTCGAACACGGCAAGTTCCTTTTGAATCCGCGGCAGAACCGCCAGCGAGCGTCCTAAAGCCAAGAGATCCCTGGCGTTGGCCTGACCCATGACGACACGGCTTCCCAGGCGCTCGAGATCGTAGATCCCCTCGAGCAGCGCGCGCAGCTGCCGGCGGGCGGAAGTTTTTTCCCGCGCTTCGGCGACGGCCTCCAGTCGGCGCTCGATTTCGGTCTTCCGCACAAGCGGATAGAGCAGCCATCGCCGCAGGGTGCGCGCGCCCATGGGCGTGCAGGTGTGGTCGATCACCGCGAGCAGACTCCCGCGCCGCCCGCCGCCGCGCATGCTCTGAACGAGTTCGAGATTCCGTCGGCTCTGCTCGTCGAGGATCAGCGCATCTTCGAGGGCGTAAGGCTCAAGGCGCGTCACATGAGCGGTTTTCTGCCTCTGGCTTTCGGTGACATAACGCAACAGGGCCCCTGCGGCGGCGACGGCCGCGCGCTGGTGCGCACAACCGAACCCCTCGAGGTTCAGGGTACCGAAATGGCTCGTGAGGTAGTCCCGCGCCCGCGAGAGCTCGAAAGCGCGATCTTCGAAATGGCTGAAGGCCGCTTCCGGCAGGGCTTTCCGAACCCAGCCGCAGCGGGGGTCGGTCTTGGCGGAATCGGGAAGCAGGATCTCGCGCGGGGCGATGCGGCGGGCCTCGTCCGCGATCGCCTCCAGCCGCTCGGATTCGGTTGCACGGAACTCGCCCGTGGAAAGATCGAGCCGCGCGAGCCCCCAGAGCCCCGAGGTGTGCACCACCGCCGCCAGGAAATTCGGAGCCCGGGCGTCCAGGAACTCCTCCTCGAGAATCATGCCCGGGGTAATGACCCGCACCACTTCCCGGCGGACGAGACCCTTGGCGGCCGAGGCCTCCTCCATCTGGTCGCAAAGGGCGACTTTGTAGCCGCGCTCGATCAGCCGAGCGATGTAACCGGAGGCCGAGCGGCAGGGGACCCCGCACATGGGGACGGGGGACTCCTCGTTCTTGTTGCGCGAGGTGAGGGCGATTTCGAGCTCGCGCGAGGCGATCTCGGCATCCTCGTAGAACATTTCGTAGAAATCGCCCATCCGGAAGAAAAGGATCGCTTCCGGGTGCTCGCGTTTCACCGCGAGATACTGTTGCATGACGGGGGTGGGTCTGGGGATGCCCATGCGGCCGGCGTGATCGTCGGCGGGGTGAAGGGAAACCATCAGGCCGGTTTCAAAGGCGCCGTGAAGGAGGATTCCTCCGTTTCAGCTGAACCGTAGGGCGGCGGGCCGCCCTTCAAGCCGGCGATCTCCTCGCGCAGGGAAGCGATTTCCTTTTCCTGGGCTGTGCGCGCCTGCTCGAGTTGCCGGATTCCACGGCGCAATCGCAGGCGTGCGGCCAGTCCGAACAGCCAGGCGACCAACATGCCGAAAAGGAAAAAGGCGAGCAAGAAAACAGCCGCCGGAAGCTGGGGCGAGGTGTATTCGGGAAAGACATACAGGTGGATCCTCATGCTCTGTGCCGTGTTCAGGCAGAAATCCTCGTTCTGGTAGAAGACGACGGCGATCAGGGCGGCGATCAGCACCCAGAAGATGATTTTCAGTTTGCTCATCATGCAGGCTCCGCAGTCCGTGGGGTTCGGGTTCCGTCCGCTTCGGGTTTCAGGATCGACGGGGGGCCGCTGTGGGTTTTGAGCGTCCGGCGGCCCTTCCTCCGCTTCCGGCCCTGGGGCGCGGGCCCGAAGCAGCGGCTTCGCCGCGTTTTCTTTCGAAATGGGGCTTGAGCAAGGACCAGGTTTCCTTCAGGTGTTGGGGGATGACGCGCACCTCGTCGATCACCGCCAAGGCGTTCGTATCCCCGAACCAGCGCGGCACGACATGGAAGTGGAGATGCTCTTCAATCCCCGCGCCGGCCACGCGTCCGAGGTTCAAGCCGATGTTGAATCCGTCCGGTTTCATGGCGGATTTCAGCGCCGCCACCGAACGTTCGATCGTCTTGAGCAGCGCTCCGGTCTCTTCCGCGGTGAGCTCGTCGAGTCCGGCGACATGGCGCCGCGGCGCGACCAAAAGATGGCCGTTGTTGTAAGGGAATTTGTTCATCAGGACAAGGGTCGTCGACCCCCGGAAAAGGGTCAACTCGGCGTGGGGGTCATCGGCCTTGCAGAACACGCAACCCTTTTCTTTTTCGCCGAGAATGTATTCGATTCTCCAGGGGGCCCAGAGCACCTTCATCGCAAGGCCTCGATTTTGAACCGTATCCGGTTGATCCCGAAATGCCTCTGATTACTGGATGCACTGGAAAAACTCAACCTTTTTCTGCCGGGCCGGTGACCGGCGCGGGCCTCATCTCCGGCGGACACTGGTCGAGAAAATACCGGTCGGTCATCCCGGCGATAAAATCGCGCACGATTTCCGCCGGCCGGTGTTCCGCGGCATAGCGGGGATCCATCCCGTTCAGAAACCCCTGAAAAAGAACCGACTCCTCTCGGCCCCGCTCGAGATCCTCGAGAAAGCGCTGGAACAGGATGCGGAAAAGCTCGCGGATTCGTGCCGTATGCGGCTTCATGGTCGGGTTGAGGTAAATGCGCTCCAAATTGAATTCCTTGAGCGCTTTCAAGGCCCGAGAGACTTCCGGGCTGAAGCGGACGCTCGGCCGCCCATAGCTCATCTGCACGAGATCGCTGGCGAGCGTGAAGACGATGCGACCGTTGGTGTCGCCAAGAACCCGGGTGCAGGCGGAGGGCAGCTCCGCGCGCTGAATCAGTCCCAGGCGGATCGCATCCTCGATGTCGCGTCCGATGTAGGCGATGGTGTCCGCCATGCGCACCACACAGCCCTCCAGCGTCATGGGGACGAGCTCGACGCCGGGGTCTTCCCTTTTGGCCCGCATTTCGGCGCAGAGCGTCGCAAAGTTCTTCGTCGGATGCGGGGCGAGTTCTTCGTTATGCACCTCGCCGTCGTGGCAGAGGATCCCGTCCAAGGTCTGCAGGCAGAGGTTCCAACCCCGGCCCTTGCGTTCCAGGCGGTCGAGGAATTGCACGCTCTGCAGGTTGTGGTGGAAATCGCCGATTCCATGCTCGCGGCACAGCTCCGAGAGGAAACGCTCTCCGTCGTGACCGAAAGGGGTGTGGCCGATGTCGTGGCCGAGGGCGATCGCCTCGATCAGGTCCTCGTTCAGCCCCAGGAACCGGCCGATCGTGCGGCTGATCTTGGAGACGAGCTGCACGTGGAGCACGCGGTGGGTGATGTGGTCGTTCTGGACGAGGTAGAAGACCTGGGTCTTGTCGATATAGCGCGCGTAAGCGAGCGAATGGAGGATCCGGTCGCTGTCCACGGAAAAAGCTTGCCGCCAGCCCTCCTCGAGAAACTTCTCTTTTTCGCGCCGGACGGCGGCCTCGTTCGGCGTGGCAAAGGGCGAAAGCGCCTTCGTCTGCCGGCGGTCAAGTTCCCGACGCAATTCCCGCAGGTCGACCGCTTCAGATTTCATGCTCCGCGATCATCCTTTCCATCAGTTCTCCGAAGTCGATGCCGGCTTCCCGGAACCCCCGGCGGCCGTATTTCATGTTGGCCTCGAGCACGCAAAACCCGCTCTCGGAGCGGCAGATGTCGATCCCGACATCGTTCCAACCGCAGCTGCGCGCCGTCTCGCGGGCCAGCCGCAGCGCCTCCTCGGGTACGGGCGACAGATCCACGCGTCCTCCGGCGGCGAGGTTGGTGCGGAACTCACCGGGCGCGGCCACCCGCCAGTAGGCATGCACCACCCGGTGTCCGATGACGACGACCCGGATATCGCGGTCGATCGGCAGATATTCCTGAATGTAAGCCGGATGAACCCGGCGACAGTAATCCTCGAGCTGCCTGCAATTCTCCACGAAAAAGACGCCTCGGCCGAGGGCCGAGCCGCGAGGGATTTTGGCGATCAGCGGAAAGCGGAATGCTTCCTGGATGCGCTCCACGGGGTCTCGTCCGTAAAAGACGCCTGCCCGGGGATGCGGGATGCCGAGCATTTGAAAGAGCGTGGTCTGGCGGATTTTGTCCTGAACGCATTTATAGGTGTGGTAGCTCGGAAAAATCCTTTTGCCGCAAGCATCCAGAAGATCGGCGTAAAACGTGGACGGGTAGTAAACGGTATCGGCCTCGAGAATCCGGCGGCGATCGTCGGGGGGATAATCGGCGAAGTTCGGACGGACCCCCAGGGTGAGGACGTTGCGACAGTTGCGCAGCCGCCCCTCGAGTGCAATCACTTGCCGGGGCAAGAAGGCGCTCATGGTCTTGGTTTCCGATCGCCGGCGGAGAAGCCCGGTTCCGGCCCTTGATCTTCGGCCTTCTGCAGACTTCCTTCCCCGGCCCGTTGGATCCAGACCGTCATTTCTCGCAGGGCCCGTTCGGTGTGGCTCCCCCGCCAGTAGATCCGTTGGCAACGGGGACAGCGGGTGAAACGTTCTCGAGTCTCCCAGGTGTAATCCGGCACCAGCCCGAGCACATGGTTCCGCTCCACCTCCTCGATCGGCAGATTGCAAAAAAGGCACCGTCGAAAGGGGTGGATTTCCTCCGCTTGGATCCGCAAGGCGCGCAACACTTCGATCACCTGATCGTCGGGGCGGTCGCTTCCGATGAAGAGCTTGCGGTACGGAACGGGTTCGGCGGACTTGCGGCGGTTGCGGGTGAGAAAGATGCGATGCGTGTCGATCATGGCCTCAAACCGTCGGCGGGGCAGTTCGCACTCGCAGAGGGTATCGAAGCCGAGCATCCGCAACCGCCGGGCGAGTTTGCCCAGGGTCCGGTCGGCGGCGAAACGGTAGGTGCTCTCAACCACGCCGGATTTCCCTTGCGCACCTCAAACTACGAGCGATGGTAGAGGAATCGGCCGGGGCGGTCAATCGGCGCCTGAGGCCGCGCCGCTCAAGAATCGCCGCGCGTTACCGATAAACAAAAGAGGAAATTTTCGTCCACTTTGAGGCGGACCGGCATGCGTTTCAAAATCGGTCTGGTCGCGGCGGCGGTGCTGATCACTCTCGCGGCGGCCGGCTTTTCGGCAAGGCAGGAGTGGAACCGCACGCTCATTGAATTGAAAGACGGCTCGATCATCGTCGCCGAGCGCGTCTGGGAAGTCGGGACCGACGTTTTCTATGAAAACGAAAAGCAGGCCCATTTCATTTCCACGGCGGAGATCCGCTCGATCGCCAAACGAGGGGCCCTCGAATCGGCCCTCGCGGTCTGCGAGAGACAAAAGAATCATCTCGCCCGTCTTTGGGAGCGCATCCCCTCACCCGCATCCGGCAATCCGGAAAGCCCGTCTTGGTCTTTTCCCGTCGTCATCGTCGTCGCCGCAGTGGCTTTCGGGCTGATCCTATTCGGTCTGCTTCAGAAAACCGCCTTTCGGCGCCACAAGCCGGTCTCCGCGCCCAAAAGCGCGGCCGGCCCATCTCCCGCCGCGGCTTCCGGGGGGCATGTCCCCGACCGTGCCGATGTGATCCGTTTTTTTCTCCAGCTCTTTCGTCTCCAACTTGGGGCCCCGGCATCCGCACCGGCCGAGTTCCAGCAGCTGCAACTCGCCGCCAACGGCATCCACCGCATCTACGAGCTGCGTATCCGCCAGGGGCCCGACTGGGTACGCCGACGGATGACCGTCGGACCGATCGGCGAAGAAGGGGGAAGCAAGAGCACTTGCTATTTCGTTATTTTCGACCGCCACCTGGTCGTCAAAATCCCTCCCAAGCCCATTGTCCACTTCGAGGACTATGTCGCGGGGCTGAAAAAGGAGCGCCACATCGTCGACCGGCTCGCCCCGCGGGAGTGCATCGTACCGCAAGTTTCGGTGATCCTCGGCATGGTGAACAAGATCGCCTCCTGCCTCGAGGCGCCCGAGGAGGTCCGCGAGGAAACCTACATCCAGTGGTTGCGGAAGAACCCGGAGCATCAGGAAACGCTCAAGATCGCGGGCTCCTTCGCCTACTTCATGGATCTTTCGCGTTATTATTTCCTGAGCCAGATTCTCGAAGACCTGCACGAGAAGGGGCCGCTGCTTCACTCCGAGATCGCCACCCTGCCCGAAGGGGTACGGCAGCCGGAAAAATTCCGGGAGCGTTACGGTCCGGAAAACGAGGCCTTGGGCTTCGAAATGCGCGAGCTGTTTCTGCGCTGCGAAGCCGACCTGGGGCAACTGGCAAAGCGTCAGGGTCTTGCCGCGGCGGCATCCGCCTATCGCATCCAAGGCTGGATCCTCGAATATCTGGCCCAGGGGGAGATCCGGGAGAGCGAGAACCTTCCTCAATCCCTGCGCGCGGCGGTGACCGGGCTTCTTGCCGAGCGTTTCCGGGAAAGCCGAGAGACGGTGGAACGCTATCAAGGGCTGATCGGCGAATTCGCCCGTCGGCTCGCTCTGGAACAGAACCGCACCGCGGTCGCCGGGATCGTCTCTCAGCTGCTCGATCTTCTCGCCTGGCTCGACACCCGCGGGGTCGCCATGCGCGACCTCAAACCGGACAATCTCCTGGTTGCGGGCGACCCGGCGAACTATCCAGCCTTTCTGCGCAGCCCGGCCGAGTACACGCTGGGCTTCATCGATGTCGAAACCGCCGTGCTGACCCGTCCCGAGGGAAACGAACCCCTTCGCCAACCGCTTTTGGGAGGAACCCCTTATTATGCCACCCCGGCTCATTTATTTCCCAATACGGTGTTGAAGGATCGCCTGGAGGATCTGCCGCAGGCGCTTCAGATCCAGGATTGGCATGCCGTGCTGGTGATGATCTTCAAGGCCGTAACGGGCGAGTTGCTCTTCGAGCATACCGCACGGTTGTTTGCGGACACCAAGGCTCAGGTCATCGGGGCTCTTCAGCGCAAAGGGGATCTTCGCGCGCGGTTCGAGGAGGCAAGCCTCCTCTTCTGGCAGAGCGCCGCGGCCGAGTTCCGCGCCCGCATGCGCGCCTGCGAGCCGCTCCTGCGTCGGGTCGAGGCGGATCTCACACCGGCGACGAAATCGCTTTTGATCCGCGCGCTGAAACGGCAGGAGGCGCTCCTCGAGGGCAAGATCCATAACCTTCTCGAAAAGGAAAGCCCCTTTGCCTCGGCACAGATTCGTGAGTCGCTTCTCGGATCCAGCTCCGCGCGCATCGGCGGCCTGATCCAAGAGCTGAAAGCCCGGGCCCCGGAGGCGGCGAGCGTCTCGCTTCAGGCAAGACTCGATTTTCTGCGCCGGCTCCAGGCCTTGAAGGCGCTCGCCGAGCGAAAAAACGCCTTGCGCGCCCTGCTTCGTACGGAAGAGGCGGCACGAATTTCCTGCTGGGATCTTGCGGCTTTTCTCTTCAACAGCGTCTGGCTCACGCTCTACCGCGGCAACGGTTCGGCCCCCGGTGGGGAGAAGACCCCGATCGACGGTCAGGACGATCTTTCGCTCGCCACCACGATCTAAGCTTCGAGCCGATCCGCGCTGTTGACGGCGAACGTTTCCCGGGGTAGGCTTTTGTGAATCTGCACTCGAGGAAGCCCTCCCCATGATCGCCGCGAAAGACCCGGCCGAGTTCATTCCGCGCGAAAAAGGAAGGTGGCTTCCCCGGCTTGCCCGTCAATCGATCCTGGAAGCCTTCGGCGCAAACCTTCCCGCCGCCGAGCGCCGGTCGCTCGAGGCGGAGCTGAAAGATCCCGTTTTTTCCACCCGCGCCGGCACCTTCGTCACCTTGACCCGCGAGGGCAGGCTTCGCGGCTGCATCGGAAACTTGGCCCCCACCGACACCATCCTCGAAGGCGTTCGGCGTAACGCGTTGCACGCCGCCTTCCACGACCCGCGATTTTCTCCTCTCGCTTCGGATGAGCTCGATTCGACCCGCATCGAGGTGAGCGTTCTCTCCATCCCCCAAAAGCTCGCCTTCCGCGGACCGCAGGAGCTGCTCGCCCTGCTCCACCCGGGACGCGACGGGGTGGTCCTGAAACGCGGCTCGGCTTCGGCGACTTTTCTGCCCCAGGTCTGGCAACAGCTTCCCCGCGCGGAAGACTTCCTCGGCCAGCTCTGTCTCAAAGCCGGCCTGACGCGCTCGGCCTGGAAAGAACCCGGCATGGAGGTCGAAACCTACCGCGTTCAGGTTTTCGAGGAAGAACCCGCATCCTGAAACAAAAAAGGCCGGCGAGGACCGGATAACCCCACGCCGGCCGTCGGAAGCCCTGACGGCTTATTCGTGCTTCCAGGACTCGATGCGGATCCTCTTTTGCGGAATGTTCACCAGGAAAGCATTCAGTCCGGTGATGCTCTCGTTTCCGCCCACCACCCCCGTCAGCTGCGGCGAAGAGGTGGTGACAAAAACCGTATCTTTAAAGAGCACCGGCTGGGAGCCCACACCGCGGCCGACGTAGACTCCCACGGGAACCACGAGTTTGCCGTCGATCAGGACCTTGTCGGCGTCGGTGAACTTTCCGTCCCCGTTCAAGTCAAAGACCGGCTTCGTCGGCGGCAGGCCCGTGCGGTAATCGAGGGCGAAAAGATAGGTGTCTCCGCTTCCGCCGCAAGGATCGACGTCGGGAATGAAGCTCGTGAAAAAGACGATCTCGCCCACGACGAGCGGTTTGGTGAAAACGCGCTCGCTTCCGCCGATCGAGGCCGGGCCGCCCCATCCGGACTGGCCGGCGAACAGCCTCAAGGCCCAGGAGTTCTTGCCCGCGTTCGCCCCCTGGATCGTCCGCACGAAGCGGGTCGTACCGTCCACCGTCGCCGTCGTGAACCGCGCCTCAAGCGAAACGAGATCCGAGAGTTTCCAGGGGATTTCGCGCGGGGTTTTCCCGTCCTTGATCCCGAAGAAATACTGCTGGAAGTTGCTGATCTTGTCGGCCGAGGTTTCGTAACGCCCGGTGCCGTAGTAGACCCAGAGCGTCTCCGTCTCGCCTCCGTAGGCGACGGCCGCCTTGCCGCGGATGGGGTTCACATCCGGGCTCGTCGGGTAAGGATTGAACTTGAAGAGCCGGGAGACGGAAGGCTCCTCGCCCTTTCCGATCCGGTCGACCCGGAACATCGTGCCGTAGAGGTCTCCCACGTAAATACAGTCCTCCAGGCGGTCGCCGGGGTTGAAATTGGCCGTGACGGGGCTGGCGAGAGCGTTGTTCGGTTGGCCGGCCTCGACGAACTGGAGCACCCCGTTCACCTTGGCCGTGTGACCGAGGTTGCCGTTTAACGCCTCGTTGTTCTGGAAGGAGCCGGAGGCGTTCGTGACGTAAAGGGTCCCGTTTCCCCCCTCGTAGACGACGACCGAGACGACCTTGGCCGTGGCACCGCTTGTCGCTCCGGTGACGATCTCCCCGGGAACAAACGGAGCGGAGGCGATTTCCTTGTAGTCGAGGCGCTTGCGCTCGGAGATGAGCTTCACCTTGGTCTGGCCGTTCTTCCAGAGGCCGGCGCCGCTGTCCGCCTCCAGGCCGAACAAATAGGCTTCCTTGGTGAATTGCTGATTGGGGTTGTCGGCATAGCCTGAGCCGAAAAAGACCCCCCAGGCGGAGGCGTTCGTCCCGTGGGCGACGCGATCGATCAAGGCGTCGGACCAACTCTGCCCGAGATCCGTGTCCGTGAATTCCCAGAGAAGCCGCGCCGGATCGGGATTCGTGCTTGCAGGGGAGTCACCCGAGGTGACATCGAGCGCCGTATAGGCGGTACCGCCGCTTCGCTGCCCCACGACCAGAATCGTCCGCCACGATTTGCTCAGCGCACCGAAGGAGCCGTAGACGTCGGCCACTTGGGGAGAGCCGTCCAGAAGGTAGCGATGACAGTAGGAGGTGGAGCAGGGGTCGTAGGCCTCGCCTGTCGCCGCGTCGTTCAGTTTGGAGTGCAGGCTGCGCGGCAGAAAGGCCCATTTTTCCGCGCCGTCATCAAGGCTGAAGGCGTGGAGCAGACCGTCGTTGGATCCCACGTAGGCCATCTTCGGCCGCGGATTCGTCACCGCGTGTTGTCGCTTGAAGCTTCCATAATTGTCGAAGGTGTAAAAATAAGGCGGCGGTCCGACGACGACCGGGGTCGAATGGATGATGTCGCCGATCGGTTTGCACAGGAAATTGTCGCCGGAGAGCGTGTCTTCGCCGTAAGGGACGACGGCGTTTACGGCGTTCACCGTCCAGACGCTGCGCTCGGTCTTGGGCGGCATCTTGTCGCTTGCCTTCCACAGCCGGCTGACCCAGCGCTTGGTTTCCGGGTCCTTGGTGAGCGCCTGGAGATCGCCCGTCCAGTTCGCGGCGTTGAAGGAAGCAAGCAGCACCATGTCGCCGAGGTCGGTCGAGGTGGTCGCCGCCGGTGCCGAGCCGTAGTAGACCGCGCCCTTCACGTTGTTCATGATCGTGCGGAAAGCGTCCACCAGATCTCTCTTGTTGGTCGCAAGGTAGGGAATCGCGTTGCCGGCGGCATCCTCGATGTGCATGGCGTAGAGCGTGTCGTCGGGATAGGCCTTGCCGCGCAGGTTCGCGGTCTCGGCGAAGGCGTAGATCTGCTCCTGTTCACCCAAGGGCACACCGAAGCCCAAGCCCACCGCACTCACCCCGGCGTCGGCCAGCAGGTTGACCCGCTCCCGCACGTTTTCGTTCGTCGAATCGACGTTCCCCTGGCCGTCGGTGATCTGGATCAAGAATTTCGGCTGACAGGAAGCTTCCTGGAAATACTGGCCGTACTCCAGATCCGACCGCTGCCCTTTGAAATATTTGACCCCGGCCAGAATCGAGGGTGAAAACGGCGTACTGGAATAGGTCTCGAGACCCGAGACGACCGACTGGATCTTCGCCTGATGCTCGGCCGTATGCGGCCGGCAGCCGACGTGGATTTTGGTATAGTCCTGCGTACTCACATAGCCGGCCTCGTAGTAGTTCGCCCAGGAGCCGAAGCCCCAGGAGATCCCGTTGTCCTTGACGAGCTCGTTGATCACGGTCTTGGCGACGTCGATCTTTTTTTCGATCGTGACCCCCGTCCAGGGCTCCATCTCCCAGAGCACCTCGGCAGAAGTCCTCGGCCTCTGAGCCTCGAAAAGCTGAACGGTCGTTATGTTGCTGAAGGTGGGCGAGTTGTCGCTCGCATGGGCGCGGATCTTGACTGTGACCGGATCGGAGAGCGTTTTGTAGGGGACAAAACGGATGCGCGCATCCTCGATCGAGGCCCCCTTGGGGATACTCAGGCCGTCGAAGCGCACGGCCGCGCCGTAGCCGTTTCCGGCCTGGGCGAGAACCAGGCTTCCGCCGGTCGCTCGCCAGGGGATGGCGCTGTAAGCGTCGCCGTCGTCGGTCGAGCGCATGACCGCGGTTTCGATCGTTTTGCTGCCGCCGCCGTCGTTATAGGTCACGGTGAAGACCGGTTTCGAAGGGTTGAAGCCGTCGTAGGAGCGCGCCTCGCGATAGCCCGTCCCGGACACCTTTTCGATGATGAAGGTGATCGCGTTCCCCGGTTGCCAGCCGTCACGGTTGACGATCTCCTGCACCACCGGGGCGAGGTTGGGGGTGACCGGAAGAACATCATCCTCGTCGATGAGATCCACCTCCCAGAGCATCGAACCCGAAAGATCCAGGAAAAGCATCACCGCCGGACTCGAGATGCTCTGGGTGTAGAGCGGAATCTCGCCGCAGCGGATCGAGCCCTCCTTGATCACATGGAGGCTCACGCGCACGGACACCTCCGTCGGCTTGGCGTTCGGGTCGCTGAAGGTGATGTAAGCTTCGTAGGTCCCGGCCTGAAGATTGGTCGTGTTGAAGCTGACCGAGAAATTCTGGTCCTCACCCGGCCCGACCGTTCCTGAGGCAGCGCTCGGGTAAAGGCTGATGTAGGAGGTCCCTTTAGGGGAGGTCAAGGTCATCGTGTAGTTGAGCGTCGAGCCGCCGTTGTTCATGAGGGCGAAACTCGTGCTGTCGGCCGTGCTGCCCTCGAAGCAGGTGCGTCCGAGTTCGCTTGTGGTCACCTGCATGGCGGCGGGATAGGAGTATCCGCCGCCGTCCACCTGGCCGAACTCGACATACAGAACCGGCGCCTTGGCGGGGTCGCCGTCATGGGTCCAGGCGTGCCGGGTAATCGAACCGCCTTTGGGGCTCAAATGAAGCACCAGCGATTTGTCGCTCGTTCCCCAGCCCGGCTGGCCGACGATTTCCTGAATCACGCTTTTGATGTCGGAGGAGGTATAGACTTGGCCGGTAACCCAGTCGGGGTGTCCGCTCCAGCTGACGTAACTGGAGGTCAAGGGCACGACGGCGGTCGTGTTCCGGCGGTAGTAAACCGACGGGTTGTTGATCGTGTTCGCCGTCGTGAAAGTGGGCGGGTTCAGCCGTCTTTCGCCGATGATCCGAATATAGCCGGGTTCCGCCGGACGATCTTGGCTCGCGGTGAACTTGAGTGCGGCATAGTTGATGGTCGCCCCCTCGGGGATGTCGACGTTCTGGAATCGCAGCGCGGGGTAAGTGTAGGGATCGCTTCCGATCAACATGGAAGTGCCGTTGTAGGTGGTAGCGCTCGGATAAAAAACTTTCTGATAGAGGTCGTCGGTCGACTGGGCGATCGGCACCTCGATGATGTTCGCCGTGTACTCGATGTGCAGCTTCGGAGCCTTATTCGGATCCGCGTCCCAGGAGGCGG
>CAZQUP010000013.1:18430-37926 GCA_964596545.1 uncultured Desulfatibacillum sp. | reverse complement strand
AGGACGGAGTCGTTTCCGGTCAGGATGAAAACCATGGCGTTTCCGGAAGACCAGCCGGAGCGGTTGACGATTTTCTGCACCAGGTCCTTGATGTCCGCCGTCTGGTGGACCTCATCCACCGTCGACCAGGTGTAGTTCATCGGCCAGTTGGCGGTGAGCGTGTAGGTCGGTCGCACGTAGATGTTCCATGGCAAAGCGGCGAACTCGGAGGGGTTGTCCGCGGCCTGAGCCTCGATCGTGTAGACCGTCTCCCCGGCGTCCACGGCGGCGGTCGTGAATTCGATGTAGGCCTTGGAAATCCCGGCGTTTTTGGGGATCTGGATGTTCGTGAAGCGAAGCCCCAGCTTGTGATAGGCGCCCCCGATCTGCAGGGTCGTGTTGTTCAGGGTGACCTCGCCCAAGGGATTTTCCATGGCGTCGTTGGCGCTTACCGATACCCGCGCCTCGACGGTTCTTTCGACCGCCCGCGCCGGCATCGGGCACACGAACGCCATCCCCAGAACGAGAAGCAGAACCGCGGTCATTCGCTGTACGGCGTCAGGTTTCGCCTTCATGATCCCGTCTCCCCTTTTGATCACCGACTCTAAGATTGCCGTCGCATTGAATGCAAACAGAATGCCGCTTCTTGAGCAAAGGTCCGGAAATGGTCCAGAATTCGTTCAACAACTTGTTTTCAATTAGGATTCAAATGTGACGAATTGGAATTTCGCGGCTGGAACCCTCTTGAAAAGAAACGATCCGGAGGGCGGAAAACTTTAGGAAGGATTAAAAAATTTTAAGCCGGCAACCGGCAATCGGCAAACCTTCAGGAGCGCTTTGAAGGCTTTGGGGGGGAGTCATCCTCTTCGGAGGGTTTCTTGGAAGAAAGCATGCGCGAGGTCCCTTCAAAGATCGCGCCGGGATGGATCTCGTAGGCGCCGGCCGCGGCCTCCCCGTGAAATCGTCCGGAGGGCTGCACTTCGAACCGGCGCCGTGCCGTCACCTTGCCCGTGACGGTGCCCAGAATGAAGATATCGCGTACCTCGATCTCGGCTTCCACCATTCCCGAGGGGCCGACGACGAGATCGCCGTTCAGACGCAAGCAGCCTTTGAGCCTTCCGTCCACGTGAAGGCTTTCCTCGCCGTTGACTTCCCCCTCGATCGCCAGCGATCGGCCGACGATCGAGGTGACGGTCGCGTTGGGCTCGCCGGCCATGCTTCAGCTTTCCTTTCGGACGGCTTCCCGCTTCATCACCACGCTGCCGTTCAGCTGTGCTCCGTCGGCGATGGAGATCCGTCCGGCGTGAATTTCTCCGGAAACCGCGGCCGTCTTTTCGAGGTGGATCTTCTCCCGTACGCTGATCTTGCCCTCGAGGGCCCCGGCGACGGCGATCGCCTGGGCGCGGATCTCTCCGCGAAGGTTCGCCGGAGGGGAAACGACGAGTTCGCCGGCCAAGTCGATCTCCCCTTCGATTTTTCCCATCACGATCAGGCTTCCGCTGCCGGTGATTTTCCCCTGGACGGAGATGCGGGCGCCGATGAGCGAGGTGTCGGCACCGGCGCGGTTTTCCCGCGGAACATTCTGTCCCGCTTTCGTTTTCGAGGAGAAAAGTCCCATGGACTCCGGCTTCCGGCAAACGAGCTTTTTACGGCTACCTATCACGGCTCATCGCCTCTGGCAACTCGCGGCGACGCCGTGCCCATGGCCTCGGCGCCCGACTCATGATATGATCGCCCTTCCAGAGGGACGGATATCGATGCGCACGCCGAGCCTTTTGTTTCTTGCCTTATCTCTTGCAGCCGCCGCGGGAACGCTCGCCGCGGGAGAGGAAAGCTTTGCGAAGGCCCGTCGGGCCATGGTCGACGAACAGATCCGCGCCCGGGGCGTATCGAACCCGCAAGTACTCCAGGCGATGCAGGAAGTCCCACGGCATTGGTTCGTCCCGCCGCACCTGCGCGACTCCGCCTACCGTGACCGACCGCTTCCGATCGGCGAGGGGCAGACCATTTCCCAGCCCTATATCGTCGCCCTCATGACCGATTTGATCGCGCCGCAACCCTCCGACCGCGTGCTCGAGATCGGAACCGGCTCCGGCTACCAGGCGGCAATTCTTTCCAAATTGGTTTCCGAAGTTTATACGATCGAAATTAAGGCTAAGCTTTATCAATTGGCAAAAAGCGCACTTGAAACCTACGCTTTCGCGAACGTGATCTGCCGAGAAGGAGACGGCTATTTCGGCTGGCCGGAAAAGGCTCCCTTCGATGCCATTATGATCACCGCCGCCGTCGACCATATTCCCCCGCCCCTCATCGCCCAGCTGAAAGACGGGGGGCGCCTGGTTCTTCCGCTGGGCAGCCCTTTCGGGTACCAGAACCTGGTTCTGGTCACGAAAACGGGCGCCGAGACGACCCTGCGCAACGTGACCGGTGTGCTCTTCGTCCCTCTTACCGGCCATGCCCTGAAGAACTGATCACCTCCGGGGCGCCGGATGCTTGCCAACGTATTTCTCGTCTCCGTCGCGGCACTCGGCTTCGAGGTCCTCCTCGCCCGCGCCTTCGCCGTCACGCAGTGGAATCATCTCGCCTTCCTGGTCATCGGCATCGCTCTTTTCGGCTTCGCCGCCTCGGGAACCCGGATCGCCCTCGCCGCAAAAGATCCCGCCGCTCGAACCGATCTGCACACGCCCGCGGTTTTTTTATCCCTTTCCCTTCTCGGGTCCCTTTGCGGGTTGCGATTCATTCCGCTTGACTACCAGAGGCTTCTTCTCGAGCCGGTCCAGGCGGCCTATCTCTTCGTGGCCTGCCTCCTTCTTTCCCTTCCTTTTTTCTTTGCCGGCGTGATCACCGCATCGGCCTACCTGACCCGTCCGGAAAAAAGCGGCTCCATCTATGCCGTATCCCTTGCGGGATCGGCGACGGGGGTCGCCGCGCCGGGACTTCTCCTTACCTTTTTCGCTCCGGGGACGCTGCTGGCGGTGAACTCCCTTCTTCCCCTGCTTCCCCTTTTCAGCCGTTTTTTCCGGCGCGGCTCCCCGGCATCGACCGCCGGAGAGGCCCGGCTCGCCCCCGCAACGAAAGCCGGGGCGGCGATCGCTTTTCTGCTCACCCTGGGGGTGCTTGCTCCCGGATCCGAATCCCTTCGCCGCTTGCCCCGCTCCGAATTCAAGTTTTTAAGCCACATCGGCTCCTTTCCAGCGGCCGAAATCATCCGGGTGGCGCAGGATCTGCGCGGCGAACTGGATCTCGTCCAAAGTCCTTACCTCCGCTTCGCCCCCGGCCTGAGCCTGGCATATTCCGAGATCCTCCCTGCGGCCCATGCCCTGGTGATCGACGGCGACCGCCCGGTCTATCTCTGTCCGCAAGACCTCGGAACGGAGCGCTTCACCGCCATGACCCTCTCCGGGCTTGTTTACCGTCTGCGCAAGGGGCCGCCGGGAGGCGTCCTCGTCGTTCTCTCCTCGGGGGGGCTTGCTCTTCCGGCCGCCCGCGCCGCGGGTTCGAAGGCGATCCAGGTCTTCCATGCGAACCCCCACGTCGCCTCTCGACTCGGTGCCCACTACGGCGTCCCTCATCTCTCCGGCCAGCTGCGCGGAGCTCTTTCCTCGTCGACCGCTCGCTTTGACGTCATTCAGGTCGAGCACTGGGGGGCAAGCCTGCCCGGCGCCGAAGCGCTCGACCAGGAGCATCTCTTCACCCGCGAGGCTTTCCTCTCCTTTCTCGAGCGTCTGACGCCCGATGGGGTGCTTGCCGTCTCCCGCCGCCTTCGGCTGCCGCCCGGGGACACGCTCCGCCTTTGGGCGACCGCGGCTTCCGCCCTCGAGATGCTGGGAGCGCCCTCGCCGCCGGAGCACCTGTTCGTCTTTCGCTCCTGGGACAGCGTCCTTTTGTTGGTCTTTCGCCATCCGCCGCAGAACCGCGAAAAACTGCTTGCGCAAGCCGAAGCTCAGCGCTTCGATCTCGTCTACGCCAGAAACGCCGCTCCCGAATCGGCCAACCGTTTTCATGTCTTCGACCGCCCTTGGTTGTTCGACGAGCACCGGCGGCTCGAGGAGGCGTGGGAGAAAGGCCGGTCCGAACGCTATTTCCGGGACTTGCTGCTCTCCGCCGCCCCGCGGAGCGATCTTCAGCCTTTCCCCGGAAGTCAGCTCAAGTGGAGCCGGCTCCCCGAGCTCTATCGCACCTTGGGCGGACGGGCGCATGTGCTCGGCTGGGCGGGCGAGGTGCTCATTCTGTTGTGCCTCGCCGGCTCCCTGATGGCGGCGATCGCGCTGCTTCTTTTTCCGCGATGTTTTGCACGTCACCGGGAGATCCACCTTTCCCGGGCGGGCGCTGGGGTCTTTTTCGCCTTGGGCGGAGGTTTCATCTTCGCGGAGATCTTTTTTCTCCATGTCGGCGTTTTCTGGCTGGGGGATCCGGGAACCAGCCTCGTTGTGACCCTGGGGGGATTTCTGATCGCCTCGAGCATGGGCGGGCTGGTCTCCGGCCGCATCGGCGCCGCGGGCCTGAAACGTGTCGCGGTTCTTGCCGGATTGGGCTTTGCCTTTCCGGCCGCGGCCGCCCTGTTGGGGTTATCCTTCATCGCCGGCCTCGGAGCGCCGCTGCGCTATTTGTTTCAAAGCTTATTGATTCTCTCTGCCGGATTCGCCGTCGGCCTTCCCTTCGCCCCGGCGATGCGCCATTTCGTCACCCGGCCGCGCGCCAAGGCCTACGCCTGGGCGGCGAACGGCTGCGCCTCGGGCGTGGCTTCGATCGCCGCGGCGGCGATCGCGATCGAAATCGGGCTGCACGGGATCGCCGCGGCGGCCTTTTTCTGCTATGCGGCAGCCTTCGTCGCTCTTGCATGCCTCTTCCCGCGAAGGAATCCCGTGGCTCCCTCCCCCCCGGATCGACCGCAAGGGCTCACCCCATGATGGAGATCCGGATCGAACCGGGCGATAAGGACCTTCTATCCGGTCTCCCCTCGCTGCGGGCGATCTGGCTGGGAGAACGCCGGCTCGCCGTGGTCGAAATCCTCGATCGCTGGGCCGGGACGGAAGACGACTTCGTGAAGATCCGCGCCGAGGACGGGGCAACGTATATCCTGCGCCGCGATCTGCGATGCGGACTCTGGGAACTTGCCGCCTACCGCGGGCCGGAAGCTTCAGCCTCGGCGGCCGGGAAACAATCGGGCTGAACGCTCCGGCTTGCTTTTACCCCAGGGCATGGTTACAGATGTCCAAGGGCAGCGACAAGGGGGGGAAATGAGCGAAGACCGGGCGATCGAGATTCTGAAGAGCGCGATTTTGCTTGAAAAACGGGGCAAAGCCTTCTACGGCAAGGTGGCCTCTCAGGCGGGAACGAAGGCCGTCGCCGACTTCTTCCATCTGATGGCCGAGGAAGAAGAAAAACACATCCGCCTGCTTGCGGAGCAGTTCAAGTCCTACCTGAAGGTGGGCCGCTTTCAAGCGGCCGCCGTCCCCGGGGCCGAGGAGTTCCGGACGGCCGCCGAGGTGCTGCACCCCGAAATGCGTCGCCGGATCGCCGCCGCGGAGTTCGAGGCCGCCGCCGTCGCCGCCGCCATGGGCTTTGAGAAAGCGGCGATCGAACTCTACGCCAAGCGCTCTGCGGAAGCCGTCGACCCGGACGAAAAAGCGCTTTACGACTGGCTTGCCCGCTGGGAAACCGGCCACCTCGAATTTCTCGCCCGGCTCGATCGCGAAATCACGGAAACGATCTGGCACGACAATCGTTTCTGGCCCTTTTGAAAGTCGTTGGGGAAGCCAAGCCGATCGGGACGCGGAAGGCCTTCAGCGGTTCTTCCAGACGGGGGGACGTTTTTCGAGGAAAGCACGGATTCCCTCCTGGGCATCCTCGGCGAGGAGGTTGAGCGCGATCGTGTGTTTGGCGTACTCGAGCGCCCGCTCGTCGGTGGCGTCCACCTGGGCGTAAAAAGCCTGTTTTCCGATCGCCAGCACAAGGCGGCTGGCGCGGGCGATCTCCGCGGCCAGTCCTTCGGTCTCCGCCGCCAGCCGCTCGGCCGGCACGACGCGATTGACCAGCCCCAGGCGGCAGGCTTCCGCGGCGGGCACTTCCTTTCCCGTGAGAAGCATCTCGAGCGCCGCCTTGCGGCCGATCGCGCGGCTGAGTGCCGTCATGGGGGTCGTGCAGAAGAGGCCGATCCGAACGCCGGGGGTCGCAAAGCGCGCTCCCTCCTCGGCGACGGCGAGATCGCACCAGGCGACGAGCTGGCAGCCGGCCGCGGTCGCCATCCCCTGGACCTGGGCGATCACGGGTTGCGGAATTTCATGCAACAGCTTCATCATGCAGTTGCAGCGATCGAAGATCTCTTGCGCCGCGCGCATCCCGACAGCTTTCATCTCCGAGAGATCGTGCCCGGCGCAAAAATGCTTTCCTGCGCCGCGAATCACGACCACCTTGATTTCCTCATCTCCCGCCGTCTCTTCCAGCGCTTGGGTGATCTCGGCGATCATACGGCGGGAGAGGGCATTGGCTTTCTGCGGGTGGTTCAGGGTGAGATAGGCGATCGGCCCACGGGCTTCATAGAGGATCCGTTCGTAGTCCATGCCGCCCTCCTTTTCCCCCAAACAAAAGGGCGGCGTCGCCGCCGCCCTTTGCAATCCATCCATCCGCCCGCTGCGGGGAGGACGTCCCTCGCCCGCCGGCCAGGCTTTCAATTGCCGCCGCGCCCATCGTCGCAGGCATCGTCGTCGCGATGAAAGCGGGAATGTTCCGCCGTGAAGCTCAAGTCGCAAGCCGGCAGCTTCTCGGCCGTGCGCATCGGTTTGCCGCAACACTCGGGCACTTTCTGCTCGGCGGAAGCGGTCTCTTTGCGATTCCCGCAATTTTCACACTCGAACACCGTCATGGCGGCCTCCTTGTCGTTTGGATCTTCAAAACTTTAGGCAATTTGAAACCGCGGTGTCAAGAGCGGAAAGCGGCGATTCGTGCGACGGCGATCCGCAGGCGGGTTCAGGCGGTCAAGATTCCGATCACGGCACCGACGAGGCAGGAGGTGATCGTACCGGAGACCAGCGATCGCATACCGAGGCTGACGATTTCCGGCCGCCGCTCGGGCGCCATGGCCCCCAGACCGCCGATCATGATCCCCAAGCTTCCCGGGTTGGCGAAACCGCAGAGGGCGTAGGTGAGGATGAGCAGACTCCGCTCACCGAGCACTCCCGGCGGCAGGCGCGCCATTTCCACGTAGGCGATGAGCTCGTTCAACACGGTTTTCTTGCCCATGAGCGTGCCCGCGGTTTGCGCCTCGCTCCAGGGGATCCCCATCAACCAGCAGATCGGCGCCATGAGCACGCCGAAAAGACGCTCGAGGCTCACCGGTGCGCCGCCCCAGGAGGGAAGCAGACCGAGGCCGAGGTTCGCAAGGTGCACCAGAGCCACGAGCACGATCAACATGGCGACGATGTGGAGCAGCAGCTCAATCCCCTGAATCGTGCCTCGGCTCACGGCGTCGATCGCCCCCGATGCGGTTTCGGGCGCTCGCGCCTCGCCCTCGGTGATCTCCTCCGTTTCCGGGATCATGATCTTCGCCACCGTGATCGATGCGGGCAGGCTGAGAAGCGAGGCGACCAGGATGTGTCCCAAAGCCTCGGGCACCCGTTCGCGCAAGAGCGCGGCGTAAAGCGCCATGACCGTGCCGGCGATGTTCGCCATGCCGCAGGTCATGACCGAAAAGAGCTCGCTGCGCGTGAGGTGCGCAAGGTAAGGACGGATGAAAAGCGGAGCCTCCACCATGCCGACGAAGACGTTCACCGAATTCGAAAGCCCCTCCGCACCGCCGATGCCAAGCGTCTTTTTCAGGCCGAAGGAAAAGGCGCGCACGATCCCGGGGAGGATTCTCCAGTAAAAGAGCAGCGAGGAGAGGGCGCTCATCAGCAACACCATGGGCAGCGCCTGGAAGGCGAGGATAAAGCCCGCGCCGGGATAGGGTTCGCTGAACGGAAGCGGACCGCCGCCCAGATAGCCGAAGACGAAGGCGGTGCCGGCGAGCGAGGCCTCCTGCAGGGAGGCGACCAGCCGGTTGAGGAGCGAGAACGCCTCGCGCGCAAGCGGCACCTTCAGTAAAAGCACTCCGCCGAGAACGGTCAGGAGCATCCCCTTGGCCACAAGCCACGGGTCGACCCGGCGGCGTTTCTCCCCCAGCCCCCAGGCCAGCAGAAGAAAGAACAGAACCCCCAGCGCGCTTTGCCACATCGTCACCTGCCGCTCCTCCGTCGGGCGACGAGAGAAGCCAGTCTCCGGGTTTCTTCTCCCGCGTTTTCGGTCTCGAGCTCGCGGTAGAGGAGCACATGAAGGGATAGAAAACTGTGCAGCAGCTCGTTTTCCCTCAAGTAATAGTCCCGGCGCCGGCCCGCCGCGGCGGAAGGATCGGAGGGCTCGAGCAGGCTCTCGAAGATGAGCACCCCGCCCGGCCGCAGGCCCTCGCGCAACCCCGGAAAGAGCCTTCGGTTCACGTACAGGATATTCACGATCAGGTCATATCGCTCCCGCGGTATGTCGAACCCGTCGAGATCGACGCAGACCGGGCGGACCCGCGGGTGTTTCCCCGCGAAGCGGGAAAGCCCCACCTCGGAGATATCCACGGCGTCGACCGTGAACCCCTGGCCGGCGAGAAAGAGCGCGTTTCTTCCGTTTCCCGCGGCCACGTCCAGGGCGCGCCGGCCCGGGGCGAGGACCGCAAAACGGCGGACGACCTCCGCGGCCTCCCGAGGGGAGTCCTGCTTGCGGTACTTTTCGTTCCAATGGATGCGGTCCGTCAACATCTGAGCCTCCGCCGCCTTGGAAACGAAAAGCCGTTCTGCTACCCTTGCGGGTCATGCGGAACGCCGAGCGGCCCTCGACACCCCCTGCCCTCAGATCTTTCCCCGACCCGAGGTTGCCGGGCCGGCGAGGTTTTCTTGCCCGACTGCTCGCCCTGGCGGGCCTGCCGACCGTTTTTCGCTCCTGGAGCGGAGTCTTAGCCTCTTCGGCCGCGCGGCGGATCCTTCCTCTCGGGACCCGGGCCGAAACTTTGTTCGAGGAGAATCCGGCCCATCTCGACATCCGCCACCTCGAGATCACACCGCCCGAACTGCGCGGGGTGATGGGTCAGAGGACCCGCCCGTTTGCGGCGAATGATTTCGCCCTCACCGTCGAGGGCCTGGTCGAGCGGCCGATTCGCCTGTCCTTCAGAGAGCTGACCGCTCTGCCCTCGGTCGAACGCCGCGCGCTGCTCGTCTGCCCGGGGACCTTTTCTTTTCTTGCCCGGTGGAAGGGGGTGCGATTGGTGGAGCTCCTGGAACGCGCGGGAAGACCCCCCGCCGCGCGCTTCGTCGACATCGCCACCCGCCTCGATCCTTACGGCGGCCGGGTCGAGCGCTTCCCGCTCGAGGAGATCGCCTCGGACCGCCTGATGCTCGCCTGGGCGCTCGACGGTCTTCCCCTCCCCGAGCCCCACGGCCATCCCCTCCGTCTCGTCGCCGCGGACCACTACGGAAACGTCTGGGTCAAGTACGTCGAGTTCGTCCGCCTGGTCGGATAAAAGCACCAGGGGCGAAGACCCGCGCGGGGCTTTCGTTTCAGGTTCCCGGGCGGCCGCCGGCGAGCCGGGCGGCGAGGCGGATCGCCTCGATCATCGATTGCGGGTTCGCCCGCCCCTCACCCGCTTTGCCGAAGGCCGTCCCGTGATCCACCGAGACACGGATGATCGGCAGCCCCAGCGTCACGTTCACCCCGGCCATTTGACCCCAGGAGCCGGTTCGGGCGTCGAACTCAAACCCCACGAGTTTGGTGGGGATATGGCCCTGGTCGTGGTACATGACGACGACGAGATCGTAGAGCCCGCCGCGCATCTTGGAGAAGACCGTGTCCGCCGGCAGCGGTCCCTCGGCGTCGATGCCCTCGGTGCGCGCGTCGGCCACGGCCGGAGCGATCTCCTCGTCGTCCTCGCGGCCGAAGAGCCCCCCCTCGCCGCAATGGGGGTTCAAACCGGCGACCGCGATTCTCGGCTTTTCGATTCCCAGGCGCCGCAGCGCCTCGTGGGCAAGGTGGATCACCTCGAGAACCCGCCCCCGCTTCACCCGCTCGCAAGCCTCGCGCAGCGAGACGTGGGTGGAAACGTGGGCCACGCGGAAGTCGCCCTCGGCAAGCATCATGGAATAATTCCGCGTCCCGGTCAGATCGGCGTAGATCTCGGTATGGCCGGCATAGGAATAGCCCGCGGCGTGGATCGCCGCCTTGTTGATCGGCCCGGTTACAGTGGCGTCGATTTCGCCCGCCAGAGCCAGCTCGATCACCTTGGCCACATAGGCGAAAGAGGCCTTTCCCTGCTCGGCCGTCACCTCTTTGTGACGGAGCTTTTCAAGCGGAAGGTTTTCGAGGTCGAAGACATCGATCGTACCGAAGGAAAACCGGGCTTCGGCGACTCGCCGACAGGAGGCGGTCTGAAGATCGAGCCGGCTGAAGCGCACCGCGTTTTCGATCACCCGGGCATCGCCCACGACGAGCGGACGGCAGAGTTGGTAAAGTTCCTTCCGGGCGAGCGCCTTGGCGCAGATCTCGGGGCCGATCCCCCCCGGATCCCCCATGCTGATACCGATGATCGGAAGACAATCCATGCTGCTCCTTTCCGCCTCACGACCCGTCGGACGGACATCCCGGATTTTTTCGCGCCGCTTCACGCCGTCGGAAGCGGCAGCAGATCCGGAGCGTGCGTGAGCACGGCGATCCGCGCCCCGGGTCCCTGCCGCCTCAAGGCTTCGGCGACCGCCCAGTCCAGGTCGGGGGCGTGTGTGTGGCCGAGCCGTTTCTTGTGCTCCTCGGGGATCCCCGGCGAAAAGGTGATCACCGAGGCCTTTTCCCGCACCAGCGCCCAGGCTACGGCAAGCGCACAGGCGACGCCGTTCTTCAGCCGGCCTTCACGATAGGCGGCCTTGATCTCCGAGGAGGGCCAAAAGGTGTAGTCGAGAAGATCGGTATGCACGGGACTCACCCCCTCCGGTGCGGGCGTGCAAAGGACGATCGTTCCACCCGCCTTCACCATACGCTGCGCCGGGTACTGGGCTTTGTGCGACTGCCAGAAGTCGAGGTCGCAGGGATAGGAGTTGGCGATCACGATGTCGGGGGTTTCGCGGAAGCCAACCCCGTAGATCCGCCGGGCGGCGGCCACTCCCGCGCGGAAGGCCTCGCGCATCGCGCCGAAAAAGACCCCGGTCACCCGCCCCTCACTGTCCATGACCACATTAAAAATGGTCTTCATTCCCACACGGTCGGCCATGTCGTCCATGTCGCGGCGTACGGGGTTGTCCTCGATACCCAGAAACGAGTCCCCCCCGCCCTCACAGGAGAGCATGTGCGTCTCGGCCGTGGTTTTCGGGCCGCAGATTCCGGGCTGGATGATCTTCGAGCTCCCCGAGTAGCCCGGGATGTGGTGCGGGACGATGGCCCCGAGGCCGATCACGGCATCGGCCTCGGTGACGGCGCGGTTCACCTGCAGCGGGGTTCCGGCACGGGATCGCCCGAGATCGACGAGCTCCGCCTCGTTTTTCCATTCGTGGTTGAAGACGCGGATACGGCCGAAGACCTCGTGACCCACCTTGGCGCGGATTTCCTCCTCGGTCATGTAGCGGTGGGTGCCGAGGGCCAGGATGCAGGAAATTCGGCGGTCGGGAACCCCCGCCCGGTTCAGGCGGTCGAGAAGCGGCGGGATCATGCGGTCAACGGGGGTGAGACGCGTGTTGTCGTCGCTCACGAGCAGCACACGGTTGGACGGACGGATCCATTCCTCGAGGGGAGGCTGACCGATCGGCTGCGAGAGCGCGGCTTCGATCGCCGTTTCGAGGTCATCCAGCGGAGTCGAGGGGTTGGGGTACAACACCGCGGCGAGGTTGCGGTCGGGAACTTCGAAGGAGAGCGGTTTTCCTCCGAAAGGGATCGTCACGCGTGCCATTGCCAAATCCTTGCCCCGCCGCCTTCCAAAAGTTTCGGCCGTTGACCGGCTGCGGAAAACCGTTCTAAGTTAATTCCGACGATGGCCTTTTTCGAGGGCGGGGCGGGGATGCCGTCTTTTCTGCGGAATCTGAGAGCCGATCATCTCTCCGGCCGTCGGGGGGGGGTCTTTTCCGTCTGCTCCTCTCACCCCGAGGTCCTGGCCGCCGCGGTGTGCCTGGCGCGCGAGGAAGGGATTCCACTTCTGGTCGAGGCCACGGCCGCCCAGGTCAACCCCCAAGGCGGCTACAGCGGCATGACCCCGACCGATTTTTCCTCGCGGCTTGCCGCCCTGGCCGAAGGTCTGGGGCTGGGCCGGGAAAACCTCCTTCTCGGAGCCGATCATCTCGGTCCCTACGTCTGGCGGGAAAAGCCTCCCGAGGAGGCCCTCGCCCACGCCGCCCAGCTCGCCCGGCAGTGCGTCGCCGCCGGCTTCCAAAAACTGCACCTCGACGCCTCCGCTCCCTGCCGCGGCGATCCACCCGAGGGGCCGGATCCGAAAACCGCGGCCCGACGCACGGCGCTGCTCTGCCGCGTGGCCGAGCAGGAAGCCGCCCGCCAGGCCGATGGGGCAAGACGCCCCCTCTATGTCATCGGATCCGATGTGCCCCCGCCGGGGGGGCGACCGGGTGTTCCCCGAGGCATCGAGGTCACCCGGCCGGAGCAAGTAGCCGAATTCCTCAGCCTGGTCAAGAAGGAGCTCAGTCGGCAGGGGATCGAAAACGCCTGGGAGCGGATCCTCGCCGTCGTCGTTCAGCCGGGCGTGGACTTCGGACACGAAGGGGCCGTGCCCTACCACCCCGAGCGGGCGGCCGCGCTGTCGGCTTTTCATGCCGAACTTCCCGGGCTCATGACCTACGAGGTCCATTCCACGGATTATCAGTCGCCGGAAAGCCTCGCCCGCCTGGTCAAAGACCATTTCACGATTCTCAAGGTCGGCCCCTGCCTGACCGACGCCTTTCGCGAGGCGGTCTTCCGCCTGGAAGACATGGAAATCGAGCTCGCCCGCCGTCGTCCGGGCCTGGCCCTCTCCGGCCTGCGGGGGGTTCTCCAGCGCGCTATGGAAGAGCATCCCGAGCACTGGCGGGATTACTACCGCGGCTCGGAAGAAGAACTCCGCGCGGCTCTTCTTTCCAGCCGCTTGGATCGGATCCGTTACTTCTGGGCACGTCCCGAGGTCGAAGCCGCCCTCGCCCGGCTCTTCGCCAACCTCTCTCCGGCGATCCCCGAGGAATGGGATACCCTGCTCTCCGACGGAGCGGCGGATCAATCCGGCCCGCCCCCGCTTCCGCTTACGGCCGCCGCCTGGATCCGCCGCCGCATTCAAGCGGTTCTTCGCCCTTACCGGGAAGCCTGCCGCTGAGGCGCCTTCCCCATCCCCCGAAAGGAGATTCCCATGGCCAGAAAAGCGCTTTGCATCGGCATCAACGACTATCCGGGGACCGCAAGCGATCTCGCGGGCTGCGTGAACGACGCCAACGATTGGGCGGCCGCGCTCAAGGCGCGCGGCTACAGCGTCGAAACCCTGTTGGACCGCAAGGCGACCGGAGAAGGGATCCGCCGGGCGATCGGGCGGTTGCTGGCGGAGTCGCGCACCGGCGATTCACTCCTCGTGCAGTACTCCGGACACGGCTCTTTCGTCCCCGACGAAGACGGCGACGAGCCCGACGGCACCGACGAGTGCCTCTGCCCTTACGACATCGCCAGCCGGGGGCCGATCACGGATGACGAGCTCTTCGACCTCTTCAGCGCCCGCCCGCCGGGCGTGAAAATCGTCATGATCTCGGACTCCTGCCATTCCGGGACGGTCACCCGCTTCGCTCCCATCCTCACCCCGCCGACGATATCCGGCAAGTTTGCTCCCCGGCGGCTCGTCCGCTTCCTTCCGCCGGCGGTGTTCCTTTCGAAGCGCGAGGCGGCGCGGCTCGGCCTCGGCCGCGGCTTGCGACGCTCGAGTCCGCCGGGACGCTACGCGGCGCTGCTTCTGGCCGGCTGTCAGGACACCGAGTACAGCTACGACGCTTGGTTTTCCGGTCGTCCGAACGGCGCGTTCACCTTCGTCGCCCTGCAGACTCTGAAGACACTGCCGGCGCGGGCCACCTACCGGAGTTGGTACAAGGCGATCCGGCGCATGCTGCCCTCGCAGCAGTACCCCCAGACACCCAACCTCTACGGCTCGAGCCGCATGAGGCGCTGGCGTGCGCTCGATTGACGGCGTCCGGCTTCTGCCCTTGACAGCCCTTCGAAATCTTCCGTATAGGGCAGGCTCTGGGAGGCCCGCCGGAAAGACAAATCCCTTGGCTCCCGAAGGCGAAAGGGCGGGACGGGATGACGACCTCCGGGAGCCCGAAACTCAAGGAGTGCTGCAAGATGAAAGCCTGCAGGTGCATGATTCTGTCTCTCTTCGTTCTTCTTCTTCTGGGTTCTTCGGCTTGGGCCAAGATCACGATCAAGGTCGCCAACGCCGGGCCGGACGTCCCCACCAACCGCACCGTCAAGGCGGTCGAGATATTCCGCCACCTGGTCGAAACCCAGACCCGGGGGGAGATCGAGGTCAGGGCCTTCCATGCCTCGAAACTCGGCAACGAGCGCGAAGCCCTGGAAGGGGTGCGCATGGGCACGATTGAAATGGCGACCCTCTCGAGCGGTCCGGTTCCGGGCTTCTTCGACCCGGCCGTCGTTTTCGACATCCCCTTCCTTTTTTCCAACGCACCCGCGGCTTGGAAGGTCTTCGACGGCGACTTCGGCCGCCGCTTCGGCGAAGCCTTTCTCGCGAAAACGGGCGTTCGCGTGCTGGCCATCACCGAAAACGGCTACCGCCACTTCACCGCCAACCGGCCGATGAAGAGTGCCGCCGATATGAAGGGCCTGAAAATCCGCACCATGGAAAACCCGGCCCACATGGAGATGGTCAAGGCGCTCGGCGCCGACCCCACCCCCATCGCCTTCGGCGAGCTCTACATGGCGCTCCAGCAGAAGGTCGTCGACGGGATGGAGCTGCCCATCGTTCTCATCCACGACATGAAGTTTTATGAAGTGCAGAAGTACGTGATCCTGGACGGCCACCTGTACAACCCGCTCTTTGTCTTCATGAACGAGAATTTCTTCCAGAAGAAACTGAACGCCGATCAGCGCCGGATCGTCTCCGAGGCGGCCGTCGTGCTCGCCCACACGCACAACGGTTTCTCCCAGGAGGCGAACATCGAGGGGATCGAAAAGCTCAAAGCCCAGGGAATGCAAATTCACCAGCCGACCGCCGCCGAACTCAATCAATTCCGTCAGATCGCGCAGCCCGCGGGGTTGACCTTCATCCGCAAGAAGGCGGGCGACGAGTGGACCGACGGCATCCTCGCCGCCGCGGCCACGGCCGAAAAAGAGGTGGGCGATCGTGCGGAGCAGATCGTGAAAGACTTCATCCGCATGGCAAACGAGAAGTACGCCCAGATCAAGAAGTAAACCGGGGCGGAGGCCCCATCTCGGGATGGAGAAACTCTCCCGGGTCCTCGACCGGACCAGTGAGTCGTTGAACCGCTTCGCCGAGCGGTTGCTCATCCTGCTCGGGATCACCATGTCCGTGGTGGTGATCCTGCAGGTGGTCTTTCGGTTCGTGATCTATGTGCCGTTTCCCTGGTCGGAGGAGCTCGCCCGCTATCTCATGATCTGGATGGGGCTGGTGGGCTCCTTCGTCGCCCTGCGCCGGGGTCGACACATCGGGGTGAACAGCCTGGTCGACCGTTTCCCTCCAGCCCTGCGGCGGGCCACGGCGATCGGACTCCACCTCGTGCTGATCGCTTTTCTGGTCCTCATCGCCCGGGAAGGGTTGAACCTCGCCCTCTTCAACGCCTCGCAAAAATCCCCGGCGATGATGATCCCCATGTTCTACCCCTATCTCGCCATCCCCGTGGGTGCAGCGCTCATGATCGTCGAGCTTTTTGCGGGTTTCTTCAAGCTGCTCTCGCCGTCGAAGCCCCGGCCGGGTGCGAGGGAAGGCGCATGATCCCCCTAATCGCGGGCGTATTTCTCTTCAGCCTCGCCCTGGGGTTCCCGGTCGCCTTCTGCTTGGGCCTGACCGCGCTCGCCGCGCTCTGGGTGCTCGATGTGCCTCTGAGCCTCATCGCCCAGCGGATGTTCACCGGGATCGATTCCTTTCCCCTGATGGCCGTTCCGCTGTTCGTGCTCGCCGGCGAACTCATGAACCGCGGCGGAACGACGATCCGGCTCGTCGGCTTTGCCAATGCCCTCGTCGGCCGCATCCGCGGCGGCCTCGCCCACACGAACATCGTCGCCTCCATGTTTCTCGGGGGAATCTCGGGCTCGGCCGTGGCCGACGCCTCGGCCATCGGGACCGTCCTCGTCCCGGGCATGGTCCGGGCCGGTTACGACAAGGCTTTCTCGGCCGCCGTGACCGCAGCCTCGAGCACCATGGGCGCGATCATTCCGCCCTCGATCTTCATGGTGATCATGGGGGTGACCACCGGGCTCTCGATCGGCGCCCTGTTTGCGGCGGGGATCATCCCCGGCCTTTTGATCGGTTTCTCCATGATGGGGCTCTCTTATCTCATGGCCGTCCGCCGCGGCTACCCGCGCGTCGAGGAGCCCTTCACCGCCGCCTTTCTCTGGAGCCACTTCCAAAAAGCCGGCCCGGCGCTCATCGCCCCGCTGATCATCCTGGGGGGCATCCTGGGCGGCGTGTTCACCCCCACCGAGGCCGCCGCCGTCGCCCTCTTTTACGCCCTCTTTCTCGGCCTTTTCGTTTACCGGGAACTCGACCGGGCCGGCATCCGGCAGGTCTTCGTCGACGGGGCGGTCACGACCGCGGTGTTGCTCCTCATCATCGCCATGGCAAACGTCTTCGCCTGGGTGCTGACCGCCGAACAGATCCCCAACCGCATCGCCACGATGCTGCTCGGGCTGACCGAAAACCCCTATCTGATCCTCCTTCTCCTCAACCTGTTTCTGCTTTTCGTCGGGATGTTCCTCGAAGGAGGAGCGGCGATCATCATTCTCGCTCCCACGCTCCTCGCCGTGGCCCAGGGGGTTGGGATCCATCCTCTGCACTTCGGCTTTGTCATGGTCTTCAACATCGTCGTCGGGCTTCTCACCCCGCCGTTGGGGGTCTGCCTCTTTGTCGTCTGCGGGGTGACGGGGCTTCCGCTGCCCCAGGTGACGCGCGCCGTCCTGCCGTTTCTGGCGCTCGAAATCGGCATTCTGCTGCTCGTCACCTACGCTCCGGAGATCGTGCTCTGGATCCCGCGTCTTCTGGGCTATGCCTGAGGCCTTGAAAAGCCCTCCGGGGGAAACGCTCACGGCCGAGGAGCTGGCCGCGGTGATTTGGCTGCGCCACCGCCTCCACGCCCGTCCGGAACCGGCCGGCAACGAGCGCGCTACCGTACAAAGCCTCACCGCGTTTTTGACGGCCCACCCGCCGGATCGCCTGATCTCCAGGTTCGGCGGCGGGGGCCTCGCCGCGGTCTACGACGGAGAAAAGCCCGGCCCCACCGTGGCTTTCCGTGCCGAGCTCGACGCCGTTTCCGTGACCGAGTCGAGCGGCGTCCCGCACGCCTCCACGGTCGCGGGGCTTTCCCATGCCTGCGGCCACGACGGGCATATGGCGATCCTCGCCGGCTTGGCCGTGCGTCTTGCACGGCGACGCCCGGCAGCCGGGCGAAGTTTGCTTCTCTTTCAGCCTGCCGAGGAAACCGGTGAGGGCGCCGGACATATGATCGCGGATCTCGAGAGAACGGACTTGAGGCCGGAGGGGTGCTTCGCCCTGCACAATTTGCCCGGTTTTCCCCTCGGAACGGTCCTGGTGCGCCCTGGGATCTTCTCCTGCGCCTCGGTGGGAGTGCGGATCCTGCTGCGGGGATCTTCCTCGCACGCGGCCCATCCCGAGGAAGCCCGCTCGCCGGGAGAGCTCACGGCGCATCTGATCGGGGAGCTTCCCCGGCTGCCCTCCGCCTTTGATTTCTTCTCGCTCATCACCGTAACCCATGTCCGGCTGGGCTATCCCGGCTTCGGCGTCACCCCCGGAGAGTCCGAAATCCTTCTCACCCTGCGGACGGCGGGCGACCGGGCGCTCGATCTCCTTGTCGCCGCCGTCCGGGAGCGGGTCGAAATCTCCGCCCGAAGCCGAAACCTTGAAACCGCGATCTCGTTTCATGAACCTTTCCCGGCTCTGGTGAACGATCGCGAAGCCGTTTCGTTCGTCCGCCGCGGAGCGGAAGAACTCGGCTTCGAACTCGTCGAGCCGCAAGAGCCCTTCCGCTGGTCCGAGGACTTCGGTCACTTCACGGCACGCTTTCGGGGTGCGATGTTCGCAATCGGCGCGGGTCTCTCTCAGCCTCCTCTCCACAGCCCGTCGTATGATTTTCCGGACGTCCTCATCTCCAAAGCGGTCGCGCTGTGCGAGCGGATCGGCGCCCTTCTTCAGGGAAGCTGAACACCCGCCTCCGCGATCGTCGCGCGAACGGCGCCCGGCTTTCCTTCAACAAAAGCTCTAAACGGAGAGATAACGGGATTGGACTTCTCGGTTTTCGAGAAGTTCGCGGCGGGAGCCTTCGAAGCGGATCACGCCTTTGTCGATGACATAGCCGCGGTCCGAGAGGGTGAGCGCGAAGCGGGCGTTCTGCTCGGAGAGAAGAATCGGGATCTCCTGCTTGATGCCGGTGATGACCCGGCCCAGCTCCTCCACGATGACGGGGGCCAGCCCCTCGCAGGGCTCATCCAGCAGGAGAAGAAGCGGATTTCCGACCAAGGCCCGCGCGATGGCGAGCATCTGCTGCTCGCCGCCCGAGAGGTTCCCGCCCTTGCGGTGCTTCAGGCGGGAAAGAGGCGGGAAGGTATCGTAGATCCGTTCGAGGGTCCAGGCATTCTGCCCCGGTCGCGCCGGAAGGGTTGCAACCTCGAGGTTTTCCTGGACGCTCAGCCCGGCGAAGATCCGACGATCCTCGGGTACAAGCGCAAGCCCAAACCGCACCGACTCGTATACCGGTCGGCCGGTGATCTCGACGCCGTTGAAAAAAACGCGGCCAGAGCGCGGCGGGACCACTCCGAGGATGCCTTTGAGGGTGGTCGATTTCCCGGCTCCGTTTCGTCCCAGCAGGCAGACGATTTCCCCGGGTCCCACTTCAAGGGAGACTCCCTGGAGGGCGTGACTGTCTCCGTAATAGACATGCAGCTCACGCACGCTCAGCATCGAGGCTCCCCCCGAGATAGGCCTGGCGCACCGCCGGGTTCGCCCGGATCTCCTCCGGAGTTCCCTGGGCAAGCAAGCTGCCTTGGTTCAGGACGAAAATCGTCTGGGCGACGGAAAAAACGACCTTCATGTCGTGCTCGGTCACAAAGAAGGTGATCTCGGAGTTCGCGGCAAGCTCGTGGATCAGCCGGATCATGCGTTCGGTTTCCTCCGGGTTCATCCCCGCGGTCGGCTCATCGAGCAGGACGAGCCGGGGCCGGCAGGCGAGCACGATGGCGATTTCGATCAGCCGCTTGTCGCCGTAGGCGAGAGTGGAGACTTCGCGGTGCGACTGGCCGGC
>CAZQUP010000013.1:18161-18367 GCA_964596545.1 uncultured Desulfatibacillum sp. | reverse complement strand
GAGGAAAGCGAGCGCCAGAAAGCGAAACTCATCCCATGCATCACGGCAAGCGGGGCGAGCACGTTTTCGAGCACCGTGAGCGCGGGGAAAATGTTCGTGATCTGAAAGGAGCGGAGCAGCCCGAGTTTCACCAGCTTGTGCGGGGGAACCCCGGTGATGTCGCGGCCTTCGAAGAAAACCCGGCCGCGGGTGGGGCGGTACCTTCC
>CAZQUP010000013.1:15695-18116 GCA_964596545.1 uncultured Desulfatibacillum sp. | reverse complement strand
GTCTTGCCGGCGCCGTTCGGCCCGATGAGCGCGCAGAGCCTGCCGCGGGGGATCACGAGGGAAACGTCGCTCAGGGCCTGGAACTTTCCGAAACTGCGGCTCAGCGACTCGACCTGCAGGAGGATCGGCGTGCTCATGAGCGGGGCCTTCCGCGGTATCTCTGGACGAGGTGAAGAAGACTTCCCAGCACACCGCGCGGAAAAGCAAGCACCAGAACGATCAGGATCGCCCCGAGAAAAACCATCCAATTGGTCGTGTACGCGGTGATGACATGCTCGAGAACGAAGAAGATGGCGGCACCCACGGCCGGCCCGAGGAGCACCCCGGAGCCGCCCAGGATGGTCATCAGCACGGCCTTGCCCGAGAAGGCCCAGTGGAGCATTTCGGGCGAGGCGATGCGGTTGAAGAAGGCAAACAGGGCCCCGGCGATGCCGGCGAGCGTTCCCGCGACCACGAACGCGCACAGGCGCACGGCCCTCACGTCGGCCCCCACGAAAGAGAGCCGCTGCGTGTTTTCCCGGATCGAGCGCAGCATCAAACCGAAAGGCGAATTCACCATACGGTAAAGAAGGATCGCTCCGATCAGGGCGACGGCGAGGACGAGAAAGTAAAAATGGCGCGGATCGGCGAGCGAGCCCCGCCAAACGAAAAGGTCGAGCGGCGGCAGCATGAATCCCCCCAGACCGTCGCTTCCCCCGGTGAGACTTCGCCAGTTGTGGGCGACGGTAAAAAGCATCATGCCGAAGCCGAGGGTCAAAATGGCGAAGTAGATCTCATCGCGCCGCACGCAAAACCAGCCGATCACAAAGGAAATGAAGGCCGAACCGACAAGCGCCGCCGCAAAGGCGCTCCAGAGCGAAGACGGCCCGTGAAGCAGGCTCAAGACCGCAAGATAGCCGCCGGTCCCGAAGATTCCCGCCTGCCCGAAGGAAAGCAGCCCCGTGTATCCGAAGAGCAGGTTGAAGCTCATGGCAAAGAGGCTCATCGTCAGGATCTCGGTCAGGATCAGGATCCCATAGGTGCTGAGAAAAAAGGGGGCGGCCATGAGAAACACGGCCGAAGCGACGATCCAAAGACTGCCGGCGCGCCGGATTTTCATCTCAACTCTCCGTTCCGAAGAGGCCGCGCGGCCGGATAAGCAAGATCACCGCCAGGAGAATGTACGGCAAGGCCATCTGCAGCTGAGGGAAGAAGGTCGTGCCGAAGGAATTGAGCAACCCCAGGACAAGGGCGCCGACGAAGGCGCCGGGAAAGCTTCCCATGCCGCCGATCACGACGACGATGAAGCTCTCGATGATGATCCGCTCGCCCATGGCGGGCCCCACACTCTGGTGCGGGGCGGCGAGCGCTCCGCCGACGGCCGCAAGCCACGCCCCGAAAGCGAAGACGGCGGTGAAGAGGACCGGCACGCGGACGCCCACGATCTCGGCCATCTGGCGGTCCATGGCGGCGGCGCGCAGCAGTTTGCCCCAGAGCGTGTAGGTGAAAAAGGCCCACAAGCCGATGCCGACGAGGGGTCCGAGGATCACGAGAAACAGGCGGTAGAGGGGATAACTTCGGGAAAAGAGTGCCACCGATCCGGAGAGCACCTCGGGAGGGTTGACCACATGATAGGCCGCGCCCCAGATCAGGCGCACCCCGTCGTCGAGAAAGAGCATGAGGCCGAAGGTGAGAAGCAGCTGCAGGCTGATATCCCTGCCGTAAAGAGGTCGCAGGAGAAACCGTTCGATCAGGACCGAAAACGCTGCCACCAGCGGCGGCCCCAGGATCAAGCCGGTCCAGAACGATCCCGTCCAACGCACAAACTGCAGGCAGAGGTAGGCCCCCAACATGAACAGCGAGCCGTGGGCGAAATTGAGCACCCCCATGACCCCGAAAACGGTCGTAAGCCCCATGGAGATGAGAAACAAAAGCATCCCCCAAGAGAGCCCGTTCAGCAAATTGGCGAGAAACGCTTCCACAGGACCGTCTCGGTCGGGTACCGGTCTTTCTCCCGGGGGCCGAACCGAGGCTTACGCCCCCCGGGAGATCGAGCGGTACGCGCGGGAGTTCAGTTCATCTTGCAGCCGGTCTCGGCCACGGGCGGCGTGATCTCGGCCCCGCTGAACTTGCGGATCGGTTTGAGGATGCGGATGGGATAATTCGGATCGGCCGCCGTCACCCCCCAGGCGCCGTCGGTCACGGCCTGATGGTCCTCGGGGCGGATCGTGATCTTGCCGACCGGAAGCTCGAGCGAAAGTCCTCGCAGCCCTTCGACGATTTTTTCCTTTTCTACGGACTTCACTTTCTCGGCGGCGGCGGCGAAAGCCTTCACGGCGGCGTAAGCCCCGTGCGCGTTGTAGGAGGGGTAGACGTTGTAGCGTTTGAAAAAGGCCTCTACGAAAGCCTTGTTGACGGGGGTGTCGTTGGCAAGAAACCAGT
>CAZQUP010000013.1:0-15685 GCA_964596545.1 uncultured Desulfatibacillum sp. | reverse complement strand
CGACCCAGATGCCCGTCGGCATCTTGTCTTTGAGGGCGTAGAGCACTTCGGTCGCCGCCCCCAGGGTCATGAGAATATCGCGTTTTCCGTCAAAGAAGCCCATGTCCGCTGCCTGACGTACGAAGTCGATCAGGTTTCCGCCCCAGAGCGAAATCAGAACCCCCTCCGCTTTGGAGTTCATGATTTTCGTGATGTAGGAGGAAAAATCGGTCGTCGCCGCGGGCGAGAAGGCGACCTCCGCCTGGGGGAGAAAGACGGCGTCGGGCTTTTTGCGGGCGAGGTACTGCTGGAAGTACTCCCAGGACTGATGCCCGAAGGAGTAATCCGGACCCGCCGTGGTCCAAATTTTGGATTTCATGTCGGCGGCGATGGCCGCGGCCATGGCGATGTTCTGGTTGATGTTGAGCGAAACCCGGAAAGTGTAGCGGTTGCACTTGGTGCCGGTCACGTCCGGCGTGGCGGCATGCGTAATGATGAGCGGCGTCTTCAATTCCATCATGACCGGGGCGACCGCCGCGGCCACCCCGCTCGAATCGATGCCCATGACCACGTCCGCGCCGTTTTCGAAGACGTGCTTGCGGATCACGCGGATGCCGACGTCGGGCTTTCCTGCGGTGTCCTCGAAAAAGGACTCCACCTTCCTTCTCAGGATGCCGCCCTTCGCGTTCAGCTCGTCGATGGCGAGCTCCGCGCCCTGTTTGGCGAACTGCCCATAGGTGGCAAAGGGCCCGGACATGATGTAGGCGAAGCCGATCTTGACCGGCTTTTCGGCCGCAAGGCCGATTCCGGCGAAGCAAACCATCACCAGGAGAACCAGCACCGGCGTCAATCTCTTGTTCTTCATGCTGCGCTCCTTTCCTCGGCTTGCCCGCCTGACCGGCTGGGCGCCGTTCCTCAAGGATCCCGGACAGGGGCTTCTTCGAACCGCTGACCCGCCCCGATACCGAAGGCTCCGGCATTTGTCAACCGGAGCGAAGAAGCTCGCTTTCTGCTGGGAAAGCGGCACCCGTTTCGAAGCTCCCCTCTTCCTCCGTCGGCGGAGAGCTTCTTCAGCCGGTTTCTTCTTCTCTTCCGCCCGGAGGCGTTCTTTGGGATCGGTCGGAACGATTAGCGGATAAAGCGTCGGTAAAAAGCATCAATGATCGTGAGGAAATCCTCCGGCAGCCTCTGTTGCACCTCGGATTCGATCTCGGCCGGGATCCCGCCGAAGAAAGCCTCGGCGATTGCTCCGGCGATGCAGGCCTGGGTATCGGCATCCCCTCCGAGAAAGACCGCGTTGCGGATCGCCTCCTCGAGGCTTTCCGCTTCGAGAAAGCAAAGGATCGCCTCCGGGACACTTCCCGGGCAGGACCAGGCCGGCCCGCAATTTTCCCGGGCCTTGGCCAGGCTTCGGTTGAGGGGATACGCGAAGCGGCCGGCGATTTCTTGGCGGATGGTCTCCTTGTCGGCGCCGCGCCGGGCGAGAAAAACCGCCAAGGCCACGGCCTGCGCGCCCTTGACCCCCTCGGGGTGATTGTGCGTCACCTCGGCGCTGCGCTTCGCCTCTTCAAGAACCTCCTCCACGGAGTCGCAGGCGAAGCCGACCGGAGAGACGCGCATGGCCGATCCGTTGCCCATGCTGTAATAGGGCCCTCGGTCTTCACCGAAGGCCCAACGACGGAATCTCTGACCGTAACCTCGGTGCGGATGGGCCCGAGCGAAGCGCCGGTAGGCTTCCGCGTAGCCGCCTCCGTGGAGCAGGCAATCGGCCGTGGCCACGGTCAACACGGTATCGTCCGTGAAGCGCGAAAACGCGGTAAACAGCGGGAAATCCCTTCTCGTCGTGGGATGCCCCTCGTAGGGAGCCCCAATCATATCGCCTGCGATTGCTCCCAGCATGATTCGCCCCCGTTTAGATCCGCCGCTTTTCGATCCGTCCGATTTTCGAATGAAGAAAATTCAGCGATAACGATTTGGGCATTATCCGCCGGAATACGCAGGAGCGATGACAATGCGGTCGTTGGGCTTCAATACCTCCCCGGGCGGAAGGGAGACGCCGTTGCGTGTTACCATCCCTTGGAAGTTTTCATCCAGCCCTATTCGGCGGATCAGCTCCGATACGGTGATCCCGGGGGGAAGTTCGAGAATCTTCTCCCCGAAGCCGGTCTTGTAGAGCGGATGTCCGACAACCTTAACCGTCACTTGCATGCCGACATTTCCTGTTCAACGATTATTCCAACCGCACCCATGGTTCCAAGGCTTTCATTTCGTCCCCCAGCTCCAGGTCTTGAAATGTCCGACGCGTGGGAATGCCGCGCTCGTCCCAGCCGCGGAGGTTATAGTAAAGGCTGAGCAAACGGTCGTATTGTTCGACATCCAAAACCTTCCCGGCGATGACGCCTTCTTTGTCGGCATTGGCCGGGTCGAACCAGGAGGGCGGCGGATAGTCCATCTTCCGGCTCCAGTTCGGAAATTCTCTCGCCCAGAACGCTTTCATGAGAGCGTAAATACGATCACCGACGCGGCAGAGGTCATCCAAGGACCAGTCCAAGCCCGTCGCCATGCGGAAATAGCCGGCATAGTGATTGAGATCCCAACCCAATTCAACCCATGGGAATCGGCAGGAGACGATGAATTCGAACAGCCCGCCGCGGATTCGTTGCAGCTCGATGACCTTTCGCGCTTTTTCGATTCCGTAAGAATCCCGGGGGGTCTCCTTCAGCTCATAGGTGATGACCCAGGCCTCCTTGTGATGCGCCCCAATCGGGCTCGTACCGTAAGCCAGAGCCATGCCGGGGATGAATTTGCAGTTGTAGGCCGATATTTCTAGCCCTTTGACATGCATGGCATAGGCCTCCGACCCCCGGCCGAACGCCTTCCCCATACGCATGACCCCATCGGCCAGAAGATCTCCAATGCCCTGCCGGCGGGCGATCAGCCCGAGCAAGGTTTTGGCATCCTCGGCGTCGCCGAAACGAAAGGTCCCCTCGGCGGCTCCATGCTCGATGGCATCGGCATAGAACCCCAGAACCCCGCCCGCCGAGATCGTGTCCAGCCCGTAATCGTCGCACAGGTAATTGAGAGAGGCGACTTGATCCAGCTCAAAGATCTCCAGGTTGCTGCCGAGCAGGCCGATGTTTTCATAATCCAGCTCGGACTCGTGGCCCTCACGGTCGTGCACGGCGATGCCGCAGGGGAAGACGCAAAATGGACAGCCGTACGTGGCGACTCTTGCGGCATCCACGCGCTCCCCGTCGATGCGCCAGGCGTCGGGGTGAGAGGTCTTCCGGAAATTTCGCACCGGAAGGGCGGCCACCTCGTTACACCAGGCCAGCACGCCTGCCGTCCCTTGCCGCGACCAGCCCGACTGGCGGTCCAGGTGATGAACTTTTTTTAAATCCGCGCGGGTTGTGGCCCGATAGAGCTCGTTGAACGAAAGCGGTATTTCCCCGCTGCCTTTGACGACGATGGCCTTCAGCTGTTTGGAGCCCATCACCGCTCCCATTCCGGGGCGGCCGCCGGCACGGCCCTGCAAACTTCGCACAACGGCATAGCGCACCAGATTCTCCCCGCCCTGACCGATGAGGAGGATTCCGGCGGATTTGCCGTAAGCCTGCTGAAGCGCCTCCTCGGCAGCGTAGGTCCCTTTGCCCCAGAGGGAATCCGCAGGGTGAAATTCCACCCGGTCGTCTTCGATCACCAAGATGGTGGGGGCTTCCGCACGGCCCTCCACGACCAGCAAATCATAGCCCGCTTTTCTCAGTTGCGCGGTCACCCGGGTTCCCAAATTGCCGTCGCCGTACCCGCCGGTGAGGGGCGACTTGGCGGCGACGACCGCCTTGCCGGTGTTCGGGGCGGGGACTCCCGATATAGGGCCCAATGCCACGATGAATTTGTTTTCGGGACCGAGCGGATCGATACCCGGTTTCAGCTCATCCCATAGGATTTTCAGGGCCATGCCGCGGCCCCCGATCCATTTTTGGGCAAACGCCTGATCGAAGGGTTCGCTTCGGAAGCTACGGTCGCTGAGGTTCACGCGAAGCAATGTTCCGATCCATCCTTTCATAAGCGAATCTCCTTGCTGATTGCTGATCGAAGCGGCGGCGCAAAACCAAACAGGTGATTTCCCCCGGGTGATCTCCAAGTGCGTTTCACAAGACGTTTCAAGCGGATGCCGCCGGTAACGCCCGTTTGTACCACATCCGCGAGCGGTTGCAAATATTGCATACCGACAACATCACCGGGACTTCCACCAGAACCCCCACGACACAAGCCAGCGCCGCGCCGGAGCTCGGACCGAAGAGCGTGATCGCTACGGCGACGGCCAATTCGAAAAAATTGCTCGCACCGATGAGCGCACCCGGCGAAGCCACGTTGTGCGGCACCTTGAAAATCCGCATGAGCGTATAAGTAAGGCTGGAATTGAAATAGACCTGAATCAGGATGGGAATGGCGATCAGGATGACGGCGAACCATTTCGTCAAGAGGCTTTCCGCCTGGAAGGCGAAAATCAACACCAGCGTCAAAAGCAGGGCGATCACCGTGACGGGGTGGAACAGGGGAAGAAACCGGTTTTCGAACCACTCCATACCGCGGGATTTCAGCAAGACGCTCCGCGTCAGGTAACCGGCGGACAGCGGGATGACGATGAAAACCAACACGGAAACGATCAGCGTCTTGGAAGGCACGACCACGTCGGCCACCCCGAGAAGGAGCATGACGATCGGTGCGAACAGAAAGAGCATGAGCAGATCGTTCACGGCGATCTGAACCAGGGTGTAGGCCGGATCGCCGTCCGTCAGATACGACCAGACGAAGACCATGGCGGTGCAAGGGGCGGCGGCAAGGATGATGACGCCTGCGGTATAGCTCTTGGCCGTTTCCGGATCGATCCAGGTCGAGAAGAGATGGTGAAAAAATACCCAGGCGAGCAAGGCCATGCTGAAGGGTTTCACCAGCCAGTTTACGAAAAGGGTGATCAAAAGCCCCTTGGGTCTGCGGGCGATGCCCCCCAGCGCCCCGAAATCGATCTTCAACATCATGGGAAAAATCATCAGCCAGATGAGAACGGCGATGGGAACATGGATCTGCGATCCTTCGCCGAATTCCATTCGACTCAAGGCAGCCACCATGTCGGGTTGGGATTTGCCGACGGCGACTCCCACGACCATACAGATCAGGACCCACAACGACAGGAAGCGTTCGAACACATTGAGCCGCTTGGGCATTTCCTTCTGGAGTTGCGGGTTAAGATCCGGCGGGACGGTTTTTTCCATGAACAGGATCCTTTCTCCTCTTCGTTTGTCGCGCTGCGCAAGAATGACCAGGCAGATTGGCCGAATTGGGGGCCGGGCTCGGAGGATCCACCAGCGCCGTTCGCAGGAGCTCTTGAAGCGATTGTTCAAAAACGGATCGGGGCTTTGCCGGCCTGTAAAACATCCAGGTCCCTTCGCGTCTTACCTCCACGATTCCGAAAGTCCGCAATACGCCGAGATGACGGGATATCTTGAAGGCTGGTTCGTTAAGGGCGGCGGCCAAATCACACACGCAGGTCTCCCCCTGAACCAATAGAAACGTATAAATTCTCAAGCGCGTTGGGTCTGACAACATTCTGAATAGTGCGGATTCGTTCTCCATATCGGCATCGAAGACCGAGATTATGTGTATATCTGCGTTAATCTGTGAATATAGATGCAACCCTCCTCCCCTGGTCAAACGAAAAGGGAAAGTTTTGGTCCTCGGACTCTGGAACGCGGGGGGAGAAAGGCGCTTGCTGGAGGATTTTCGCCGGAGTGCCAAAAGCGCCTAACCCGAGGGCTCGCCCCGGGAGCCATAGCCGCGGCCGGATCGACAAGGCGTCTCCGGCGAAGAATACAGAAGCAACGGTTCCGCGGTTCAGGGACGCGGATTGCCGTACGTGCGAGTCATCGGCGTGCGGATAGAGAATTCGGTACGCCGCGGTCGGTATTGAAGGAAAAGGCTCCCGGGGTCGGCCTGGGCCATCAACTGAATCGGCGGTAGTCGAAGGCTCCTTCCGGCGGATTGAGGATCGCCGCTTTGATGGCATCGCGAATTCCGCGGACCTTGGCCAGCTTTTCCGCATGCGTGCCTTCGACAGCCGCAGGATCCGGAAACGGAAGGTGCCAGCGCCGGGTGATCCCGGGAAAGATCGGGCAGTCGCTTTCGCTGTCGCTGCAGACGGTGATCACATGGTCGAAGAGCCGCCCCTGCTTGTACAACTCAAAGACGCTTTGGGGTTTCTTGCCGGACAGATCGATCCCTTCTTCCTTCATGACCTCGACGACCAGCGGATTGACCTCCTTCGCCGGTTCGAAACCGGCGCTTTCGACATGGATTCGATCCCCGCCGAACTTCCGAAGATAGGCTTCGGCGATCTGGCTACGGCCGCTGTTGTGGCGGCAAATGACAAGAACGGTGCAGGAAGCCATGGCCCCTCTCTTCATTTTCGAACCGCCGGTGTGCGGCGGTGCGTGCTTGCCGGTCAATCGGGGAATGCATCCGACACCCAGCGTTCGATCCGCCGTCGGATGTCGTCACGAATCTCTCGGAATCGTTCCAGAAGGACCTGCTTCTCGCCCGAGAACCCGGCAGGATCGGGCACATCCCAATTCAGCTCCTCCTTCACGCCGAGGAAAGGCGGACACTTCTCGGCGCTCACCCCGTCGCATATCCGGATGACATAGCTGAAGGGATGCCCGGAGCGGGAGACATCGAATACATCCCGCGGAACGCTGTCGGAGATGTCGATCCCCACCTCCCGCATCACCTCGACCGCCAGCGGATGGAGGGTACCCGGCTGCAGCCCGGCGCTCTCGGCACGGATGCGATCCCCGTAAAGGTGGTTGATCCAAGCGGCCGCCATTTGACTGCGCGCGCTGTTGTGCACGCAGACGACCAGAACCCGATGGGTCGTCCCCTCGGCCGGCAGTCGGTAGTCGCGCATGCGGTGCCGTACGATTTCCCCCAGCACCAAATAGATCACGTGTTTGGCGATGTTGGCGGCGTGGTCGGCCAGCCGTTCCAGGTATTGGACAATCGCCAGCAAAGCGAAATAGCAGCGGGCCTGCTCCGACTCCTTTAAAATGGCGTTGCGCAGTCCGGCCGCGATCGCGGCGACCTGCGCATCCACTCGATCGTCCGCCAACCAGATTTCGGTGGCCTGACGATGATCGCGGTAAAAGAACGCTCGCAAACCGTCGGCGAGGTTTTTCTGGATATCGTCCGTCAGCGCTCGGAGCGGACCGAGAAAAGGCGCCAGGGCGGCCGGTTCCAGTTCATGCACGCGCTTGGCGACCGCGGCCGCGAGGTCTCCAACCCGTTCCAGATCCCGGTTCACCTTGGTGGAGGCTACGAGGAACCGCATTTCATCGGCGAAGGGCTGGTGGAGAGTCATCACCTTGAGGCAGGCTTCCTCCAGACGGACCTCCAGACGGTTGATCTCGTTTTCCTGACGGAGCACCTCCCGGGCGGCCTGGTGATCGGCCTGGACGACGGATTGCAGGGCCCGTCGGACATTCGCCTGAACGATCTCCGAGAGGTCATGGAGCATGGTGTGGACGTTTTCGATCTCCGAGCGATATCGCCGTGGCAGCATGTTTTATCCCTTATGGATCATTGCCGTGTTACGGGAACGAAGGTGCCGGACCGGCGCATCGAGAATGGTTTCCGGAATCACCTGCCCGGCAGCCTTCCCCATTCTTATTTGGCCTTGAGGTAATCGTTGATCGTCTCGATGTCCGGCGCTTTGAGCGTAATGCCGTTCGGGCCCGCCCCCGGTCGGATGACCTGTTTCACCAGTTCTCCGTGCTTCCGGAACTCCTCGATTTCTTTCGCGCCTTCCCGGAAGACCCACAGCCGGCCATCCTGCATGGCGGTCACAAAGCCCGGTTTGTCATAGGAAGTTGCAGCCGCAGTTTTCGCGCCGGAGGTGGAAGAACCCGCGGTGTGGGAGCAGCCGAGGGCGACGGCGATGAATCCGACAACCAAAATGACGGCCAGGCCACGTTGCATCTTCATGCGATCTGTTCTCCTTTCGATTTGGCGGTGGATGGGCTGCCGATCGAGGCTTCATCACCCGAATCGGCCGGTGACATAGTCCAGGGTTTCCGACAAGTGCGGTTTTTGGAAAATGGTTTCTGTGGGGCCGTACTCCACCAGGTGCCCCAGATACATGAACGCGGTGTAGTCGCTCGTGCGCGAAGCCTGCTGCATGTTGTGGGTGACGATCAGAATCGTGTAATCCCCCTTGAGTGATTGAATCAGATCCTCAATCTTGTTCGTGGCGATCGGATCCAACGCCGAGCAGGGCTCATCCATCAGCAGAACCTCCGGCTCGGCGGCGATCGCCCGTGCCAGGCACAATCGCTGCTGCTGCCCGCCGGAGAGCCCCAAGGCGCTTTCCTGTAGGCGGTCTTTGACCTCGTTCCACAGGGCGGCGGCCTTGAGGCTGCGCTCGCAGACGGCGTCGAGCGTTTTTTTGTCCCGTTCCCCGTCGATTCGCAGGGGATAGACCACATTTTCGTAGATGCTCAACGGGAAGGGATTGGGTTTTTGAAAGACCATCCCCATGCGTTTGCGCAATTCGATCACATCGACGGAAGGACTGTAGATCGAATCCCCCGACAGCAGGATGTCGCCTTGGATGCGCGTTCCGCTGATCAGATCGTTGATCCGGTTGACCGAGCGCAGCAGGGTGGATTTGCCGCACCCGGACGGACCGATCAGCGCGGTGATCTTTCCTTTGGGGATCTTCATCGAGATGTCGAACAACGCCTGGGCCTCGCCGTAGAAGAACGAAAAGTTTCGCATCTCCAGTACGGCCGGCTCCTCTTGAAGCTGGGGGTGGGTTTCGGTAGGGAATCGCTGGCCCGCAGCGATCGCCGCCAGGCGGCTCGAGCCCGTGGGACGCCCCTGCGCCGAGGAAGGGGCGCCGATCAGCCCGTTGAGTCCGATATCCATGGGACAGGACCTCCTCAAAAAACCGAAGATGCGAATTTCCGGCGCAATCGGGATCGCAGATAAACGCCGAGTGCATTGAGAAAGAAAATGATCACGATCAGCAGCAGCGTAGTCGTCAGCACCATGGGTTTGGCCGCCTCGCTGTTCTGACTCTGAAAGCCGAGGTCGTAAATATGAAAGCCCAGGTGCATAAAACTGCGCTCCAAATGGACGTAGGGAAAGATGGAGTCGATCGGAAGCTCGGGAGCCAGTTTGACCGCCCCGACCAGCATGAGCGGGGCCACTTCCCCGGCCCCGCGGGCCATGGCCAGGATCATCCCCGTCATGACCCCCGGCATGGCCCGGGGCAGCACGATCCGCCGGATCGTCTGCCATTTGCTGGCTCCGCAGGCGTAAGAGCCTTCCCGCATGGAGCTCGGCACCGCCGCCAAAGCTTCCTCGGTCGCCACGATCACGACCGGCAGCGTCAACAGCGCCAGGGTGAGTGAGGCCCAAAGGATGCCGCCGGTGCCGAAAGTCGGGCTCGGCAGCTTGGCCGAGAAAAAGAGATCATCGATACGAGCGCCGATGATGTAGGAAAAAAAACCCAGCCCGAAAACGCCGAAGACAATGCTGGGCACGCCGGCGAGGTTGTTGATGGCGATGCGCACGGAGCTCACCAGCGGGCCGGATTTGGCGTATTCCCGCAAATAAAGCGCCGCCAGCACCCCGAAGGGAACCACGGCAAGAGACATCAGAAGCGTCATGACCACGGTCCCGAAAATGGCCGGAAAGACTCCTCCTTCGCTGTTGGCTTCGCGGGGATCGTCATAAAGGAACTCCCCCCAGCGCGACAGGTAAATCCGCCATTTCTCCAAAGCGCCGATCCGGTTGGCCGGATAGCCTCGCACGATCTCATCGATCGCCAGACTCTTTTCGCGGCCGTCGGCCGTCACCACCTCAAGTTTGAACCGGGAGTTTTCCTTGCGCAGTTCCTGAATGGAACGCTGGACGGTTTCGAATTCTTGCTGGAGATCGGCCTCCACCGCGGCATGGATCCGATTTTGTTCACGCCATCGTTCCGAGTCCTTGCCGAACCGCAGTTCGACTTCTCTCAGCCTCAGGCGCGATTGCTCGAGACGGTAGTTGATTTCCCCGATCGTATGTTTTTCCAAATTTCTCGCCTGGGACCAACGGCGTCGGGATTCGGGATGGTAGCGCTCAAAATGGTTCCAGATTTCCTCCGGCGCGGTCGCCACCGCAACGGAGTCGATCAGGAAGGCCTTGGGTTCCCCATAAAAACGCCCCCAGGCCTGACGCTCGAAAACGAGCGCCCACGGCGGCAGGGTTTCGCCGCCGGAGGCGATTTCGAAATCGCTGACCCAGGTGAAATGCTCGTTGGTCAGCTCGTAGTTTCCGGTTCGAAGCAGGCGCCGGTGGGAGACCCCTTCCGATGCGGCGAGCATTTTGCGGACCTCCGCCTGGGCCGCTTCCGGCAGCTTCTCGATGACGGTCGGCTCAGGCCGATAGGTATCGTCCCGGGTGACTTCACCCAAGAAGGTCGCGCCGCCGACGGTAGTGATCTTGACAATCGGCACCGGCCAGAAGGTCAGGACTCCTTGGAAAAAGATGAACGCCAGAAGGCCGCCGATCATCATGAGGCAGACGCTCATCGCTCCGCCCGTCAGCCAGACCGGGGCGGTTCCGCGCGCGAGCAGACTGATGCCTTTCGGTCGACGCCGAACCGCAGGCGTGGAGGGTTGAATCGAGGGCTCGGCGATGGCTGCGGCGCCGGCTCCGAGCGACCCTTGGGAAGGGCTGGAGGTCAGTTTCCGGTTCATAGCTCGAAGGCCCTCTTACGGAAACGTTGCCGTACGGTTTCCGCGGCGGTGTTCAACACGAAGGTCATCACGAACAAGGCCAGCGCCGCCAAAAACAACATGCGGAAGTGGGTCGAATCCTTGACGGCCTCGGGCAGCTCCACGGCGATATTCGCGGAAAGGGTGCGAAACCCGTTAAAGATGTTCCAGTCCATCAACGGGGTGTTGCCGGCGGCCATGAGGACGATCATGGTTTCCCCCACCGCTCGGCCGAAGCCGATCATGACGGCGGAGAAAAGACCGCTGGCGGCCGTGGGAATGACGATCCGCAGAGCGGTTTGCCAGGGTGTCGCCCCGGCGGCGAGCGAAGCGCTGCGCAAATGCTCCGGAACGGCGGACAACGCATCCTCGGAGATGGTGAAGATGATGGGAATGATGGCGAATCCCATGATGAAGCCGACGATCAGGGAGTTGCGCTGAACGTAGGTATCGACGAAGCTCCCGCGCGGATCCAGGCGCCACAGATCGAAGGGCCCCTCGGCGAGAAGATGGGCGATACCGAGGGCGACCGTCAGCACCGCCGCTACGGACGCCAGGTATTTCAGCAACTCCGCCGCCGCCACCCGCGTGGAGGACCAGCCGCTGTAGCGTGGCGCGAGCGCCGGATTGATGCGGCTGGTCAGCAGAACGGCCGCCAAGAGGCTGATCGAGGGCAGCAGCAGAAACATCCACCCGCCGGCGCCGGTTCCGGCATGGCCGGAAAGCCAGGCTTTGATGTCGCCCGCGAACAGATGCCTTTCGACGACCGGGCCGATCGCAAAGGCCAGCGCCACTCCGAAAGCGACGGCGGCGGTGACGCCCAACGCACGGAGCCGATCCCAGCGCGGAAGCGACTGCGCCGGCATCAGTTGCCAAAGATACCCTCCGAGCAGCACGGAAAACGGCACCGTGGCGAAAACGCTGAGCACCTCGGGGACGATGGTTTCGACGAAGGGAGCGACGATGATGGCCGCCAAAAAACCGAGCACCACGCTGGGGAGACTGGCCATCATCTCGATCGTGGTTTTGACCCGCCCTTTGAGGTTGACGTTCATCAATTCGCTCGCGTAGATCGCCGCCAGCAACGCCAGAGGCACACCAAAAAGCATCGAGTAAAACGTCGCCTTGATCGTGCCGAAGATCAGCGGCAGCAGACCGTACTTGGGTTCGAAGTCATCCGTCCCGCTCGAGGATTGCCAGACATGCTGAGGCTGATCGTAGCCCTCGTACCAAACGGGCAGAAAAATCGCCGCCGGGGAGGACTCCGGGTGCGGGATCCGCAAGGTCCAGAGCGCGAAGTCGCTGCCGGCGATGCCTGCGAGCACATCATCCTTCGGCGAGAGGGCCACCTGTTGCAAAGGCTCGCTTTTCGATGATTCCGGGAAGACGACCTCGCCCAGCAGCCGATTGCTCGTGGCGTGAAACAAGCGGGCGTTTCCGTCGTCGAAGCCGGCGGCCAGAATCCGCGTCCGCGCGGAAGCTTTCAACGCGGTGACTTTTCCGGTTCCTCTCGGCAGTTCGTGGGCCAAGACCGTTTTGGCGCCGTCGGCGGTGTTCGTGCCGCCTTCGGGTTTGATGCGGAACCAGATGCGCACCCGTCCGGCGCTGTCGCCGGATACCAGCGAAGTCTTGCCGATGAGCGTCGTCAGCGCCGTCAGGGTGTGTTCGGGTTCCTCGACCAGATCGATCTCCTCGATGACGAAAGGTTCGGCCGGATTGCGGGTATCCAGACGGACCAGCCGTCCGCTCGCCCAGGCGATGAAGGCGTTGTCGCCGAGGCCGGTCAGAATCAAGTGGGAGGGCTCCGGATCGTCTTGCGGCACATCCAATTTCATCTTCCCGCCGGAGAGCTCGACGGTGACCTTGCCGGTCAGGATGTTCTTCCTTGTAGAGACCTCGTCGATATGAAAGGTGCGGCTTTCGGTCAGGGCCGCAATGACCGGCCCGGAGGATTTCATCGAGACGTCGATCAGGCGGACCGCAGCTCCCTCCTCCAGGCGGACGGGATCCTTCAAATCGATCGATAGGGTTTGGAGTCGATATTGATTCTCGGGGGTGCGCTCGAGCATGCCGTTTTCGAACGGAACGGCCTTTCCGAAACCGATGCCGCGTATGGCCTCGGGGACCTTGTCGGCTTCCAAAAACCGGGTGGCGAAGTCCACCGTCCCGTACTGAACGCTTCCATCGTCGAACCCGAAGGCCACGACCCCGTCCCGAATGGAAAAGGCGGCGGCGGAGGGCCGACGATCGCCGAGCGGGCGCAGCCGGTGAAGCTCTTCGCCGTTATCCAGACGAAACAAGCGGATCGTCCCTTCGTTATCGATGATCCACCCCATCGTGGTGTACTCGTTCAGCCCCAAGTGCTGCGCCACCTCAGCACTTTCGGCCAAGGTCGCTTTGCGGAGAACCTGGATGTCCGGCGGCTGAAAAAGGGGAATGACGACGGAGACCAGAAAGATGCAAACCAGCATGACGGCCGCAATGGTTCCCAAACCGCCCAAGGTGATCAGGGTTCCGGCGACACGGTTCCACAATTTTACCGAGGGAAGGGTCTTCCGTTGACGCGTCCTTCCGGAGATCGCTTTCGGGCGCTGATCGGGAGAAACCGGCATATGCATATCCGTGGGTTGGCGCACCGCCTCCATCGCGAGGGGCGGTGGAGGCGGTGCACGCTTAGGGGTTCAACGGCCGGATCGAATTAGAAATTCGGCTGAATCCCGACCGATTTCAGCGCCTCGCGGCAGATCGCAGCCGGCAAGGGGTAATAGCCGTCTTTGACCACGTCCGCCTGGCCCTGTTTGCTGAAAATGTACCGGATGAACTCCCGGCGCAGCGGGTCGAGCTGGGTGCCGGGTTTGTGATTCACGTAAACGTAGAGCATCCGCGCCAGCGGATACTCGCCGGTGTAGGCGTTTTCCGGAATGGCCTCGACAAATTTCTGACCGGTTTTTTCGGAAAGCGGCACCGCCCTCACATCTGCGGTTTTGTAGCCGATTCCGCTGTAGCCGATGGCGAACTTGTCGCTCGCCACGCCCTGAACGACGGAGGAGGAGCCGGGCTGCTCCTTGACCTCGTCCTTGTAGTCGCCTTTGAACAGAGCGTGCTCTTTGAAATAGCCGTAGGTGCCGGATGCCGAGTTGCGTCCGTAGAGGCTGATCGCACGGTTGGCCCAATCGCCGCTCAAGCCGAGCTGGCCCCAACGGGTGATGTTTTCGGGATGCCCGCCTTTGCGGTTTTTGGAGAAAACCGCATCCACCTGCGGCAGCGACATCCCCTTGATGGGGTTGTCCTTGTGGACGTAGACCGCAAGCATGTCGATCGAGGTGGCCAGTCCCGTGGGCTTGTAGCCAAATTGTTTCTCGAAGGCATCGATCTCGGCGCTCTTCATCTCACGGCTCATCGGGCCGAAATGAGAGGTGCCGCTGACCAACGCCGGCGGCGCGGTGGAGGAACCCTTGCCTTCGATTTCGATCTGCACATTGGGGTACATCTTCAAAAAGCCCTCGGCCCACAGCGTCATGAGGTTGTTCATGGTGTCCGAGCCGATGCTCTTGAGGTTTCCGGATACGCCCCCCACCGGCTTGTAGTCCGGCAGCGCCGGATCGATGGCCACCTGGGCGGAAACGGTCCCGGTCACCCAGAGGGCCAGGAGGGGGATGAGGACGGCCATTGCCTTAGACAGCTTGTGCTTCATGGTTCTTCTCCTTTTTGCGGTTTGAGGTTCGTCTCGCCGGCTTGCGGGAGGAAGTCGATCGCGTTCGTGCCTTTATTGGTCGAGCAGGCGCGGAGGAAGCTTTTTTCGAGCCACGGCTGACCGTTTTTCTCTCCGCAGCGTCTCGGTCCGGAGACTCCTCGATCCAGTCGCGGATTTTTTCCACCAACTCGTCCCGGACCCGTCGAAACAGCGCCCGCCGAGCCCGCTTGGTGCCGGTCGCCTGGAGCGGATCCTCCATCGGCCAGTGCAATCTTCGGGTAACGCCGGGAAACACGGGCACCTGGCTTTCAGCGAGGGGGCATACGGTGATCAGATAGTCGAAGTGTTTGCGCCCGATCAGGGTCATAACGCTTTTCGGTTTTTGATCGCCGATGTCGATACCGATTTCCCGCATCACCTCCGCGGTCAGGGGCGGAATGGGGCGGGGAAAGACGCCGGCGCTGTAGACCTCAAAGCGATGTCCGGCGTAGTGACGCAATATCCCTTCCGCCATCTGGCTGCGGCAAGCGTTGGCGGTACAAAGAAACAGGACGTTTTGGCGCTCGCCTTTGGGAGGCGGCGCCGGCTTGAGGGTCAACGCCACCGCCCTTCGGGCCGCATCGGATTCCAACAGCGGATCTGCGGCGGTGACGGCGTTCACCCATCGAAGCGCACCTCCGGCGATCGGGTCCTCGGTGTTGTTCGCGGCTTGGAAGTAGCGCCATTTGCCGACCCGCTGGACCAGGATCAGGTTGGCATCCTCCAGCAGGCTGAGATGCTTCGACATCGTGGAAGGGGCCAACCCGAACATCTGCGTCAGCTGCTGCAAATTGAGCGGATCTTCGCCGATGCTTGCCAGGATGCGGATGCGGATCTGGTCGGACAGCGCCTTGGCCACCTCTTCGATCCGCTGAACGGCCCCGGGCAGGTTGGGCGTTGGGACGACCTGCGGTTTGTCGACGTCCATTCCGAAAACCCCGCTTCGAAAGTTGACGCTATTATATTTGGCGAAATGTCTAAGTCAAGGTAACTTCCGTGTGATTTCCGCTAGAATTGGGTTAGCCAGACGAACCGGTCTCAGGACCGGGAACCGAGCGGTGGCCTTCAAAATTTGGACAGTGTGGTAAGCTCTGAATCAGGCCCTTGAAGGAGGATCTGAGATGAGCAAGAAACGAAAGCAACACAGCGCGCAGTT
>CAZQUP010000012.1:35436-55844 GCA_964596545.1 uncultured Desulfatibacillum sp. | reverse complement strand
CAGCCAGTACCCTTCGCTTCCCCCGGTTTACGTGCAGAACGCAAGCCTGGAGATCGCCTGGAGCCGGGTCGTCTTCGAAACCGGAACGATCGCCGGGCATGTGCTGATGCCTTTTTTCACCCGCGGCGCCGAAGGCCTGGATGTCAACCACCCGGAGGACTGGGAACTCGCCGAGATGCTTTTGCGGCGGGGCGAAGCGAAACTTTGCCCAATCGACCGCCCCGCCTTCGACACGCAGGGTGAGAAAACGTCCACTCCGTCCGAGGGACGGGAGACCTCCCTCGCGACCCCCCTGCCGTAAAGGCCGAAGAAACCGCGATTTCGCCTCCGAACCGCCGGCACACAAAGGAAACCGCCCGATGCCCCGGCCCGAGCCCTTGCTTCTTATCCCCGTCGAAAACCAAGTCCGCGAGCTCGACCCGAAGCTGCTGCTCGCCTGCATCGCCGCCCGCCGGGGCTTTTCCTCGGTCATCGGCGCCCGGCGCGATATGGAAATGCGCATCGACCGCTTTCCGCGCGCCATCTACCTCTCGAAAAGCATGACCGTCCGCAGTCTGCTCTTCTTCCAGGTCGCGGTGAAGTACGGCCACGAGATCATCACTTGGGACGAAGAGGCGCTCGTCCACCTCCCTCCCGAAACCTACTTTTCCCGCCGCCTGCACCCCCGGGCCATCCGATACGTGAGTCATCTTTTCGCCTGGGGCGAAGAAAACGCGGAACTCTGGAGAGGCTATCCCCACCTGCCCCCCGGAATCCCCATCCATGTCACCGGCAACCCGCGGAGCGACTTGCTGCGGCGGGAACTTCACGGCTATTATGCCCTGGACCTCGCCCGAATCCGCCGGGAGTGCGGCCCCTACCTTCTCGTCAACACCAATTTCAACCACGTGAACGCCTTCGGGCCGGACATGAATCTCTTCAAACCCGTCAAGCGCCCGGGGCAAAGGCCGCGTTTCGGGCGTGCCGCGCGGGGCATGAGCCGCACCTATGCCGAGGGCTTGCGCGACCACAAGCTCGCCCTCTTCCGCGATTTCCAGGAGATGATCCCCCGTCTGGAGGCGGCGTTTCCCGATTTTACGGTCGTGGTGCGCCCCCATCCGACCGAAAGCCACGAGATCTACCGCCGGATCGCCTCCGATTGCCGCCGGGTCCGGGTCACCAACGAGGGAAACGTGGTCCCTTGGCTTTTGGGAGCGACCGCCCTGGTGCACAACGGCTGCACCACGGGGGTGGAAGCCTTCGAGCTGGGCATTCCCGCGCTGAGCTACCGGGCGACGGTGAACGAGGCCTACGACAGCGGCTTTTACCGTCTGCCGAACGCCCTGAGCTACAACTGTTTCACGTTCGAAGAGCTCGCGGCCACCCTGCGGCGGATCGTGCAGGGGTCGCTGGGTCCCCCCGACGGAGAGGAGCGTCGTCGATTGCTGCGACGTCATCTGGCCGCACCGGACGGACCTCTCGCCTGCGAGCGGATCGTGAAGGTCCTCGAGGACATCGCCGCCGGCCAGGCGCGGTCCTCCGCCGGCGGCGGGTTTCGACGCCTCGATCGCGGCCTGACTTCCACGGGCTTAGCGGTTCTGCGCCACGTGAAATCCTTTCTGCCCGGCTCCCACAACCGGCCGGAGTTTCAGCGCCATCGTTACCCCGGATTGCCGTTGCCGCAGGTTGCCGAACGGCTGGAGCGTTTCCAGGCGCTCCTCGGCGGGCCCCGCGTCCCGCTCGCCGTCGAGCCGGTCACCGAGACCATTTACCGCATCCGCGTGAGGTAGCCGAGGAGAATCTCCCCATCCCATGGCCGACACCCCCCCGCTCATCATCCCCGTCGAAAACCAGGTGCGCGAGCTCGACGCGAAGCTGCTGCTCGCCTGCCTGGCGGCGCAGCGCGGCTTCGTCTCCATTCTCGGCTCGCACCGCGAAATCGATCTGCAGATCGCCTCCTTCCGGCGCGGGCTCTATCTGAACAAAAGCATGACCGCCCGCAACCTGAACATGTTCCACATCCTGCGGCGCCTCGGGCACCGCATCCTCACCTGGGACGAGGAAGCCCTCGTGCACCTGCCGCCCGAAATTTATTACTCGCGCCGCCTTTCCTCCGCGGCGATCCGCTTTATCGCCCACCTTTTCGCCTGGGGCGAGGAGAACGCGGATTTGTGGCGCAACTGGCCGCATCTGCCGCAGGATCTCCCCATCCACATCACCGGGAACCCCCGCAACGACATGCTCCGTCCCGAGTTGCGGTCTTTCTACGACGAAGACGTCCGGCGCATCCACGAGCGCTATGGCGATTACCTGCTCGTCAACACCAACTTCAACCATGTGAACGCTTTCTTTCCCGCTCAGAACCTCTTCCGACCCGGGACTTTGGAGGAAGGCCGCCCGGTCTTCGGCAAAGCGGGGGTGGGCATGCCGCTCGATTTCGCCCGCGCTCTGCACGCGCAGAAGACGGCCGTCTTTCGCGCCTTCCTGGAGATCATCCCCCGGCTTGCGCGATCCTTTCCGCGTCTTTCGATCATCGTGCGGCCGCACCCCACCGAAGGGCAGGCCGCATACCGGGAAATCGCGCGGGATTTCGAGAACGTCCACGTGACCAACGAGGGAAACGTCGTCCCCTGGCTACTGGGGACGCGCGCGCTCGTGCACAACGGGTGCACCACCGGAGTCGAGGCCTACGTGATGCGGGTGCCGGCCTTCACCTACCGGCCCGCGGTCAGCGTAGCGATCGACGACACCTTTTACCGCCTGCCCCACGGGTTGAGTCATGCTTGTTTCACGCGGGAGGAGCTGATCACGGGCATTCATGAGGTGCTGACGGGAAAGCTGGGGCCCGCCGAAGGGGAGGAGCGGGAGCGGCTCGTGAACCGCCACCTGGCGGGGCGGGAAGGGCCGCTCGCCTGCGAGCGGATGCTTGAAGTGATCGCGGGAATCGCCGCCCGGGAACCTGAGTTGCCGGCACCGCCTCTCGGCAGCCGTCTCGCCGGCCGGGCTCTCGCCGCTGGACGCCTCGCCCTCAAGCGGGCCAAGGTGTACCTTCCCGGCTCGCATGCGCCGCCGGAGTTTCACCGTCATCGTTATCCGGGAATATCGCCTGCGTCCCTACAGGAGAAACTGGCACGGCTCCGATCCGTTCTGGGGCTTCCCCGCGCCGTCGTCGCCGAACAACGCTCGGCGCATATTTTCCGCCTCCTTCCCGGACGCTGAAATCATCAGGGCGCAGACGACGTCGCCGCCTCCCACTGCAGTTCCACAAGCCGCAGGTCCACCCAGCCGAGAAGGGGAAGCTCAAAACCGGCGGAAAGCGGGATCCCTTCCTGCCGGCTCAGCACGAGGCGGGTTCCGTCTTTGAAGAATTCCTCCCGCTCGCCGCGAAAGGCGCCGACCGGCTCCGAAAAGAGGCGCAGGCCGCGGGCAGGCATCCTACCGCTTCGCCGCTCGACGGCGTCGCCTTTTTGTTCGAGGTAATCGAAGGCGATCTCCTCGAGCTCCTCTTCCTCCACCCGCACGCGGTGGACCTGCCGCTTGTGAAAGACGCAGAGCGGCTCCGCGCTGTTTGAAACCGCGCGATCGGAAAGAAGCCGGTAAAAAAGCCCCGAGGTCTCGAGCACCGCTTCGCAGCCGGCGGGAAAGGGGTAGAGATGTTCTTTGATCCGGCTCCAGCCGGCGGGCGGAAGCCTCGCTTCGCGCGGTGAGGCGGGTTCGCGCTGGCGCCGGAGGGCACTCCGCGGTGTAAAGCGAAAAGCCTGTTCGTAATCCTTGAGACCGTGCCGCAAGCGAAGGAGAAAGCAGGGCGCGTTGCTCTGCGGCGCCATCCAGAGGTGGTTTTCGATGCGGATCGGGCTCCGGGCAGGAAGATCGATCCGCACGGTGAGCGACAGCCGAAGGAGCCGGCCGTCGCCTGGGGAGCAGGTGGGGTTGGCCGGGCCGCGGGGAAGGGCCGCCGGATCTGGAGGGGCCGCCTCGCGTCGGAATTGCGCCTCCGCCGTGACCCGCCCGCCGAGACGCTCCGCCTGGAACACCCCAACGGCCGGCATCCGGGCCTCCTCCGCAGGCTCGGCGGCGGCAGCCGCGGCCGAAGCGATGAAGAGGGCCAGGACCAGCACCGTGGGCCTCATCCGGCGCGCTCCTCGAGAAAACGATAATTGCCCGCGAAAAACTGCTCGACATACCATTCGACTTGACGATCCTCGGCGAGATGCATGTCGAGCAGCCGAACGGCGCCGAGAAGCCGGCCGATCCGGTCGAGCTTTTCCAGGATCGCCGCTTCCTCGTATTTTTTGAGCTCCCCCCGCACCATGTCGCCCTTTTGATCGACCTTGAACCCCAGGCGTCGCAGAATCTGCGCGATCAGTACCGCCCGCCGCGTGCGGCGGCCGATATCCGCCGCACCGCCCTTGAAGTGAAAGAGGATGTAATTGTCGTTCACCTCGCGGCTGCAAAAGCTGTCGATCGTGGTGAAATGGTAGCCGACGCGCGCATTGAAGTTGAGGTATCGCCCGCCGATCAGCGCGTAACATGGCTCGCCCATCCGGCCCTCTTTCATGGGATCGCGGATCGCCGTCTGGGCGACGATGGAGGCGAAGCCGCTCCAGCTGAAGCCGACGTTCTGCGACCAGTCGACTCCTTCGTGGCGCATCCCCTGGAGAAGGGCCCGGAACGGAATCGAGGCCACCTCCTCGATTTCGGCGTAGCCCCGGCTGCGGTCGGTCCGCAGACCGTTTCCCAGGTCCACGGCGAGAATGCGGATCGGAAGATGGGCCCGAACGGGGACGGCGTGGATCGCGTCGGGATCCAGCCGGTTTCCGATGCGGAACATCTCCTGCATCGCCATTTCATGGGCGAAGCGGATCACGTCGTGCATCGTGCGGCAGTGGGCGGGGGTGAACTGTGCGCTTTGCGGGTCGGTGAGATGAAGCGGCGCGATCCGCCGCAGAACGGACTTCACCAACTGGTAGGCGGGACTGCCGCGCATGGGATTCACCGGGGAAGGAGCGGCGAGCAGGGCCTTGACCCGGCCGCGGTAGACGATCCGGCGGGTGGCGTCCACCGTGATCTCTTCGCCGTGAGGGATCGCCTCCGTCGCGCGGCCCACACCCACGAGGGCCGGGACGCGGAACTCGCGGGCGACCGAGGCCATATGCCCCGTCACGCTGCCCACGTCGGTGACGAACGCGGCCACCCGCCCCATCAGCGGGACAAAGCGCGGGGAGGTTTGGCGGGTGACGACGATCGCCCCCTCGGGGACGTGGTGCAGCATGTGGTCCGAACTGAGCACGTAGGCCGTTCCGGCGGCGGTGCCCTCGCTTGCGGTCTGACCGCCTTGGAGAAGCACGGGGTGCTCTTCCGACTCGATTTCGACCGCCGGGCGAGCGACCTCAACCGCCGCGGCGGATTCGCGGCGCGCAAGCGGCCGGGCCTGCAGCAAAAAAATCCGGTGGCTCTCGTCGATCGCCCACTCGATGTCGAGCGGCACGCCCCCGTAATGGGCCTCGAGCTTCAGGCCGTAATCGACCAAGCGGTCGATCTGCTCGTCTTTCAGGCAGGGGCGCTCTTTCAGCTCGGGCGGCAGAGGCTCTTCCCGCACACCGCCCTGGGGATCGAGCCGGAGCCGGGTCTCTTTGCAGGCCGTTTGTCGGACCGTCACGCGCCGCGAGCCTCTATCGACCTCGAAGTAATCGGTGGCTGCGGCCCCCTCGACCGCGTCTGCGGCAAGCCCCCAGACGGCGCTGATCAGGATACGGTCGCGCAGGCGGTCGTTCGGGTCGCGCGTGTAGAGCACCCCGCTCACGGCCGCCGGCACCATGACGATGCAGGCGACGCTCATGGCGACATCCTGCTCGCGGTAGCCCCGGCGGCGCCGGTAGTAGATCGCCCGCGGGCTGAACATGCTCGCCACGACCTCTTTGTAGGCCTGCGGCACCCCCTCTTCGGTGACGTTGAGCATGGTCGCATGCTGGCCGGCGAAGCTCGCCTCGGTGTCTTCGCTGGTCGCGCTGCTGCGCACGGCAAGCCGCAGTTCCCCCCCGCAGCGCTCGCGCAGATCCCGGGCGGCCTGCCGGATCGCCTGATCGAGATCCGCGGGAAGCTCGGCCTGCAGGATCCTCTCCTGGACCTCCTGGCCGGCGCGGCTCAAGGCCTCGGTGTCGTCCAGGTCCACTTTCGTGAGACACCGGCGGATGAATTCGCCGAGGTCGTTGTAATCGAGAAAGAGCTGGTAGGCGAAAGCGGTGATTGCAAAGCCGGGAGGCACCGGCAGATGGGCACGGTTGACGATTTCCCCCAGGTTGGCCGCTTTTCCGCCCACTTCCTGCAGGTTCTCGCGGCTCAGGCGCTCGAGCGGTTGCACGAACCCCGTGTCCTCGAAGCGGCGCTTGTGCAGGAGCTCCGCGAGCACTTGGCCGCCGATCCGCCGGCTGACCTCGTCCAGCTCCGCGTAGCGTCCGCCGGAAAGCGCGTTCAGGCGGCGCACGATGGCATCGACCTCGACGGAAAGCGCCTCGGCCTGGGAAACGACATGGAGGAAAGAAAACGGTTTGTCCTGGTACACCGCGGACTCGAGATCGGCGATGATCTCGAGCGCCCGGTTGTTCGCCTGGAGCAGCTCCTTAAAGCTCTCGTACTTGGATTGAAAGAGGTTCGCCTCGCGCTCTTCGCCGCGGGAAGAGCGCCGGGAGAACGCCTTGAGCCATTTCCACATGCCCCCCCCTCCTCGCCGCCGGCCTTCGGTCCGCCGCGGCGGAAGACCCTTCGCGCATCAACGCCATGATAGCCGTTCCCGCCCCGATTGCAACCGATCCGCACCCCGGCTCTTTGTCGATCCTTGCCAGGAACGTCCGCCGCAGACTATAGTCGTCGGAAACTGCGCCGAAGGAGGACGAACGGATGGCTGGCGGATACAGGGGGCGCATCGCTTTCGTGGATCTGACCCGACGCACGGTCGCCATCGAACGCTGGACGGATCTCCAGGCCCGTTCCTTCATCGGCGGCTACGGGCTCGGCGTGCGGGTGATTCTGGAGCGGCAACCGGCAGGGGTCGACCCCCTGGGGCCGGATGCCGTTCTCGGCTTCACGACGGGCCCGCTGACCGGCACTCCGGCGCCGACCGGCGGGCGCTACATGGCCTGCGGCAAATCCCCGCTCACCGGCGGATGGGGCGATGCGAACGCGGGTGGCCGGTTCGGTGCGGGCCTCAAAGCGGCGGGGTTTGACGCCCTTTTCGTCTGCGGGACCTCCGATCGGCCCGTCTGGCTCGAGGCGGCCGAGGGGCGCATCCTCCTCCATGACGCCTCCGCCCTCTGGGGGCAGGACAGTATCGACACCGAGACGGAGATCCGGCGTCTGACGGCCGATCCGCGCGCCCGCGTCGCCTGCATCGGCCCGGCCTCCGAGCGGCTCTCGCGGATCTCCGGGATCGTGAACGACAGCGGCCGGATCGCCGCCCGATCGGGACTCGGGGCGGTGATGGGCGCCAAGAAACTCAAGGCCGTCGCCGCCCGGGGCACGGGCCGCGTGGAAGTCGCCAGACCTGCCTCCCTGAGCGCGCTGGCGAGCGCTTTCGCGCGCGAGATCCGCGACATGCCCGGAATGCCGCAGGCGCTGCTGCGCTATGGGACCTGCGGCTTCACGGCAGCGCTCCTGGCCGGCGGGGCGACTCCGGTCAAGAACTGGCTCCATGCCGGGGAACAGGCCTTCCCCGGCGCCGCGGGAATCACCGACGCCGACGCCGTGATCCGCTTCCAGACCCGCAAATATGCCTGCAGCGGCTGCCCCATCGGCTGCGGCGGCGTCTGCAAGGTCACCGAAGGGCGGTATCCCGTGGGCGAGGTCCACAAGCCCGAATACGAGACGCTTGCCGCCTTCGGGCCCCTGTGCCTCTGCCACGATCTCGAGGCCGTCTTCAAACTCCAGGATCTCTGCAACCGCAGCGGCCTGGACACGATTTCGGCCGGCCACGTGCTCGCCTTCGCCATCGAGTGCTTCGAGCGTGGGGTCCTCACGTCCTCCGACACCGACGGTATCCGGCTCGCCTGGGGGGATGCGGCGGCGATGATCGCGCTTCTCGAGCGCATCATCCGCCGCGAGGGCCTCGGGGATCTTCTCGCCGACGGAGTCAAGGCCGCGGCGGAGCGGATCGGAAGGGGAGCCGAGGCCTGCGCCGTGCACGTGGGCGGGCAGGAACCGGGGCTGCACAACCCCCTCTTCCTCCCCGGGCGCGGAACGGGGTTCGTGGCCGACCCGACGCCGGGGCGCCACACGGCGGCCCCGATGGCGCGCCTCGACGGGGGTGCGGGCGCCTTCGCGCCTTATCCGGAACTCCGCTTCGAGGCCTTCGAGCGCTACGCCCTTGAGGGCAAGGGGCCGATGGCCGCGCGGGCCTCCTGCTACCTCCAGGTGGGCAATTGCGCCGGGGTGTGCATCATGCCTTTGATGTTTTTCGGAAACTATCCCCTGATCGAGCTGTTGAACGCGGTGACGGGCTGGGAGCTGGATGTCGCCGAGGCCCTCGAGACGGGAGCGCGGATCCAGACGCTGCGCCAAATCTTCAACCTGCGTGAAGGGATCGACCCGGCAACGGTGCGCCTCCCCGATCGCCTGCTCGGCAGGCCGCCGCAGACCACAGGGCCTCTCGCCGGAGTCACGATCGACGTGGATCCGCTCGTGCGGGATTTTTGGCGCGAGATGGGCTGGGACCCGAAGACCGGTCGGCCGCTTCCGGAAACCCTCCGGCGCCTGCAGATCGAGCAGCTCGTCGGCGTTGCAGCGGGCGCCGCCTGAGAGGCGAAGCTGCGCCTTCGGCGCAACCTCAACGCGCGGCCGCCTCCCCGGGCCCGCCGCGGCCGGCGGGAATGTACAGTTCGGGGTGGAAATCCTTCCAGCGGCGCATTAGCCAGTGCCACTGCTCGGGATGGCGGCGGATCATCTGCTCGACCACCGCGGTGATCCGCTGAGTGTTCACGAGGATATCGCCACGGAGGTTGCCCGTGCGGAGCATCTCGATCGGCTCCTCGATCTGCACCGCAAACGTTCCGTCCGCCTCGTGCAGGCAGAAGACCGGCAGCACCGGGCAGCGGCAGCGCAGACCGAGCAGGGCCGGCGCCGGTGTCGCCGTAGCGCGTTTTCCGAAAAAACGGACCTCGACCCCGTCCTTGCGCCGCGCCATATCGACGAGAATCGCCAGCACCCCTCCCTCGCGAACGATCCGGGTCATTTCCGCAAGAGCGCCTTTTTTGTAAAGGATGCGGCTTCCGAAGCGCGTCCGGATGCGATGCAGGTGGTTTTCGATCCAGCCCCGCCGGAACTTCTTGGCGACCGCGGTGAGAGGCCGCCCGAAGCAGGCCGGGAGCACCTGCATGCCGAGTTCCCAGTTGCCGAGGTGGGCGGAGACGGCGATGAAGCCGCGTTTCGTTCCCACGGCGCGGATCGCCCGCTCGAGGCCGGAAAAGCGCACCCGGCGGCGGATGTCCCCGGGTTCAAAGAAGCCCATCTGCAAAAGCTCGACCAGAAGCCTGCCGTAATGCCGCTCCACCCCCAGCCGCAGCGCTTCGATCTCCGCCGGGGTTCGTTCCGGAAAGGCGAAGGCGAGATTGCGCCGCACGACCCGGCGGGAGTCCGGGGCGAACGCAAAGAGCATCCGCCCCGCGGGAGGGCCGATCGAGGCGGCCGGCAATCGTTTGATCAGGGAGCCGACGATCATCGAAAAACGATCCTTTGTCCGCAGCCCTTCGGCCGGGGGTGGATTGCATGGAGAAACTGAACTTTCCCTCGTTCATAGCCTCTTCGCTCTTGGGCGTAAAGGCGCTTTCGCCTGCCCGTTTTCGACGCCCCGGAGGCCGCGGAGGTTTCTTGCGCGGCGGCGGGAAATGGGCTAAAGGGGTTCCATCGCGCACGGCGGGTGCGCGTTTTCGGCTCCGGGTTTCGATGAGGTCCATCAGACCGGCAGGAGGATCCCATGCACGTCGAGCTTCCGCAATTCCGCAACATCCTCTTCACCACTGATCTTTCCAAACAGACCCGCTACGCTTTCCAATACGCCCTCAGCCTCGCTAATCAGTACGGGTCGGTACTTACCATCCTGTATGTCATGGAGGACTTCTCGCCCAAGCAGACCCTCCATCTCCAGGGATTCATCGGCGAGGAGCGCTGGGAAGAGCTGCGCAAGTCCCACGAGCAGGAGATCCGACAGATTCTGATCGGCAAGCAGCGGGAAGGCGCCATGATCCGCCAGGCCCTCGGGGAGATGTTCGACAGCGCCCGCAAGGAATTCGACGCCCGGAACACGCGGTCGGACGAAATCGTCGTCACCCAAGGGGACCCGGTCGATTGCATTCTTCAGGAAGCCGAAGCGCGCCGAGCCGACCTGATCGTCATGGGCTATCACTCCCGGGGGCGTCTCGAGGAGGCCGTGATCGGGAGCGTCAGCCGAAGCGTGCTGCGCCGCAGCAAAGTTCCGGTCCTGCTGATCCGGCTGCCGGACATCGTGGAATAGATCCCAAGCAGAGGTTCACCCCACGGGGGAGCGGCGGCGCCTGTTTCGGGCGGGGGGCTCGGCCCGCAGCGGGTCTTCGGGCCAGGCGTGTTTCGGATAGCGCCCGCGCAGCGCCTTGCGCACCTCGCGATAGCTTCCCTGCCAAAAGCCCGCGAGATCGGCGGTCACCTGCACCGGCCGCTCCGCCGGGGAGAGCAGGCACACGGTGACGGGAACCTTCCCGCCGGCGAGCCGGGGGATTTCGCGGCAGCCGAAGAGGTCCTGCAACCGGGCCACGAGTACCGGCGTCTCCCCGCCGTAATCGAGGCGAAAGCTCCGCCCGTGGGGAAGCCGAACCTCCTCCGGGGCCCACGCCTCAAGAAGGCGGAGCTGATCGGGCGAAAGCCGCGCCCGTAGGGCCGCTTCCAGGCGAGCGGGGGGAAGATCCGCCAGGCGCCGGATCCCCGAAAGGCAGGGCTTCAGCCACCTTTCCAGGTCGGCCGACAGGGCTTCATCGGAAGCATCGGGCCATTCTTCGGGCCGCTCGGCAAAGCGCCGCACAAAGCGCATCCGCCTCTGGAGCATCCGCGCCTTCTTCGTCCAGGGAAGGCTCCCCACCCCTTTCTCCCGCAGAGCGGCGATCAGGACATCGGCGAGCGCTTCCGGATCGGGGTGGGGATCGATCTCCCGTCGGAGCTCAAGCCTTCCCAGACAAAGAAGCCTCTGCGCGCGCAGCGTATCCGTTTCGCGGTCGAAACGGATACGCCGGTGCACCTCGAGGCGGTCCGCGAAATCCTCGAGCAAGGCTTCCTCGGCGCAGGCGGCGGCGAGAAAAATGCGCGCGTCGCGGGGGTTTCCGTCAAGGACCGCGGCCACGATCGTCTCGGCGGCCGAAAGGGTCTCCGGCCCCCCGAAGAAGGCCCCCTGACCGGAGGCGAGAAGATAGCGCGGCGCCGCCGCCGGCCGGCGTTTGCCGATGCGCTCGGGATAGGCCCAGCTGAGCAGACGCCCCGCCTCCCCTTCCGATTTTTCCCGCTGGGAGATCCCAAGACGGCGCTCGAGAAGCGCGGCGAAGATGCGGCAGCGCCGCAGGGCCTCGCGGTCGACCCGCAAGCGGCCGTCCCCCGAAGAAAGACCCCCTTCCGCACCAACAAGCCTCTCAAGCCGCAGGGCGATGTCGGCGTCATAGTTGCCGGCGGGGAAGTGCAGGAAATCCCTCTCGCTTAAGATCGCGGCGACGCGACAGGCCATCTTCCCCTGCCCCCGGTTGCGTGCCGCAAGGACCATGTGCGCAAGCCGGGGGTGAAGGGACAGCGCCGCCATCTCGCGGCCGTGCTCGGTGATGCGGCCTTCGGCGTCGAGCGCCTGCAGCATTCGCAGCAGTTCCACGGCCCGGCGCCAGGCCGCCGGCGGCGGGGGATCGAGCCAGGAGAGCGACCGCGGGTTCCGCACGCCCCAGAGGGCGAGCTCGAGCGCCGCCGGTGCGAGGTCGCATTCGAGGATCTCGGGCCGGTTCCGCTCGGCAAGCGACTTGTGCTCGGCCTCGCCCCACAGGCGATAGCAGACGCCCGGCCCGTTGCGGCCGGCCCGGCCGCAGCGCTGCTCGGCCGCCGCCTTCGACACGGGGATGGTGACCAAGCGCGTCAGGCCGCGTGCGGGGTCGAAGCGCGGAACGCGCATCCGGCCGCCGTCCACGACGCCGTTCACCCCTTCGATGGTGAGGCTCGTCTCGGCCACCGAGGTCGCCAGAACGATCTTGCGCGTTCCGGGGGGAGCCGCGATGATCGCCCGGCTCTGTTCCGACCGCGAAAGGGTCCCCAAAAGCGGCAGAACCAGCCGCCCCCGATCTTCCCCCGATCCCGCGAGCAGAGCGGCCACGCGACGGATCTCGGCCGCACCCGGAAGGAAGACCAGAAGGCCGCCTTCTTGTTCCTTCGCCGCATATCGCACGGCGTCGGCGACTTTGCGCTCAAACGGCAAGGGCCGAGGGTCGGGCAGGTGGCGCACCGCGACCGGGAAGGCCCTTCCTTCGGCTCGGATGACGGGTGCGCCGCCCAGCAGAGCGGCCACCGGCTCGGCCTCGAGCGTCGCCGACATGACGAGCAGGCGCAAATCCGGTCGCAGCACCCGGCGGAGGTCGAGACACAGGGCAAGTCCCAGATCCGACTCCAGGTGACGTTCGTGAAACTCGTCGAAGACGACCAGGCCCACTCCCTCAAGGCCGAAGTCGGCCTGGAGCCGGCGCGTGAGAACCCCCTCGGTCATGACTTCGATCCGGGTCCGCGGCCCGACCTTCGATTCCAGGCGCACCCGGTAGCCGATCGTCTCCCCCACGGGCTCCCCGCGAAGCGCCGCCATACGCGAAGCGGCCGCCCGGGCGGCGAGCCGCCGCGGCTCAAGCAAAAGGATGGTTTTGCCGGCAAGCCAGGGCTCATCGAGAAGGGCCGTCGGGACGAGAGTCGTCTTGCCCGAGCCCGGGGGCGCTACCAGCACCGCGGCGTGATCGGAGGCAAGCGCCCGCCTCAAATCCGCAAGGACGGCGGTGACGGGAAGATCGCCTCCGCTCACGTTTTCGCTCCTTCTCATAAAGGACATCGGCATGCGATCCTGTGGAATTCCCCCCCCTCGGCCTTCTCCCCTCCCTCACCTCAAGGTCCGACCGGGGGGTCCGAGAAAAACAACCTTCTCCTCGTAAGACGCCCTGCGGAGGGCGCCGCCGCTGGACGGGAGCGCCGGACCGCCTTCTCCGCTCTGCAGTTCCGAAGGCCCCTTGCGCCCACGGCCGAAAGACAAGGAACGCGCAAGAATTTCCTTTCCCGATCTAAAGTAACGAGCCGGAAAGCTCTTGATTTTCCCCCCGTCTTGCCATAGCAAGAGTCGTCTTTTCCACCCCCCTGGGAAGCCCGCAATATCGATCGCCGCCCGCAGCGGGCCGAGGGAAATCCCCCCGGAAACGACGGGGGATGCGTCTCGTTTTGCGGTTCATCTGAAAAAGGTCAGCGAAAGGCATCCTATGCCGAAACGCACGGATATCCAAAAGGTTCTGATCATCGGCTCGGGGCCGATCGTCATCGGCCAGGCCTGCGAATTCGACTACTCCGGAACGCAGGCCTGCAAGGCGCTGCGCTCGCTCGGCTACAGGATCGTGCTCGTCAACTCCAACCCGGCCACGATCATGACCGACCCGGAGATGGCCGACGTCACCTACATCGAGCCGCTGAACGCGACGGTGCTCGAGGAGATCATCGCCGCCGAGCGTCCCGACGCCCTGCTTCCCAACCTCGGCGGCCAGACCGGTCTCAACCTCGCCTCCGAGCTCCACCGCAGCGGGGTGCTCGCGCGCTGGGGAGTCCAGCTCATCGGGGTCAACGTGGAGGCCATCCAACGCGGCGAAGACCGCACGGCCTTCAAGGAGACCATGGCCCGGTTGGGGATCGACATGCCGCGCAGCCAAGCGGTGCAGAGCGTCGCCGAGGCCGAGGCCGTGGCCGAAGCCCTCGGTTACCCCGTCGTCGTGCGACCGGCCTACACCTTGGGGGGCACGGGCGGAGGTCTTGTCCACAACCCGGAGGAGCTCCGACAGATCGCCGCCCGCGGGTTGGCCGCCAGTCTGATTCATCAGGTGCTGATCGAGGAATCCGTTCTCGGCTGGGAGGAACTCGAGCTCGAGGTCGTCCGCGACGCGAAAAATCGGATGATCACCGTCTGCTTCATCGAAAACGTCGACGCCATGGGTGTCCACACCGGAGACAGCCTCTGTGTGGCCCCGATGCTCACGATCGCTCCGGAGCTCCAGCGGCGCCTCCAGGAGGCCTCCTACCGCATCGTGGAGGCGATCGAGGTGATCGGCGGAACGAACATCCAGTTCGCCCACGACCCACGGAGCGGGCGGCTGGTCGTCATCGAAATCAACCCTCGCACATCCCGCTCCTCGGCGCTCGCCTCCAAGGCGACCGGGTTTCCGATCGCGCGCGTCTCGGCGCTTCTCGCCGCCGGCCTGACCCTCGATGAGCTGCCCTACTGGAAAGGGGGAACCCTCGCCGACTTCGAACCCTCGGGCGATTACGTGGTGGTCAAGTTCGCACGCTGGGCCTTCGAAAAATTCCGGGGGATCGAAGACCGCCTGGGAACGCAAATGCGCGCCGTGGGCGAGGCTATGAGCATCGGACGGACTTACAAGGAAGCCTTGCAGAAGGCCGTCCGCAGCTTGGAGATCGGCCGCTACGGGCTGGGGTTCGCCAAAAACTTCCATGAGCTGCCGCTCGAGCGCCTGATGGCGATGCTTGCCGTCCCGACGAGCGAGCGGCAGTTTCTGCTCTACGAGGCGTTGCGCAAGGGAGCGGACGTTGACGCCCTCTACCGCCTGACGCACATCAAGCCCTGGTTTCTCGAGCGGATGAAGGAACTGGTCCTCTTGGAGGAAGAGATCCTTGCCTACCGGGGAAAACCGATCCCGCCGGTACTTCTGCGGCGGGCGAAGGAGGACGGCTTCTCCGACCGCTATCTCGCCAGCCTTCTGGGCATGGCCGAAGGCGAGATCCGACGTTTGCGCCGCGATGCGGGCATCGCTCCCGTCTGGCAGCCCGTCCCGGTGAGCGGCGTCGAAAACGCCGCCTATTACTATTCGACATACCACGGGGAGGACCGCGTGCCGGTCGACCGACGGCGCAAGGTGCTCGTCCTGGGCGGCGGCCCCAACCGCATCGGCCAGGGGATCGAGTTCGATTACTGCTGCGTCCACGCCGCCTACGCCCTGCGCGATGCCGGATGGGAAGCGATCATGGTCAACTGCAACCCCGAAACGGTTTCCACCGATTACGACACGGCGGACCGTCTCTACTTCGAGCCGCTCACCGTGGAAGACGTGCTCGCCATTTACGAAAAGGAGGCCCCCGAGGGGGTGATCGCGCAGTTCGGGGGCCAAACCCCGCTCAACATCGCACGCGAGCTTGCCGCGGCCGGGGTTCGCATTCTCGGCACCTCGCCCGAGGCGATCGATCTCGCCGAAGACCGCGACCGGTTCCGGGAGATGATGCAGCGGCTGGGGATCCCCATGCCCGAGGCCGGCATGGCGGGGAACATCGAGGAAGCCCGCGCCGTCGCCCGCAAAATCGGCTACCCCGTGATCGTGCGCCCCTCCTACGTCCTGGGCGGCCGCGGCATGGAGGTCGTGCACGACGAGGCGATGCTGGAGCAGTACATGCGGGCCGCCACCGAGGTCTCCCCGCAACGCCCCATCCTGATCGACCGCTTTCTCGACAACGCGATCGAAGCGGAGGCCGACGCCGTCTGCGACGGGAAGAACGCCTTCGTCCCCGCGGTGATGGAGCACATCGAGCTGGCGGGCATCCATTCCGGGGACTCGGCCTGCGTTATCCCGCCGATCAGCCTCGCCCCGAAACATATCGACACGATCGGGGAAGCGACTCGCCGCATCGCGCTCGAGCTGGGGGTGGTGGGGCTGATGAACATCCAGTATGCCATCTTCGAAAACACCGTCTACGTCCTCGAGGCGAACCCGCGCGCCTCGCGCACGGTGCCGCTCGTCTCCAAGGTCTGCGGTCTGTCCATGGCGAAAATCGCCACCCGCGTCATCCTGGGCGAAACGACCGCCGGGATCGGCCTGCGCGAGCGGCGCATCCCCCACTACGGGGTGAAAGAGGCGGTGTTTCCCTTCAACATGTTCCCGGAAGTGGACCCCGTATTGGGCCCCGAGATGCGCTCGACGGGCGAAGTGTTGGGGCTGTCCTACTCGTTCGGCCGGGCCTTCTTCAAAGCCCAGGAGGCCGCTTGCGGCAGGCTTCCGCTGGAGGGGACGGTCCTCTTCACCATCGCCGATCGCGACAAAAACGCGGCCATCGAGCCCGCCCGCCGCTTCCGCGAGCTCGGCTTCCAGCTGATGGCGACCGAGGGCACGCACCGTTTTCTCCAAGAAAAGGGGATCGATTCGATTCCCGTTCCCAAGCTCGGCACGGGCCGACCCGACCTTGTGGACGCGATCCGCGAAGGCCGGGTGCAGCTTTTGGTCAACACCCCGAGCGGCCGCCGCAGCGCCGTGGACAGCTCCGACATCCGCCGTGCGGCGATTCGGCACCGGGTGCCCTACATCACGACCACGGCGGCCGCGATCGCCGCCGCCAAAGGCATCGCGGCCCGCCGGGAGGGCGCTCCCCAGGTGCGCCCGCTGCAACGCTACCACGCGGATATCCGCTGAACGCGAAACGATTCCCCGAGACCCGAGGAGGGTGATTGCCATGGGCGGATTGTTCGGTATCGCATCCCGCTCCGATTGCGCCGGCGATCTCTTCTACGGAACGGACTACCATTTTCACCTCGGGACGCGCTACGGCGGGATGGCGGTGCGCAACGCGCACGGAGTCAAGCGTTCGATCCACAGCATCGAAAACAGCTACTTCCGGACCAAGTTCGAGCCGGATCTGCCGCAGTTCAAGGGCACGATGGGCATCGGGGTGATCAGCGACACCGACCCGCAGCCGATTTTCATGGCCTCGCACCTGGGGACCTTCGGTCTGGTGACGGTGGGGAGGATTGCGAACATCGAGGAGCTCGTCCGGCACGCCTTCGGCAGGCGGCGCTACTTTTCGGACACGACCGGCGCGGGCGTCAACCCCACCGAACTCACCGCCAACCTCATCATCGAGCACGACAGTTTCGAAGCCGGCATCCGCGCCGCCCAGGAGGCGATCCGCGGTTCGCTGACCCTTCTTCTGCTCGCCGAAAAGGGGATCTACGCCGCACGAGACCGGCTGGGGCGCACGCCGCTGGCCATCGGCCGCCGAGGCGACGCCGTCGCCGTCGCCTCGGAGACCTGTGCCTTTCCCAACCTCGGCTTTCGCACGGAGGCTTTTCTCGGACCCGGCGAAGCGGTCTTTTTCGACGCCGAAGGCTGGGAACGAAGGCTTTCGCCGGGGCCCGAGATGCAGATCTGCGCCTTTCTCTGGATCTATTACGGCTACCCGGCTTCGGAATACGAGGGGATCAACGTGGAAGAGGCGCGCAACCGCTGCGGGGCCGCGCTCGCCCGCGGCGATGAGACCCCGGTCGATTACGTGGCCGGGATTCCGGACTCCGGGATCGGCCACGCCATCGGCTACGCCGCGGCTCGGGGGATCCCCTACCGGCGGCCTTTCGTCAAGTACACACCGACCTGGCCGCGAAGCTTCATGCCTCAGAACCCGGCGATGCGCGATCTGGTGGCCCGCATGAAGCTGATCCCCGTTCGCCGCCTGATCGAGGGTAAGCGCTTGCTCTTCTGCGAGGACTCGATCGTGCGGGGCACCCAGCTCAAGGACGCGATCGGCAACCTTTACGCGTACGGGGCGCGGGAAGTCCACATGCGGCCCGCCTGTCCCGTGCTCATCCACCCCTGCGAGTTCCTCAACTTTTCCACCTCACGGTCCACTCTAGACCTCGCCGGCCGCCGCGCAATCCAGGAGCTGGAAGGCGACGCCCCCCGGGATCTTTCGGCCTACGCGCATGCGGGATCTCCGGAAAACTTGGCCATGATCGAGGTCATCCGCCGCCGGCTCAATCTCACCACCCTGAAATTCCAGCGCCTGCAAGACATGGTGGCTGCGATCGGGCTTCCCCGGGAAAAGCTTTGCACCCACTGCTGGGACGCATCCAGCCGCTTCTGAGCTTGCGGCGGTCTTGGCTTCAGCCGCCGATCCGCACCGCAAAGCCCCGCCCCGCGAAGTAGGCGCGGACCTCCTCGACCCGCGCCGGCGGACAGGCGGCTTTTCCTTCCAGGGCGTAGCGGCGCCCGAGACGCCGGTATTTGGGCTCGCCCAGACGGTGATAGGGCAAAAGATCGATCCGGCGCACCGCACGGAGGGAGGAGATGAAATCGGCCGCCGCCGCGAGCGTCGGCAGGTCATCGTTCATGCCGTCGAGCAGCGGGATGCGGATCACCAGCTCCGCTCCCGCAGCCGCAAGCCGCCGCGCGTTTTCGAGGATTCGCTCGTTTCCCCGACCCGTGAGCCGCCGGTGCACCACCGGGTTCACATGCTTCAGGTCGTAGAGGAAAAGGTCCACCCAGGGAAGCAGCGCCTCGAGGATCTCCCAGTCCGACTCGCCGCTCGTCTCGATCGCCGCATGGGCGCCTTTCTCGTCGATGCGGTAACGCCGCAGCAGCTCAAGGGCGAATTCCGGCTGGGAGAGCGGCTCGCCTCCCGAAAGTGTGAGTCCGCCTCCGGAGTGCTCAGCGTAGAGCGCATCGCGCGCCGCCTCGGCCAGAACTTCTTCGACGCTCACCCGGCGGCCGACCACCTGGAGCGCCTCGCCGGGACAGCCGAGCGCGCAGCACCCGCAGCCGTCGCAACGCGCGGCATCGATGCGGCGGGAGCCGTCTGCGGCGGCGGAGACGGCTCCCGCCGGGCAGACCTCGAGGCAGCGGTTGCAGCCGATGCACCGCTCGGCGAGCCAGAGCGTCTCCGGCCGGGCCCGCTGGGACTCCGGGTTGCAGCACCACAGACAGCGCAGCGGGCAACCTTTGAAAAACACGGTCGTGCGGATCCCCGGCCCGTCGTGCAGGCTGAAACCGCGGATGTCGAAGACGAGGCCCGTTTCCCCCGGAGCCATCAGAGGCCGTGCTCGGCGCGCGAGAGAATCTCGAGCTGAATATCGCGGCTGAGAAGCGTGAAGTAATCCGAGTATCCCGCAACCCGGATGAGAAGGTTGCGATGCCGTTCGGGGTGTTCCATGGCCTCGAGGAGAATCGCGCGGTCGACGATGTTGAACTGAACGTGATGGCCCCCCTGGCTGAAGTAGCCGCGGATCAGGGCGGCGAGCTTGTGCAGATCGCGGTCGGTTTGCACCGACGAAGGGCTGATCTTGAGGTTGAGCAGCGTCCCGTTGGTGCGGGCATGATCGAGCTTGGCGACCGAGCGCATCGCCGCCGTGGGACCGCGGCGGTCATGCCCCTGGACGGGGCTCACGCCCTCGGAGAGCCAGGCCCCGGCGCGACGGCCGTCGGGGGTGGCCCCGGTGAGTTCCCCCAGGGCGATGTGGCTCGTGGTGGGCAGAAGATCCACCCAGTAGCGGCCGCCTTGACAGTCGGTGTGCCGCTCGACGGCCGTGCAGAAGATCTCCTGGACGGCGGCGGCAAGTTCATCGGCGGCCTCGTCGTCGTTTCCGTAATGAGGGCTCTGGTTCGCGAGAACAAGGCGCAGATCCTCGCATCCCCCCCAATTGCGGTCAAGGCCCTCGATCAGACGCTCCATGGAGAGGCTCCGGCGCTCGAAGACGTGGGTGCGGATCGCCGCAAGAGAGTCGGCGACCGTGCCGACGGCCACCCCGGAGATCGTGGCGATCTTGTAATGCGACCCGCCGGAATGCCAGTCGGTCGCGGCGGCGATGCAGTCCTCGATTAACGCCGAGGTGAAGGGCACAGGGCAGTGTTCGGCGTAGATCGTGCGCACGATGTCGTCGTAACGCACCTTGAGGTTGACAAAATGTTCCACCTGCCGGCGGAAGGCGGAAAGCACGTCCTCGAAGGAAACAAACAAACGCGGGTCCCCCGTTCGCAGTCCAAGCGGCTCGCCGGTCAGGCGGTCGACACCGTCGTTCAGGGCGAGCTCCAGGGCCTTGGCGAGATTGAAATAGCCGCTCGAGGCCATGCGGTCCTTGCCGTCGCAGAATCCGGCGACGCACCCGTTCAGGCTGCTGGCGCGCGCGTCCTCGAGCGTCTTGCCGCGGTTCACCATGCCGAGCACGAGCACATCGGCGTTGAACATCGCGGGCATTCCGGTTCCCAGGCGCAGGACTTCGCAGCAGCGGTAGAGAAATTTCGGGGACGTGAGCGAGGCGATCTGGGCGGAGAGCCCGGGTTGCGGAAGCCGCGTGTGCTCGAGGGCGTTGAGGCAAACATCGGAGAGCTCGTTCACCGCGTCGCGCCCGGTGCGGGTGAGCCCCCCGATGTTCAGGTTCT